>CAZJJO010000001.1:0-5513 GCA_964546375.1 uncultured Gemmatimonadota bacterium
AGCTGTTCGCGTCGGCGGTGAACAAGGACCTGGCCGGCACCTTCGGGAACTTCGTCCACCGGGTCTTCCAGTTCTGCGACGCTCGGTTCGGAGCCGAGATCCCCGACGGCGGAGCCCCGGGGCCGGCCGAGCGGGAGCTGGCCGAGGAGAGCGGCCGGCGCCTCGACGCCTACCGCTCCGCCATGCGCGAGATGGACTTCCGGCGGGCCATGCGCGAGCTGCGGGCCCTCTGGAAGCTGGGCAACGCCTACATCGACGAGCGGGCCCCGTGGAGCACGGTGAAGACCGACCCCGACGAGGCCCGGACGACCATCCGGACCTGCTTCAACCTGATCCGGCTCTTCGCCGAGGCGGCCCGGCCCGTGATCCCGGACCTGGCGGACACCGTCCTCGACGCCCTGCGCCTGGACGACGAGGAGCGCTCGACGCCGCTGGCCGACATCGGCCTGGACGACCTGGCGGGCGGCCGCCCCTTCGAGCCGATCCCGCCCCTGGTGGAGAAGATCGAGGAGGAGGAGATCGAGCGCCACGAGGCCCGGTTCGGCGCCTGACCTCCCGGGGACGGTGGGCGCCGGCCCCGCCCGGCCCGCCGCCCCTCCCGGGGCCGGGCCGGATCAGCCCGACTCGGCGACGTCCTTCCGCCGGGTGAGCACCAGCCGTCCCCCCTCCGGCCGCTCGCGCCGGTAGCCCAGCAGGTGGAACAGCTTCACCACCATCGGACGGGCGGCCCGGGGATGGACGGTGATCGACTCCGCCCGCTCGGGGTGGCGCTGCACGCCGGGGAGCCAGCGGGCCAGCACGTCCAGGCGCAGGCGGCGCAGGACCGCCGAGACGATCAGCCAGAACGGCGCCACCTCCCGCACCAGGAAGAACCCCTCGCCGCCCTTCTCCTGGTACAGGGGGAGGAAGAGGCGCCCGGACTCGGGCGCGCGGATCTCGCCGCGCCGGTCGCGGGCGACGAGCTGTCCCTCCTCCACCGGGTCGAAGTTGCGGTAGCCCGGCTCCATCCGGAACCCGTCGTCCTCGCGCAGGGCGTGGCGGTAGCGGACCTCGAAGAGCGAGGGCACGGCCTCGGCGGCCCGCCGCAGCCGACGACGCAGGCCGTCCGGCTCGGGCACGTCGTCCAGCTCGACGGCGCCGACCGAGACGAGGGCGAGCCAGACGGCCCGCTCCAGGTGCACCACGGACTCCGGGGCGCGGTGCGCGCCGCCCTCCAGGCCGATGCCCACGTGGCCCAGGTGGTCGATCCAGTCCAGGAAGGTCCCCTCCAGCTCCTCCTCGAGGCCCAGGACCAGGGGCACCGGGAAGGTCCGGGCGAACGAGCGGTTGCGCAGCGAGTCGCTGAAGGTGACGAAGGGGACGCTCTCCGCCGAGGTGGTGTGGAGGTCGATCAGGTAGACGCGGCGCCCCCGTGCACGGCGAAAGACCACCTCCAGCGCCGCCATCAGCCGGCTCTGCTCGCGGGCCTCCGCCGTCAGCGGGCAGGAGGCGGGCTCCCGGCCGTCGCGGGAGATCCCCTTCAGGGCCGCGATGCGGTCGAGCGTCCAGACGCGGTTGAGGTCCTCGTCCAGGAAGCGCTGGCCCCGCTCGAGGGCCGGCACGTTGCCGGCCAGCGCCACCAGCTCGCCCCGGAAGGCGGGGCGGCTCTCGTCCAGCCGGCGGAAGACCCGGCGGAGCGCCTCGATCCCCGAGCGCTCGTTGCCGTGGAGGCCCGCGACGCAGACCAGGAGCGGGCCGTCCTCCGCCCCCCCGTGGCGGCCGATGAGGCGCTCGGCCGCCGATCGCTCGCCGATGTCCCTGCGGACGGCCGTTCCGTTCACTCCCCCGCGGATTCCTCGAGTCGTCGCTCCAGGAGCTGCCCGGCGATCTCCAGGAAGCTGTGCTCCGTGACCAGCCCCACCAGCCGTCCCTCCCGGACCACGGGCAGGCAGGGCACCGACTGCTCCCGCATCAGCTCGACCGCCTCGAGCGTGGGCGTCTCCGGGGAGGCCGTGACCAGGTCCCGCACCATGATCTCGCTGACGGGGACCGGCTCCTCGTCGGCTTCCCGCTCGTCGCCGGCCAGGAAGCGGAGCAGGGATCGGTCGGAGACGAGACCGACCAGGTGGTGGTCGTCGTCCTCGACCGGAATGTAGCGTACCCGGTGCCAGGCCATGAGGTTCGCCACCAGGTCCACGGCGTCGTCCTGGTTCACCGTGTGGAGGTCGGTGGTCATGAACCCCTCGAGCTGGAGGTAGCTCGGCTGCCAGCCGCCGCCCTCCTCGAGCTCGGCCGGGTCCCACTCGTGGACGGGCTCGCCGGTCCGCTGGCGGGCCGCCATCGCCCCGGTCAGCGCCCGGAGCTTCTCCTCGGGAGCGCCCCGGTCCTCCATGCCGGCCACGGACTTGAGCATCCAGGCCGCGCCCGTCCGTCCGCCCTCCGCACGATGGTCGATGACGTCGAGGTAGCCCTGCAGATCGCCCTCGTCGATGTCCGAGTCGCGGAGCCCCTCGCGGGCCATGGGCAGCAGCCGCTCGCGGACCAGCTCGTCGGCCGGCCAGTCCTCCCCGTCCAGCCACCGGAGGTTGGCGCCCATCCCCAGCCGGGCCGCCGCCACGAAGTTCCCCCGCGCGTCGTCGAAGTCCATCTTCTCGCGGACGTCCCCGTGCTCGCTGGCGACGCCGTTGACCAGGCCCAGCCAGAAGGCGGCGTTGGCCATCTCGTCGAGCAGGGTGGGACCCGAGGGGAGGACCCGGTTCTCGATGCGGAGGTGCGCCTTCCCCTGTCCCGACAGGCCGTAGCACGGGCGGTTCCACCGGTAGACGGTGCTGTTGTGGAGCTGCAGGGCCGCCAGCCCGGGCGCGCGCCCCTCCTCGATGGCGTCGAAGGGGTCCTCCTCGATCTCCTCCGAGAACAGGGAGCGGAAGCGCGAGATGTCCTCGCGGTAGACCTCCAGCACCGACTCGTCGACCCACTGCTGGCCGAAGGTGACCCGGGGCGGGATCTCCCGGAGGTCCGGGGCCTTGGAGCGGATGTCCACGGAGAGCTGGAAGAGCGCGATCCGGGTCTCGTGCCACAGCCGCTTCCCGAAGATCATCGGCGAGTTGACGCCCACCGCCAGCACCGGCGCCGTGACGGCCTGGGACACGTTGTAGAGCGGGGCGAACTCCTCGGGGTCGACCTGGAAGTGCACCTGGAAGCTGGTGTTGGCCGACTCGACCATGATGTTGTCCTGCTCCAGGCGCAGCTCGTCGGTGCCCTTCAGGTGGAACTCGAAGCTGCCGCCCCGCATCCGCATCAGGACGTCGTTGAGGCGCCGGTACCGGTCCTTCGGGGTGATGTTGTCGAGGTTCAGGTCGGACTTCCGGATGGTCGGCAGGATGCCGGTGAGCAGGATCCGGACGTCCCGCTCGCGGGCCGTGCCGCGCACCAGCTCCAGCAGCTCCTCGATCTGGCGGTGCAGGCGGCTGAGGCAGTCGCCCCCCCAGTCCACCGGCTCGGCGTTCAGCTCCATGTTGTAGCGGCCGAGCTCGGAGACGACCCGGGGGTCGTCGATGCGGTCGAGGATCTCGGTGTTCACCGGGGCGGGCCGCCAGTTGCGGTCCACCAGGAAGAACTCCTGCTCGGCGCCGATGCGCCGGTCCCCGCGCTCCATCAGGTCGCTCTGGAGCACCTCCTCGAGGGCCCGGACGTCGCGCAGGACGTGCCGGGTGAACCGGCGCAGCTCCTCGCCTTCGTTCGAGGGATCAGATGGCATCCGGCGGGTCCCGTCGAGGTGAGAGGGTCGGTGGTGCGCTGGCGCCGGGCTCCCGGCAGGCCGGCTTAAGGTTGGCGGCGGGCCGCCGGTGGACAAGCCCGGTCAGCTCGCGCCCGGCCGTCCCCGTGCAGCCGGCGTCTCGTCCCGGGGGAACAGGTCGCCCACGGCGTCCAGGAACCGGCGGGCCACGGCCGGCCAGCCGTAGGCCCGGACCCGCTCCCGGCCGGCGCGAGCCATCGAGCGGCGGAGCTCCCCGTCCGAGAGCAGCCGCAGCAGGGCGCCCGCCACCGCGTCCGGGTCGCGGGGATCCACCAGGAGGCCCGTCTCGCCGTCCGGGACCACCTCCGGCACGGCGGCCGCGTCGCCGGCCACCACCGGCAGCCCCGCCGCCATGGCCTCGAGGAAGACGATCCCGAAGCCCTCCTGGAGGGACGGGAGGCAGAAGAGATCGGCGCCCGCGTAGGCCGCCTGCAGCCGCTCCAGGCCGGCCACCTCGCCCTCCAGCCGGACCGGGCCCTCCAGCCCCATCCCCCGGACGAGCCGGCGGAGCCGACCCAGCTCCGGCCCGCCGCCGACGATCCGCAGGCGCGCGTCCGGCCGCTCCTCCCGCACCCGGGCGAAGGCCCGCACCAGCGTGGCGGTGTTCTTCCGGGGGTACTGGCGGGCGACGCTCAGGACCGTGGGACCCGGGGCGGGATCCTCGGGCTCGGGCAGGTCGCGCCAGGCCTCGAGGTCGATGCCCTCCGGCACGACGGCCTGGCGCCGCGGCGCGACCCCGTAGGCCCGGCGCACCACCTCCCGGCAGTGCTCGCTGGTGACGACCACGCGGTCGGCCCGTCGGGCGGCGCGGGCCTCCAGGCGGGCGAGGGCGGCGAAGCGGAGGCGCGTGAGCCCGGTCTCGAAGCGCGCCTCGTCCGCCATCACACCCTTCAGGCAGGCCACCCGGGGGACCGAACCGGTGTCGACGAAGCATCCGTCCAGGTCGAAGGAGACGACCAGGTCCCGGGCCGCGGGGTCGAGGCGGAAGGGGAGCGCGGCATTGAAGGCCAGACGCCGGAGGGTGCCCGGGTCCCGGCTCCCGGGGCCGAGGAAGTCCACCCGGTGGCCCAGCGACCGGAGCCCCCCGGCGAGGCCGGCGATGCCGACGGCGGAGCCGCTTCCGCGGGCCCGGTCGCGCCGCCAGGAGTCGACGAACGCGATCCGGAGGCCCCGCTCCGGACGACCGGGGTCGTCGGTCCGCTCCGGGGTCGGGGGTCCGGGCGGCGCCTCAGAGCCGCTCGATCCGGGCGGCGAGGATGAAATCGTTCTCGCTCAGGCCGTCGATGGCGTGGGTCCAGACCTCCACCCCCACCTCGCCCCAGGAGAGGTGCAGGTCCGGGTGGTGGCCCTGCTCCTCGGCCAGCTCGCCCACCTCGTTGACGAAGTCCAGCGCCGACGCGAAGTCGTCGAACTCGAACGTCTTCGCCAGGTGGTGGCCGTCGACCACCTCCCAGCCGGCGGGCAGCTCGTCGAGCAGGTCGGCGAGCTCCTCGCCCTCCAGCGGCGGCACGTCGCCGTGGCAGGGCTCGCACTGCTGCTCCGCGAGACGTCGGGACATCGGCTCCTCCCGGTGGGCGTCGGGGAGCGGCGAGGGCCGCGGCTCGCCGCGTCGGTGCCCGACATCGAGCGCAAGTTTCGGTCCTGCCGGCCGCCCTCCTCGGCCGCCCCCCGGCGGCTCAGCCTGTCGAGTCGTATCCCTGGCCGGCGTCCCGGCCGGGCCGGTCGGCGGGGTCGATGT
>CAZJJO010000001.1:5613-59934 GCA_964546375.1 uncultured Gemmatimonadota bacterium
GTCGAGTCGTATCCCTGGCCGGCGTCCCGGCCGGGCCGGTCGGCGGGGTCGATGTCGCCGAAGCGGACCGGCGCCCCGCGCTCCCGCTCCTTGGCCCGGTAGAGGGCCTCGTCCGCCCGCCGGAGGAGCGACTCCACGCCGTCGGCGTCGTTCGGGTAGAAGGCGACGCCCGTGGAGACGTGCACGTCCATGGCCTGACCCTCGCCGGTGACCAGGTGGAGGTCCTCGATGTCGGCCTGGAGCCGTTCGGTCACCCGCCGGGTGAGCTCGGGGTCGGCGTTCAGGAGCAGGGCGGCGAACTCGTCGCCCCCCAGGCGGGCCGTCTCGTCGGTCTCGCGCAGCGAGTGGCGGAGCAGATCGGCCACCTGCCGGAGGGCCCGATCGCCGGCCTGGTGGCCGTGGCGGTCGTTGATGGACTTGAGCTGGTCGCAGTCCAGCAGCAGCAGGGCCAGCTCCTCCCCGTAGCGGTCGGCCCGGGCCACGTGCTCCCGGAACTTCTGCAGGAAGTGGCGCCGGTTGTGGAGCCCGGTCAGCGGGTCCGTGACGGCCAGCCGCCGGGTCTCGGTGTGGAGGCGGACGGTGTGGATCACCGCCGCCACGTGATGGCCGATGACCGAGAGGGTGCGCACCGACTCCTCGTCGAACGCCCGGGGGCGGGTGGTCTCGACGTCCAGCACGCCGAGGATCTCGCCCTCGACCCGCAGGGGGACGGCCATCTCGCTGCGCCCCTCGGGCACGCCCTCGATGTAGTCCGGGTCGTCGCGGACGTCCTGGACGACCACCGGCTCCTCGAGCTCGAGGCACCGGCCGGTCACCCCCTGTCCGGGCCGGATGGCGAGCTCCTCCACCCCTTCCGCGTATCCCTGGGCGGCCCGGACCCGCAGCACGCCCTCGTCGTCCAGCAGGAGGATCGCCGCCCGCCCCTCGGGCATGATCTCACGGGTGATCCGCAGCATCTCCGGCAGCTTCTCCTCGAGGTCGCCGCGGACGCTGGCGAGGCGCGAGATCCGGTGGAGGGCGTCCAGCCGGCGGATCTGGGACTGGAGCCGGTTGCGGGCCCGCGAGGCCACCAGCGCCAGGGCGGCCTGGGCGCCGAGGACCGTGAGCAGCTTCTCGTGCTCCCGGGTGAAGGCGTCCTCCCGCTCCGACTCGGCGTTGAGCACCCCGGCCACCTCGTTGCCGACCATCAGCGGCACCGCCAGGTTCGAGCGGGCCTCGGCCAGCCCCTCCAGGTACCGGTCGTCGCGCCGGACGTCGCCCACCCGGACGGACTCCCGGTGCTCGGCCGCCCACCCGGAGAGGCCCTGGCCGGGCTCGATGACCATCCCCAGGACGCGGGAGCGCCGGTCGCCGTACCCCCGCACCCGCCTCACCTCGAGCCGGCCGGTCTCGGGGTCGGGGAGCATGAGGGCGCAGTGCTCGAAGCCCACCAGCTCCTGGGCCCGGTCCAGCACCTCGTCCACCAGCTCGTCGAGGCTGTCGCGGAGCCCGATCCGCCTCGTGGCCTCGTAGAGGGCCTCCAGGCTGGCGATGCGGCTCACGGTCTCTCCGGCGCGCGGCGTCGCATTCGGCTCCCCCGTCCCTGGCGTCCCTGGCGTGCTGGCGGGCGTCCACGGTCCCCCATTCTCGCCGGGTCCGATCGTTGAGACAAGCTGTCGGTCACCGGTCCCCCCGTCCGGCCGGGCCCGGTCCGCGCGGACCGGGGGCCAGGCCGGCCCGCCGCAGGTGCTCCACGGCCTGCTCCACCGCCGCCTCCGGCCCGCGGTCGCAGCGCACCGGGCGAGCCGCCCGGCGGACCTCGTCGGAGGGCTCCTCCCGGCGCCGGGCCTCGCGCCGCTCCCCGGCCGGGAGGTCCGCCTGGCGGGCCGAGATCCCCCTGACCTTGGCCCGCACCGCCGCCCGGTAGGAGACGTAGAGGTCCAGCAGGCGGCGCCCGTCCGGGTCGTCGGAGGCGGCGAAGTAGGCGTCGGCGAAGCGCCGCGCAAGGTCGCGCCGACCGCGGACCGTCAGGTCCATGACCGGGAACGCGGCGTCCGCCACGGGATCGGCGTAGCGGAACCGGTCGTTGAACTCGATGCAGTCGACGATCACCACGTCCCCCGGCGGCTCCCGGTCCGGGAAGAGGTAGACGTGCTCCAGCAGCAGGTCGCCGTGGGTGTCGCGCGGCGCGCCGCCCTCGGCCCGCTCCTCGATCAGGCCACGCCGCCGGCGCAGCTCCCGCTCGGTGAGCTCACGGGTCCGGTCGTGGACGGCCGCGGTGACGACGTCCCCGACGTGGCCGACGGTCTGCTCGAAGTTCTCGCGTGCGTTGCCGGCCACGACCTCCCAGCGGCCGTACCGGGCGATCTCGGGGCCGGAGGCGGCCTCCCGGTGGAAGCGGGCCACCCGTCGGGCCACCCGCTCCAGCGACTCCCGGTCCAGCTCGCCCCGCTCCAGCCGGGCGGCGGCGGTGGCGCCGGGGGGCAGGCGCCGCATCCGGACGGCGTGCTCCAGGACCTCGCCCTCGCCTCCGAAGCGCGGTCCCTCCGGTCCCCGAGTGACCGGGACGACGCCCAGGTAGACGTCCGGCGCGAGGCGACGGTTGAGGCGCACCTCGTCCTCGCAGGCGCGGCGCCGCTTCTCCGGGGTCGAGAAGTCGAGGAAGCCGAGGTCGAGCGGCTTCCTCAGCTTGTAGGCGTAGTCGCCGGCCAGCAGGACGACCGAGATGTGGGTGCGGTGCACCCGGAGGTCCTCGGCCGGGTGGGGATAGGCCTCCGGCCGCTTCAGGCAGCCGCGGGCGCGGCCCGTACGGCGGCGCGGACCTCCTCGTAGTCGGGCTCGACGTCGGGGTCGTCGGTGACCCAGCGGTAGGCGACCCGCCCGTCGGCCCCGACCACGAAGACGGAGCGCCTGGCGACGCCCTCCAGCCCCATCAGGTCGTCGTGGAGGACGCCCCACTCGTCGGCCACCTCGCGGTTGAAGTCCGAGAGCAGGGGGAAGGGCAGGTCCTCCTCCTCCCGGAAGCGGGCGTTCACGAACGGGCTGTCCACGCTGATGCCGAAGACCCGGGCGTCCAGCTCGTCGAGCCGGTCCCAGCGCCGGGCGAAGGCGCAGAGCTCGTCGGTGCAGACGGGGCTGAAGGCCAGGGGGAAGAAGGCCAGCACCACCCGCTCGCGGCCGAACAGCTCGCCGACGTCGATCTCCTCCTCGGGCCCGGCCGGGAGGGTGAAGCCCGGGGCCCGGTCGCCTTCCCGAACGGACATCTCGTCTCTTCCGCCTCCTCCGTGTCGCGTCGCCGGTCGGATGCTCCGGGTCGTCGGAGGGCGCAAGCCGCGTACCGGGGTCGTCCCGCGGAATCCGCCCCGCCGGCGGCCTCAGAAGGTGCCGCCGCCCCCCCCGCCGACGCCGCCGCCCGCGCCGCCTCCGCCGCCGAAGCCCGAGCCGCCGGAGCCGCGGGGCGAGGAGCTCATGACCGTGGCCGTCCGGGACGACATGTCGTTGAGCGAGCCCACGAAGGCGGCCGTCCGGAAGCCGTGCGGGTGGCTTCCCCGGTACCAGTCCGGCGGCTCGGTGTACAGCTCCTCGAACGCCGCCGCCCACTTCTTCTCCACCTGCAGGGCCATGGCGTAGGGCAGGTAGCGCTCGAAGTCCTCCGGCCCCTCGATCATCCGGCGGAATCGGTCCTCCTCCACCCGCTCCAGGAACTCCTCGAAGCCCAGGCACGCCTCGTGGCCCCGGGCCCCCTTGCGGGTCCGGGCCGGCATGAACCAGCCGAAGGCCGCCATCACCAGCCCGCTGACCAGCGATCCGCCCAGCACGGCGGACTCGGCGAGCTCCATGCCGTCGGAGATCTCGTAGAGGCCGCCCGCCATCAGGAGGACGGTCAGGACGACGGCGCCGCCGATCCACCGCCCCCGCACCCGGTCGGGCCGGCGCTCGTAGTAGCCGTCGTCCAGGAGCCGGCGGAAGAGGGCGTCCCGCAGGTCGGGGAGCTCCTCGTAGAACTCGTCCTCCAGCTCCGAGAGCGTCACCCGGTCGAGGGGGGTCGTCCCGAACAGGGCGATCATCAGCCGGTGCTCGTGGGGCGACAGTTCGTCCCACGCATCCGGCTCGGTCCGGCGCTCGAAAGCGTAGCTGGTGCTCGAGGTGAGGCCGAGCAGCTCCTCCTCCTCGGTCTCCTCGATCACCACGTGCCCCTTCACGGCCAGCTCCACCAGGGTGGCCGTCACGTCGCGCATGTCGGGCGAGTGGTCGACGAGCACCCCGACCTCGCCCGCCGTCAGGCCGTCGGGCGGCTCGTAGCGCGGGCTCACCGATCGGCGCTCCGGATCCCGGCCGCGGGTCCACCAGAGCCGCGCCATGACGAGCCCCACCAGCAGCGGCAGGAGCCAGAACCATCGGGTCCGCAGCCACAGACCCGCCCGGGCCAGCGGACCCGGGCGATCGACGACCCCGGCGTCCCAGGCGACGGCGACGCTGAGCCCCTCGCCCGGGTCCAGCGAGCCGCGGGTCCGGGCCTCGACGCTGGGGCCGCGCACCTGGAGCTGGGCCTCGTCCCGCGATCCGAAGCGCCCCTGCCAGGCCCGGGCTCGGGTCCCCGAGGCGCCCTCGGGCAGGTGGAAGGTGGCCGACGCCGACTCGATCGGCAGGTCCCACTGCTGGCCCGTGACGTTCCAGAACAGCTCGTCGAAGGCGTCGCCCTCGAAGCCCTCGTCCCCGTCCCGGTGGAAGAGCAGAGCGTTCTCCACCCGGTAGGCGATGACCACGGTGCGGGAGGCGCCGGCGTCGGCCCCGGGCACCCAGACCTTGATCCGGCGGTTGTCGCCCTCCCGGGAGGTCTCCCAGCGGAGCTCCTCGCCCTGGCCGTCGGTCACCTCCGCCACGTCCACGAAGATCCGCCACCCGGTGCCGTCCTCCCGCTCGCCCCGGACCCGGACGTCGCGATAGATCCCGTTGCGGTCGGCCGTGAAGCGGAAGTCGAGGTGCTCGGTGACCTCGACGGCGGCGGTGCGGAAGATCCGCACGTCGCTGTGCCACCGCTCGATCACGGCCCCCTGGGCGTTCGCCGGCCGCGGGGCCGCGGCGACCGCGCCCAGCGCGAGCGCCGCGGCGGCGAGCAGGGCCGCCGCGCACCGGCGGAGGGGCGGGAGGAGGCCCTGTCCCGGTGGGGAGGGGTCGTCCCCGTTACGGGCGGGGGCCTCCGGCCGACGTCCGCCGGACGGCCGGCGACGCGAGGGGGTGCCGCGGGCCGGCGCCGGAATCAGAACTCCACCTCCGGGACCTCCCGCTCGGCCTCGTCGGCCAGGGCGAAGAACTCCCGCTCCTCGAACCCGAAGGCGCCGGCCACCAGGTTGGTGGGGAACTGCTGGATCGTGGTGTTGAAATCCCGGACGACGGCGTTGTAGTAGCGGCGGGCGTCCTGGACGGCGGTCTCGATCTCCTCCAGCGTGCCCTGCAGCTCGCGGAAGTTCCCGGCGGCCTTCAGGTCCGGATAGTCCTCCGACAGGGCGAAGAGCGACTTGAGGGCGTTGCTCAGCATGCCCTCGGCCTCCGCCTGGCGGGCCGGCCCCTCCGCCTCCATGGCCCGATTACGGGCCTCCACCACCTGTTCGAGGGTGTCCTGCTCGTGCTCGGCGTACCCCTTGACCGTCTGGACGATGTTGGGGATGAGGTCGTGGCGCCGCTTGAGCTGGACGTCGATGTCGGCCCAGGCGTTCTCGGCCCGCACCCGGAGCTGGACCAGCCGGTTGTAGGCCACGACGACGAAGAGGACCAGCGCCAGCGCGAGCCCCAGGAGGACCCAGCCCATAGGATGCTCCTTCGCAGGTGGAGAGGCGTCCCGATCGTCGGGTCCGCCCGGGCAAGATGACGACGGAACGCCCCGGCGACAAGACGGGCGATCCCGGCCCTCCGGAGCCGGCCCGCCCCGCCGGCGGACCGCCCCGAGGGGCGGAGGGGAGCCGGGCCGGCTGGAACACCGGCGGGGGTCGCCGCTAGCATGGAGGGCGGCGTCCGGTCCCGGCCGCGATGCTGCGCCCTCGAGACCCCGGGAGGGAGACGTGCTCGTCCAGGCCCGCAGGGATCGCCTCCGCCTCGTCCGCCAGCACGACCACGCGCTGGCGGCGGGAGCCCTGGCCTCGGCGTGGCGGGGGAGCGGCGAGGGGCCGACGCGGCGCCCCCACCGGACGGTCCTGGCCACCGGGCTCCACGACCTGGCGTGGCGGGAGCTGGACGAGCGGCCCCGGTGGAACCCGGAGACGGGCCGCCCGTTCGCCTTCCACGAGCATCCCCTGGACGAGAAGCTGGCGGCCTACCGGCGGGGCCTGGACCGCATGGAGGCGATCTCGCCCTGGATCGGGCTGGCGGGCAGCCTCCACTACGCCTCCTTCCTGGGGGCGGAGGAGGCGGCGGGCTTCCTGGCGGACGAGGACGAGCGCCAGGAGCGGCTGGCCGGCCGGCTGCGGAACCGGGCGCCGGAAGGGCGCGACGATCCGGTGGAGGAGGTCCGCCGGGAGCTTCGCTGGCTGAAGACCTTCGACGGCCTGTCGATCCGGCTCTGCCTGACCCCGCCCGCCGTCCCCGACGGGGAGCTGCCCCCGTGGCTGGAGCGGGGCGAGGCCCCGGAGGCGCCCGACGGCACCTCCATCGGGCTGGACTGGGAGGGGCCGGCGGCGGTGCGGGTGCATCCCTGGCCGTTCGACCGGCCGCTCGCCCTGGAGGTCCCCGTCCGGGACCTGTCGGCCCGACGCTACCCGGACGCCGCCTCGCTGCGCCGTGCCTGGGAGGAGTCCGACGAGGCGACCTGGACCCTGGAGCTGCGCCCGCCGGCCTGAGCGGGACGGCGCCCGGCGGCCGACCTCAGCCCCGGCGGCGGTCCCGCCAGCTCTCCGCCGCCGCCCGCCCGGTGCCGCCGTGGATCTCGACGGTGTCCTCCAGCCGCACCGCGTAGCCCCCGGCCAGGCACACGGCCACCGGCACCTCCGCCTCCCGGCAGGCCGCGAGCACGGCCTCGTCGCGCCGCCGGAGCCCCTCCCGGCTGAGCCCGAGCCCGCCGAGCTGGTCCTCCCGGTAGGGGTCGGCGCCCGCCAGGTAGAAGACCAGGTCCGGGCCGTGGCCCTCCACGGCCTCCGGCAGGCGGCCGGTCAGCCGCTCCAGGTACGCCTCGTCGCCGGTGCCGTCGGGCAGGCCGACGTCGACGTCCCCGGGGGGCTTGTGGAACGGATAGTTGTGCTCCTGGTGGATCGAGAAGGTGAAGACCGAGGGGTCGTCGGCGAAGATCGCCGCGGTCCCGTTGCCGTGGTGGACGTCGCAGTCCACCACGGCGGCCCGCTCCAGCCGGCCCGCGGCCCGGAGCGCCCGGATGGCCACCCCGACGTCGTGGAGCAGGCAGAACCCCTCGCCGTGGTCGGGGAAGGCGTGGTGGAAGCCCCCGCCGACGTGGAGGCACACGCCCTCCTCCAGCGCGCGGCGCCCGGCGCGGGTCGAGCCGTCGGCGCAGAGGCGCGAGGCCCGGACGAAGCTGTCGGTGGGGGGCACCTCGAGCACCAGGGTCTCCCGCCGGGTGAAGTCCCGCTCCTCGATCTTGCGGAGGTAGTCGTCCCGGTGGACCCGGGCCAGCGCCTCGCGGCCGGCGGGCTCGGGACGGTCGAGGTCGGCCTCGCGCAGGACGCCCTCCTCCACCAGCCGGTCGCGCACCCGACGGTACTTCGCGGTGGGGAACACGTGGGGCCCGATGTCGGCCCGGTAGTCCTCGTGCCACACCCAGGGCAAGCCTCCGCCGGTGCCTCCTCCCGCGCTCATCGGATCGACCGTCCTCCCCGCGCTCGACGTCGTCGACGGCTCCGCTCCGCGGCCGTCGCCCGGCCCTGCCCCCCCGTGGTGCCCCCACCCCGAAGGTAGGGGGGCGGGCCGGGCCTGGACGAGCCGCTCCGGCCGCTCGGTCCGCCGGGCGGCGGCGGGGCCCCGCTTGACGAGACGGCCGCGGCCCCGAGGTTCCGGGCCCGCCGACGCGCCCTCCCGCGCTCCGACCGGCCGAAGGCCCATGCCCCGACTGCCCGCCGCCTGCGCCTCCTGTGGGATCCTCTACCCGTCCCCCCTACGGGCCCGCGAGCTCGAGGCCGACGCGGCCTTCGAGGTGCCCGTCCCCTGTCCCGCCTGCGGCTCGGGGGGGCGGGTGCCCGCCGAGGTGCTCCGTCGGCTGGTGGGCCTCGTCGGCACGCTGGAGGAGACGGCGCCGGAGGAGGAGCGGCTGGAGGCCTTCCTGGAGGAGGCGGAGGAGGTCTGCGCAGCGGCCGACGAGCGGGAGGACGCGGTGCTGGACGTCCTGCGGGTGGATCCGGGGCTCGGCCGGCTGGCGGGCGGGCTGCCGGGCGGGACGCCCGCCCTCATGTCGGTCTTCCTGCCGCTGGTCCGGCGGCTCGCGGCGGAGCTCCGGACCGGGACCCAGGAGCCGGCCTTCGTCCTGGTGGAGCGGGTCCTGGAGGAGCTCTACGAGGAGGCCGAGGCGTGGGAGACGGAGGAGGAGCCCGAGGAGGTGGTCCGGGCCCGGGGACGGCTCGACTCGACGGGCCGCAACGACCCCTGTCCCTGCGGCAGCGGGGACAAGTACAAGGACTGTCACTGGATGGAGGACCTGCGGGTGACGCGCGGCGGCGAGGAGGGCTGACCCTCCTGCCGGAGAGTTCGCCCGGGGCCGAGGGGGCGGTCGGCCGTTCCCGCTGCCCCCTCTTCGAGAGGGGCGGGGGGGGGAGCCGGCCCCCTCTTCAAATCGATTTGAAGAGGGCGCCGGAAGGGGGTGGTCCGTCCGGGGGAGGGCGTCGGCGCGGAACGGCGGGATCACGGGACGGACGCGCGCCTCATCCCGTGAGCCGCCGCCACAGCGCCCGGCCCACGAAGCGGGCCTTCTCGCCCGGGGGCAGCCGGCCCAGGGTGGTCTTCACCACGCCCTCGGTGAACCAGGTCTTGCGCCCGTAGTCGATCGCCACGTCCACCAGCACGGGCCGGTCGCCCTCCAGCAGCCGGGCCAGCTCCTCGACGGCGCCGGCGACCTCCCCGTCGTCGCGGATCGCGAGCGCCTCGGCCCCGACGCCCCGCGCCAGGTCGGCCAGCTCGTAGGAGCCCAGCCGGCTGGCCGTCCGGCGGTTCAGGGCCACGTCCTGGAACTGGGCGATCTGGGCCAGCTCCCGGTCCCGCAGCACCAGGATCCCCACGGCGGCCTCCTCCCGCGCCGCGGTCAGGACCTCGAGGCCGGTCATCAGGAAGGCGCCGTCGCCGGCCAGGGCGAGGACCGGCAGGTCGGGGCGGGCCAGCTTCGCTCCCACGGCGGCCGGCACGGAGTAGCCCATGCAGGAGTAGTCGATCGGGGCCAGCAGCTTGCCGGGCCTCTCCAGGCGCAGCCCCTCCAGGGCCAGGAAGGTGCCGTTGCCGCTGTCGGCGGTGAAGACGGCGTCCGGCCCGAAGACCCGCTGCAGCTCCCGGAGCAGGCGGGTCGGCGTCACCCGGTCGTCGTCGGTGGGCTCGAGCTGGCGCTCCCGGACCCGGTCATGGCCCTCGGCGATGCGGCCCCGCAGCTCCGGGTCGGGCCCGCGGTCGGGTCCGTCCCCGCCGGACGGGAGCCGCTCGAGCAGGGCCTCCACGAAGCGCCGCGCATCGGACCGGACGGCCAGCTCGGCCTCGAAGTTGGCGTCGAAGACCTCCCGATCGACGTCGACGTGGACGAGCGGGCCGGGGGGCTCGAAGCTCCAGCTCCCGGTGCCCACCTCGCTGAAGCGGCACCCGATCGCCAGGGTGAGGTCGCAGCGGCCGGCCTCCTCCCGCGCGAAGTCGGGCGCCGTCCGTCCGAAGCCCGGCCAGAGCCAGAGCGGATGGCTCTCGGGGAAGACGCCCTTGCCCTGGAAGGTGGTGGAGACGGGCGCCTCCAGCCGCTCGGCCAGCGCCGGGAGCCGGTCGGCGGCTCCGGCGGCGCCCAGGCCGACGTAGAGCAGGGGACGGTCGGCCCCGGCCAGCAGGTCGACGGCCCGTTCGACGGCCCCGGGGTCGGGGCCCGGCGGGTCGGGGTCGGCGGCCACCGAGGGTCGGGGGACCGGAGGCGCCTCGCCCCGGTCGGGGGTCTCGCTCCCGGCCAGCGGGAAGGAGGCCCGTCCCTCGCCGCCGGCCGGCTTCGGGTCGGGACCGGCCTCCCCGGCCGGCGCCTCGTGGCGATGCAGGTAGTGCTCGGCCGGGACCTCCACGATCACCGGGCCCGGGCGGCCGCTCCGGGCGATCCGGCAGGCCCGGCGGACCGTCCCGTAGATCTCCTCCCCCGCGTCGGGACGGAGCTGGGCCTTGGTGACGGGCCGCGCGATGGCGAGCTGGTCGACGTCGTGGAGCTGGTAGGAGCGGCCGGAGTCGCCCCGCACCCCGCAGGCGAGGACCAGCAGCGGCACCGTGTCCATCCAGGCCTCGGCGATGCCCGACAGCGCATGGGTCAGCCCCGCGCCCGGGACCAGGTTGACGCAGCCCAGCCGGCCGGACGCGCGCCAGACGGCGTCGGCCATGAACGAGGCCCCCTGCTCGTCGGTGACCAGCACGGGACGCACCGCGTCGGACTCGGCCAGGGCGTCGTAGAGCTCGATGTTGTGGGTGCCGGGGATCCCGAAGGTCAGGGGGACGCCCTCGTCCTCCAGGGCCCGGACCACCGCCTCGCCGCCGGTGCGCTTGCTCATCGGTCTGCATCCGCGAACGGGACGGGGCGGCTCCGCCCGCTCACGGGGCGGCGCAAGATGGTGGTCGGCCTCCGAGACGCCATCGAGGCGGCTCCGCCCGCGCACGGGGCGGCGCGGGGGCGACGGCGGACCCTCGAGCCGCTCACGACAGCAGCTCCCGGGCGTCGCGGCGGATTCCCTCGGCCACCCGGTCGGCCAGCGCCATGATGGTCAGGTACGGGTTGATCTCGACCGAGTCGGGGAAGAGGCTCCCGTCGGCGACGCGGAGCCAGGGGAGGCCGTGGACCCGGCCCCGGTCGTCGGTCACCGAGTCGCCCGGCCCTCGGCCCATGGCGCAGCCGCCCATCAGGTGCGCCGCGGAGACCGGGATCTTCCCCGGCAGGAAGCCCGCCTCGGGGATGCGGTCGCGCAGGGCCCCGCGGTCCTCCACCCAGTCGGCCTCGGCGGCCTCCAGGGTGGGCGGGGAGGCCTCCGGGGCGTGGACCCGCCGGGCGCCGGCGGCGAAGAAGATGCGGGTCGCCGCCCGCGTGCCCGCCACCAGCGACCGGACGACGCCCTCGGTGAACTCGTAGTGGACGCGGGGCTCGCCGTCGGGGCCGATCTCCACCCGGTTGCGGTCCGCCGCGGGGTCGCAGGCGAGCACCAGGATCATCTGGAGGCGCGGGAAGGCCCGCATGAACCGGGCGTGATCGGGGCCGAAGCCGGCCATGTTCTTGGCCGTGACGAACGGGAAGTACATGCAGGTCTCCAGCACCCAGCCCTCCTCGGCCGCCCGGTCGACGTAGAAGCTCTTCGGGTGGCCCAGGTCGTTGGTGATCGGCTCGTCGTGCTCGGCCACCAGGATGTGGGCGGGGTGGCAGGTGAAGCCCCGGCCCAGCGCCGGCAGGCGGTCGCCGAGGCCGGATCGGAGCAGGAGGGCCGGGGTGCCGATCGAGCCGCCGGCCGCCACCACCACGTCGGCCCGGACCTCGTGCCGGCCCGGAGGCCACGAGGAGGGCTCGCCCCGGGCGCCGGGCGGCTTCTCGCTCACCCGGACCTCCAGGGTCCGGTCCCCGCGGACCCGACGGACGTCCGCCCGGGTCACCACCTCCACGCCGGCCGCCTCGGCCGCCGGGAGCTGGACCCGGTCGGTCCCCATCTTGGCGGCGTTGGGGCAGCCCAGGTTGCAGAGGCTCGAGCCCAGGCACCCGCGGACGTTGACCGGGAACTGGCGGACGTCGTAGCCGGCGCGGCGTCCCCCCTCCACGAAGAGCCGGTTGTTCTCGTTGATCTCCTCGGCCGGGAGACGATGGACGTTGTTCTGCTCGGCGTACTTCCGTGATCGGGCGGCGACGTCCTCGTGCTCGATCCCCGGCACCCCCCAGCCCCGGATCACCCGCTCCGGCGCCACCAGCGAGGTGCCGGTGTAGACCACGGTGGAGCCGCCGTAGGCGCGGCCGAAGGCGAGGGTCAGGGTCCCCTGCTCGGTGAGGAACCCGCCCCGGTCGGCGAAGAGCGCCTCCGACATCTCCAGCTCGTCGCCGGTGAACTCGTCGTCCCGGAGCTTCGGGCCCTTCTCCAGCACCAGCACCCGGCGCCCGTCCTCGGCGAGCGGCGCCAGCCCGGCGGCCACCGTGCCGCCGCCGGCGCCGGAGCCCACCACGGCCACGTCGACCTCGTGGCTCCCGGCGGCGCCGCTCATCGCGCTGCCTCCGGCCTCTCGTCCGATCCGCCCCGGGGCGTCTCGTCCAGCAGCTCGCCCCGGCCCCGCCCCGCGGTGTCCTCCTGCCGTCCGCGGCGCCCGCGGAGGTGGGCGCGATAGCCGATCTCGTCCCGGGCCTCCTCCCGGCCGTAGTAGCCCATGAAGGCCAGCGTGCGGAGGCCCCAGAAGCCCCGCCGGAGGAGCAGGATCGGCGCGTCCTGCATGGCCGCGAGCACCCGGCGCCGGGCGTCGGTCGGGAGGGCGGTGAAGGGGCGGCCCCAGCGGAGGACGGGGAACCACTGGAGGGCCCGGAGGAGGAGGCGAAGCTGGCGGCGCATGGCGGGCGGGCGGGCCGCCAGGGCGTCCGCGACCACGGCCTCCAGGCGACTCCAGCTCTCCTCGTCCAGCGCTCCGGCGCGGGGCACCACCGTCGTGGCGACGGCGCGGAAGACGGAGCGGACGGAAGCCAGCTCGTCGGGCGGTTCGCTGGAGGCCATGGCTCCTCTTCCGGCCGGTGGGAGGCGGGTCCGGACCCCGGGACCCGACCGCGCCGGCCAAGCTAGCGCGGGGCGCACTCCGGGCTCAAGCCGCCCGGCGGCCCTTCCGACGACCGGGGGGACGGCTCCCCGTCGCGGAGACGGCTCGCGCGGCGCGGCGAAGGCCGCCATGTTTCCGTCCCATGCGGAGTCGGATCTTCCAGGTCGACGCGTTCACCGACCGGCGGTTCGCCGGGAACCCCGCCGCCGTGTGTCCGCTCCCCTCCTGGCCGGAGGACGCGACCCTCCAGGCCGTCGCCGCCGAGAACCGCCTCTCGGAGACCGCCTTCCTCGTCCCCCGGGGCGAGGACTACGAGCTCCGGTGGTTCACCCCCCGGGCGGAGGTGGACCTGTGCGGTCACGCCACCCTGGCGGCCGGCCACGTGGTCCTGCGGATCCTGCAGGGGACCCGCGAGGCCGTGCGCTTCCGCACCGCCAGCGGGCCGCTGACGGTGGAGCGGGAGGGCGAGCGCCTGGCCATGGACTTCCCGGCCGTTCCGGCCGAGGCGGCGCCGGCGCCCCCGGGGCTCGCCGGGGCGCTGGGCGCCTCCCCGGCGGAGGTGCTGGCGGCGAAGGACTGGCTGGCCGTCTTCGAGGCGTCCACGGAGGTGGCAGCGCTCGCCCCCGACATGGGGGCGCTGGAGGCGCTCGACCGCCGCGGGGTCATCGCCACGGCGCCCGGCCCGGAGCCCGGGGAGGGGGAGGGGAGCGGGAACGGGCCCGACTTCGTCTCCCGGTTCTTCGCGCCGAAGCTGGGCGTGCCCGAGGACCCGGTGACCGGGTCCGCCCACTGCACGCTCGCCCCCTACTGGAGCGGCCGGCTCGGCCGGCGCCGGCTCCTGGGCCGGCAGATCTCGGAGCGGGGGGGCGAGGTGGGCTGCGAGGTCCTCGGCGACCGGGTCCGGCTCTCGGGCCGGGCGGTGCTCTACCTGGAGGGCCGGATCACCTTCTGATTCCGAGGCCCGCCCGGAAACGCGAGGGGCCGGGGACGGTCCGTCCGCCCCCGGCCCACTCGCGGCCTTCGGCCCTGGCGCCTCCCGTCCCGACGCCGTGCGGGTCCCGCCGGCTCAGCTCCCCCCGTCGCGCGCGGGAGGTCGAGGCCGATCCCCCGGTGGGGCGGACCGGGCATCCGGCCGCGCGTCGCCGGCCTGGGGATCCGCCGCGGCCGGAGCCGGCGCACCGCCGCGTCCCGCCGCGGGCCGAACGCTCTCGACGCCCGGCGGCGGGGGGGTCCGGCCGCGGGGAAGGCCGATCCCCCGGGCGCGGCGCAGCCTCTCGGCCCGGGCCCGGACGGCGCTTCGCCAGTCCCCGGTCCGACCCCGGAGGCTCCGCATCCGCTCCAGCGGCACCGCGGCGCCGTCGCGCCGGAGCTCGACGCCCAGCCGCTCCAGCTCCTCCCCGGCGTCGCGGCCCAGCGAGCGGCCCGCGTCGGCCACCCGCGCCAGGAGCTCGCTCCGGTCGACCCCGGGATCCCCGGGGCCGGAGGGCCCGCCCGCGGTTCGGTCGTGGCCCGCGCCGGAGCCCGGGGCGCTCGCGATGGTCGCCGGGAGATCGACCCCGGGCACGTCGAGGGCCTTCAGGCGTCGGCGGCAGTCGACGTCCGGCCCGACGGCGCCCAGCCCGTGGTGGAAGGCGCCCAGCGTCTCCGCGCCGAACAGGCAGGTGACCAGCTCCGGGATCCGGGGATCGGCCTCGAGGCCCAGGAGCTGGAGCTCGGTCCCCAGCACCAGGTAGGGCGCGTCCGCCTGCAGGTCGCGGGCGGCGAACAGCAGGGGCTCGTTCCGGAACTTCGGGTAGGACGCCCGGGCGAGCGTCCACGCGCCGGCCGGCCGGTCGCCCAGGATCTCGGCGAGCAGGGCCCCGGCGACCTCCTCCGTGCCCGCGAAGCCGCGGCTGTGCTCGAAGATCCGTCCGCTCAGCAGTCCGCCCAGCTCGAGCGGCCGCGTCGAGGCCACCGCCACCAGGTGGTTGTGGAGGACCACCGGATCGCGATGCACGAAGGCGCCGCTCAGGTGGGCGAGCATCGTCCGGCGGTTGAACGCCTGCTGGATCCCGTTGAGCCGAAAGGTGTGCCGGCCCTCGGAGAGCCGGGCCTGCCGGTCGGCGCCGGAGGGGTGGAGCAGGGTCGCGCCGACGCCGGGCTCGACCTCGAAGACGGCGACGTGGGCCGGCCGCTCCAGGCGGACGGTCGCCCGGGGCTGGACGTGATCCGAGGTCCCCTCGGTCGTGAGCCGGAGCCAGTCGCCGCCGTAGCCCGTTCCTCCGTCGGGCGTCGGAGCGGACTGGGCCCGGGCGAGGCCTAGGGGACAGGCGAGGAGGAGTCCCGCCACGAGGAGCGTCTTCGCCGGGCGCGTCGCGGCCTTCGCGCGGCTCATGGGTCTCCTCCTCTCGGGGATCCGACCGAGGGCCGGACGATCCGTCCGGCTACCCGCTCACTCGTACCTGGACGTTAAACGTGCAACATGGCCCGCCCCCCTGCAACCGGCCCGTCCCGCCGCCGGGCTTCACCTCAGGCTTCGGGCAGCGCCGCCGCCAGGTACCGGGCCGCCTCCCGCTCGGACCAGAAGTCGATCTCCCACGGCGCGGCGCCCTCGACGAAGCCGACGTGGCCGCCCCGGTCGACCAGGGCCGGGACCAGCCAGGGCTGCTCCCGGATCGTCGCCTCGGGCAGGGCCCCGGGGGGCAGGAAGGGATCGTCCCGGGCCTGCACGAGCAGGGTGGGCACGCGGACGCCCTCCAGCCACCGGGCCGCGCTGCAGCGGCGGTAGTAGTCGGCGGCGTCCTCGAAGCCGTGCACCGGGGCCGTGAAGGCGTCGTCGAACGCCCGCATGGTGTTCGCCCCGGCCAGGCGGTCCAGGTCGTAGTCGTGGCCGCGGCGCCGGACCTTCGCCCGCACCGACCGCCGCAGGGACCGGAGGAAATAGGCGGTGTAGAGCCGCCCCATGCCGCGCTCCAGCGCCTCGGCGCCCGCCGCCAGGCGGTAGGGGACCGAGATCGCCGCGGCGGCGTCCACCAGCTCCCGGGCTTCGGCCCCCCGCTCGCCCAGCAGCTTGAGCAGGGCGTTGCCGCCCAGCGAGAAGCCCACCGCGCCCACCGGCGCCCCGGGCCACCGATCGCGCAGCCGGCCCAGGACGCGGGCGGGATCGCCGGTCTCGCCCGAGTGGTAGAACCGCGGCCGACGGTTGGGTTCCCCGCTGCAGGAGCGGAAGTTGAGCACCACCGGCCGCAGCCCCCGCTCGACGAGCCGCCGGCAGCAGACCCGGACGTAGCCCGAGGTCGAGGAGCCCTCGAGCCCGTGCAGGACCAGCACCACGGGCCGCCGGTCCCCGCGGTCGGCGGCCGGGTCGAAGGCGAAGTCCAGGTCCAGGAAGTCGTCGTCCGGGGTCGTCCACCGCTCCCGGCGATAGCGCACCGGCCGGCCCTTCCGGAGCAGGCGTCCACCCAGGGTCTGGGCGTGGGGGCCCCGCAGCCAGGGGGAGGGACGGAAGGGACGGGGCGTCCAGTCCCGGACGGCCTCCGGCCCGGCCGCGGGCCGGGGGCGGCCGGGCGACGGTTCGGGTCGGTCCCTCCCGGGGTCGGGGTCGGCGCGGCTCACGGGCGCGAATCTAGGCCGGGGGTGCCCGGCGTGCAGGGCCCGCCGCGGGCGAACCGGCTCACCGGGACCCGGACCCCGGCCTCGCCCTGGCGTGGGACCTGCACCGACGGAGGGGCCGGCCCGCGGCGGCGACGCCGCGCCGGCCCCGACCGCGAAGCCGTTCACCCGAGCCGACCGACGCGACATGTCCGCCACCGTCGACGCTCCCGACATCGCCGGCCTCGACGCCTACCTCGAGCGCTTCCGCGGCCTCGTCGAGCTGGAGCGCGAGGAGGAGATGGAGCGGCACGAGCGGGAGATCCGGTCGCTCTCGGGCGAGGAGCGCCAGGAGCGCGGGCGGGCGATCCTGGAGATGCGGGGCCGCGACGAGGGGGAGGCCCTGGAGGGCCACCTGGTGAAGTTCATGCGCCGTCCGGGACGGGAGCTGCCGGAGACCGAGATCACCGTGGGCGACCTGGTGATGCTCTCCCGCGACGACCCCCACCGGGACGACAACCCCACCGGCACGGTGGTGGAGAGGACGAACTACTCGATCACCGCCGCCTTCGACGGACGCCCGCCCGGCTTCCTGTTCGGGAAGGGCCTCCGCATGGACCTCTACGTCAACGACATCCCCTACCGGCGGATGATCGACGCGCTGGAGGAGCTGTCGGAGGCCGACGGGCGCCTGGCCCGCCTGCGGGACGTGGTCGTGGGCGAGGCCGATCCGGAGCCGGGCCGACCGGAGGAGGTCGAGGGCTGGTTCGAGGAGCGGCTGGACGACTCCCAGCGCCGCGCCGTCCGCCGGGCCCTGGGCGCCGGGGACCTCTTCCTGGTCCACGGGCCGCCGGGCACGGGCAAGACGACCACCGCGATGGAGGTCGCCCGTCAGCACGTGGACCGCGGCCGGACGGTCCTGTGCACGGCCGACTCCAACGTGGCCGTGGACAACATGGTGGAGATGCTGGTCGCCGGGGGCGCCGACGTGGTCCGGGTGGGCCACCCCGCCCGGGTCACGCCGGCCCTCCGGGAGCACACCCTGGACGCGCGGGTCCGGGAGCACGAGGCCTGGCAGGCCTCCCGCGAGCTGCGCGACCAGGCCTTCGCGCTCAAGGACCGCCAGGACGAGCTCACCCACCCGTCGGGCCGCTGGCGGCGGGGGATGTCCAACGAGCGGATCCTGGAGCTGGCCGAGCAGGGGCGGGGCTCCCGGGGCGTGTCGGCGGACAGGGTCCGGGAGATGGCCGAGTGGATCGAGCTGCAGGAGGAGGCCGACGAGCTGTTCGAGCGCTCCGACCGGCTCGAGGACCGGGCGGTGGAGGAGCTGCTCCACCGGGCCGACGTGGTGTGCGCCACGAACTCGACGGCCGGCAGCGACCTGCTGGCCGACCGCAGCTTCGACGTGGTGGTGATCGACGAGGCCACCCAGGCCACCGAGCCGTCCGCGCTGGTGCCGATCACGCTGGCCGACCGGGTGGTGATGGCCGGCGACCACCGCCAGCTCCCGCCGACGGTGCTCAGCCTCGAGGCCGCCGACCGCGGCATGGACCGGTCGCTCTTCGAGCGGATGGCGGACCGGCACGGGGACGAGGTGCTGGAGATGCTCGAGGTCCAGTACCGGATGCACGAGAAGATCATGACGTTCCCGAGCGAGCGATTCTACGGCGGCCGCCTCCGGGCGGCCGAGCAGGTGCGGACCCACACCCTCCGCGGGCTGGGCTACGACGACGCCCGGGTGGAGGGGGACCTCCGTCGTGTCACCCTGCCCGAGGAGCCGCTGGTGTTCGTCGACACCAGCGGCCGGGACGCCCCCGAGCGCCAGCGGAGCGATTCCCCGTCCCGGGAGAACCCCGTCGAGGCGGAGCTGACGGCGCGGATCGCGGAGAACTTCCTGTGGGCCGGCGTCCGGGCCCGGCAGGTCGGGGTGATCTCCCCGTACGCCGACCAGGTGGATCGGATCGAGCGGGAGCTGGACGAGGAGGACCTGGAGGTGCGGACGGTGGACGGCTTCCAGGGCCGCGAGAAGGAGGTGGTGGTCATCTCGCTGGTCCGCAGCAACGAGCGGGGCGAGCTGGGCTTCCTGGAGGACGTCCGGCGCCTCAACGTCGCGCTGACACGGGCCCGCCGGAAGCTGGTGGTGGTGGGCGACGCGTCCACGGTGGGGGGGCACGAGGTGTACCGGGACTTCCTGGACCACGTCGGCCGCGTCGGCGACCGGGTGCCCGCGTGACGGACGGGCCGGGGTCGGCGGGCGGCGGGGAGGAGGAGGGGGTCCGTCTCGCCACCCGCCGGGTCGAGCCGGACGGGACCCCGGGCTCCGGCTGGGTCCGCTTCCTGCACGGCGTCTTCGGGGCCGGCCGCAACTGGCGGACGGTGGCCCGGCGGCTGACCGAGGCGCGGCCGGACTGGGGCGGGGAGCTGGTGGACCTGCGCCTGCACGGGAGCTCGCGTCAGGCCCCTCCTCCCCACACACTGGAGGCGTGCGCCCGGGACCTGGAGGTCACCGTCGAGGCCGGCGGACGTCGGCCGCGGGTCCTGCTGGGCCACTCGTTCGGCGGCAAGGTCGCCCTGACGGCGGCGGCCCGGAACCCCGAGGGCCTGGAGCAGGTCTGGGTGATCGACGCCTCGCCCTCGGCGCGGTCTCCCGGGGGGTCGGCGGTGGAGATGCTCCGGGCGGTCCGGCGGCGCCCGGGCCCCTTCGCCGGACGGGGGGAGGCCGTCTCGGCGCTGGAGGCGGAAGGCTTCCCGGAGGAGGTGGGCCGCTGGATGGCCACCAACCTGGAGGAGGGTCCGGAGGGGCTGCGGTGGGCGCTGGACCCGGACGCGCTGGAGGAGCTGCTGGCCGACTTCTTCCGGCGCGACCTGTGGGCCGTGATCGAGGATCCGCCCGGGGCGCTGGAGGTGCACCTGGTCAAGGCCGAGGGCTCCGAGGTCGTGGACGAGGAGGAGGCCGACCGGGTGGAGCAGGCGGGCTCCGCCCACGGACGGGCCCGTCTGCACCGCCTGGAGGGCGGCCACTGGCTCAACGTTTCGAACCCCGAGGGGCTCCTGGAGCTGCTGGAGCGGAGGTTGCCGCGATGATCCGATGGACGGAATTCGAGAGCCCGTTCGGGCCCACCTTCCTGGCCGGGACGCCGAAGGGCGTCCTGCGCCTGCGATGGGGGGTGGACGACCCGGAGGAGCTGGCCGAGGGGCTCACCGAGGACTTCCCCCTCTGGGGGGTCAAGCGGGCGCCCGACCGCCTGGAGGACGCGGTGGACCAGATCCGCGCCTACTTTACCGGCGACCGGCGCTCGTTCGACCTCTCGACCGACCTCACCGGGCTGACGTCGTTCCAGCAGACCGTCCTGGAAGCGACCGCCGAGATCCCGTTCGGCCGGACCGTCACCTACGGGGAGCTGGCCGAGCGTATCGACAGGCCCGACGCCAGCCGGGCGGTGGGCTCGGCGCTGGGACAGAACCCGGTGCCCATCGTGATCCCGTGCCACCGGGTCGTCCGGAGCGACGGCGGGCTGGGCGGGTACACGGCGGGGACCGGGTACAAGGAGCAGCTGCTCGAGCTGGAGGCCCGGAGCTGATCGCGGGGGCGTCCCGCCGGAGTCCCGCCCCGGCGCCGGCTCGGGCTCCCGACCGGCCGACACGGCACCGACGAGGAGGCAACGTGAGCGACGACGGATCCGCACGCTGCCGGGCCGCGATCCCGGCCTGGCGCCGGCTCGCCGCGGCGGCGCTGGTGCTGGCCCTGACGGGCTGCGGCCTCTTCAGCCGCCAGCCCGAGGAGCCCTCGCCCGGGGCGACCGACGGCCCGCAGATCACCGTCCAGGTGAGGAACCTGGCGTGGAAGAACGTCCACGTGTACGTGATCGCCGGCGCGAACTGGCGGTCGATGGGCGTGCTCAGCAGCCAGGGGGAGGAGACCTACCGGCTTCCCCGCGACCTGATGGGCGCCCGGCAGGAGATCCGGCTGGCCGCCGACCCGGTGGGCTCCCGCCACGCCTTCATCTCGGATCCGGTGCAGGTGGAGCCGGGGGACCGGGTGACGTGGACGATCCAGGACAACCTGGCCCTTTCGAGCGTCTTCGTCGAGTAGCGCACCCGACCGGGAGGCGAGCGTGAGCGAGGAGCCGTTCTACGTGGTTCGTTCGACGGTCCGGAAGGTGGAGGGCCTCCGCCGTCGGGCCTCCCTCCCCACGGGCGAGGAGGTGGAGCTGGGCGTCCACGGCCCCGTCAAGGAGGCCTACGGCATCGAGGCCGAGGACCTGCCGCTCCCGGTGGACTACCTGGTGGCCACCACCGGCGGTTGAATGCTCGGGACCCTGAACGGCGCGCTGGAGGCGCGCGAGGTCGACCTGGGCCCCGACGACCTGGTGGCCGAGGTGGAGGGGATCAACGAGATGGACGGGAAGGTGCCCGTCCTCACCGAGATCCGGGTCCACTACACGATCCGGGTGCCGGCTGCGGACCGGGACACCGTCGAGAAGGTCCTCTCCCGGCACCAGGAGTTCTGCCCCTCGGCGCAGACCCTGGCGGGGGCGGTGGAGGTGAGCTGGACCGCCGACATCCAGGAGGTCTGAGCGCCGGTGGCAGCCCCCCCGGGACGCGGGGGCGGTCAGCCGCCCGCGGCCACCTCCATCAGCTCCACCCGGAAGAGCAGGGTGGCGTTCGGGGGGATGGGGCCGCCGCCGCTGCTGCCGTAGGCCAGCTCCGGGGGGATCCGGAGGATCCGCTCGCCGCCGACCTGCATCCCCTCCAGGCCCTCGTCCCAGCCCTCGATGACCCGGCCGGTCCCGAGGACGAACCGGATCGGCTGGCCGCGGTCGCGGCTCGAGTCGAACTTCGTCCCGTCGGTGAGGCAGCCGGTGTAGTGGACGGCGACCGTGTCGCCGGCCCCGGCGGTCCGGCCCTGGCCGTCGGCGAGCTGCAGGTAGCGGAGGCCGCTGTCCGTGGCGGTCATCGAGTCCGACGGCACCGAGGTCAGGGCCTCGCAGGCGTTGTCGGCGGCGGCCGCGTCGGAGGACGCGGCGGCTACCGCGTCGCCGTCGGCGGCGGTGTCGGCGTCTCCCCCGCCGCAGGCGACGAGCAGCAGCAGGGCGGCGAGAAGCGGGGCGGCGGGTGCGTGGCGTCGCATGCGGATCTCTCCCTGTCTCGTTGGGTTCGGACGAGGGCCGGCCGCGGCCCGGGGGACGGCGCGTCCCCCGGCGGGGCGGTTTCCCTCAGGGCTCCAGGTGGACGGTTTGAACGTTGACGAACTCGCGGATCCCGTGGCGGCCCAGCTCGCGGCCGTAGCCGGAGGCCTTCACGCCGCCGAACGGGACGCGGGGGTCGGAGGCCACCATGCCGTTCACGGCGACCACGCCCGCCTCGATCCGGTCGAGGAAGAGCGACCGCTCGGCGTCGTCGCCGGTCCAGACGGCGGCGCCGAGCCCGAAGTCGGTCTCGTTGGCCAGCTCCACGGCCTCGTCGGCCCCGTCGGCCCGGAGCACCACCGCCGCCGGTCCGAACAGCTCCTCGGTCCGCGCCGGCGCCCCCTCGGGCACCGAGGCGAGGACCGTCGGGGGGTAGAACCAGCCCGGGCCCTCCGGGGGCTCCCCGCCCAGCAGCCGCTCGGCACCCGCGTCCAGGCTCTCGGTGACCTGGCGGTGGAGCCGCCGGCGGAGGTCTTCCCGGGCCAGCGGGCCCACGTCCGTGTCCGACGACTGGGGGTCGCCGACCTCCAGCCCGTCCATCCGCTCGACCAGCCCCCGGGTGAACGCGTCGGCCACCCGGCGGTGGACCACGAAGCGCTTGGCGGCGATGCAGGACTGGCCGCTGTTCTGGATCCGGGCCCGGACGGCGGTCTCCAGCGCCGCCTCCAGGTCCGCCGAGGGCATGACGACGAAGGGGTCGCTGCCCCCCAGCTCCAGCACCGTCTTCTTGACCCGGCGGCCGGCCTCGGCGGCCACGGCGCGGCCCGCCCCGGTGCTGCCCGTGAGGGTGGCCGCCCGGACCCGGTCGTCGGCCAGGACGTCGGCCACACGGTCCTCCTCCAGGAAGAGGTTCTGGAACGCCCCCTCCGGGAAGCCGGCCTTCCGGAAGACGCCCTCCACGGCCACGGCGCACTGGGGGACGTTGGGGGCGTGCTTCAGGAGGCCGACGTTGCCGGCCATCAGGGCCGGCGCGGCGAACCGGAAGACCTGCCAGAAGGGATAGTTCCACGGCATCACCGCCAGCACCGGGCCCAGGGGGCGGTAGCGCACGAAGGTCCGGTCGGCGTCGGCCTCGACCTCCTCGGCCGAGAGGTAGGCCTCGGCGTGCTCGGCGTAGTGGCGGCAGACCCAGGCGCACTTGCGGACCTCGGCCGCGGCCTGGTCGACGGGCTTGCCCATCTCGAGGGTCATCAGCCGGGCGTAGGCCTGCTCCCCGTCCTCCAGGATCTCCGCCGCCCGCTCCATCCGTTCGGCCCGCCCGGACAGGGGAGCGTCGCGGAGCTCCCGGAAGGCGCGCCCCGCCCGCTCCAGGCGCTCCTCCAGCGCGTCCCCGTCCAGGGGCTCGAAGGTCTGCAGGGTCTCGCCGGTGGCCGGGTTCTCGCTCCGGAACGGGGTCACGTCCGCCTCCCGTGGCCGCGGTTCACTCGGTCGCCAGCACGGCACGGCCCGGGAGCCGTCCGGACTCGACGGCCTCCAGCGCCGCCCCGGCCTCCTCGAGCGGGAAGGTCTCCTCCACCCGGGCGGTCACCCCGTGTCGGGCCGAGAACTCGAGGCAGGCCCGCAGGTCCTTCCGCGAGCCGGAGGGGGAGCCCATCACCCGCCGCCGGCCCATGATCAGGTCCATGGGGTGGGCCTCGACGACGGCGTCCTCGATGCCCAGGACCACCAGCGTGCCGTCGGCGGCCAGCCCCGGCACCAGGGCCGACATGGCCGAGGACGAGGGGGCGGTGCCGAGGACGACGTCGGCGCCGCCCTCCTCCTGCAGCGCCTCCGCCGGGTCGCCGGCGTCGAGGCGGACGAAGCGGTCGGCGCCCAGCCGCCGGGCGTCCCGCTCCTTCCCGGGGCTGGTGGAGAGGACGGTCACGCGCCCGCCCATGGCGTCGGCGTATCGCACGCCCAGGTGCCCGAGGCCGCCCAGCCCCAGCACCGCCACCCGGTCGCCCGGCTCGAAGCCGGCGTTCCGCAGCCCCTGGAAGACGGTGATGCCGGCGCACATGAGGGGTGCCGCCTCGACGTCGCCCAGCGCCTCCGGGACCGGCGTGACGTAGTCGGCCGCGGCCACCATGAACTCGGCGTAGCCGCCGTCCCGGGTCGCCCCCGTCACCTCCATCTCGGGGCAGAGGATCCCCTCGCCCTCGACGCACCGGTCGCAGCGGCCGCAGGCGGCGTACAGCCAGGGGACGCCGACCCGCTCGCCGACGGCCGGCGCCTCGACCCCCGCCCCCCGTTCGACGACCTCGCCCACCACCTCGTGGCCCGGCACGACGGGGAAGTCGGTGTCGGGCACGTGGCCGTCGCGGACGTTGACGTCGCTGTGGCAGACCCCGCAGGCCCGGACCCGGAGCAGCACCTCGCCCCGGCCGGGCTCGGGCCGCTCCCGGTCCTCGATCCGAACGGGGGCTCCCGGCTCGTCGACGACGGCGGCTCGCATGGCAGGCCTCCTCGGGCGAGGGGTTCGCGGCGCGACGCGGACGGCCGATCGGCCCCCGGCGGGGCGGGGCGGCCGCGCCCGTCCAGCGGCGCACGATGCGTTCCAGCCGGAGGCGGTTGCCGGGAGCGGCGCGCCCGGGCCATTCTTCGGGCGTGACGGACGCTCCCACCCCCTCCCGGCCCGCCTGGCCCACCGGTTGCCCCCGGCCCCGCCGGGCCGGCATCTCCGCCGTCGTTCTTCGGGCGACCGACGGGCCGCCGGAACGGGGATCCTGGTGTCGGTGATCGCCGGCCGGCCCCGGGCCGTGCCATGGTGCTGCCCGGCGGTCGACGAGGTGCTGTCGGGCCCGGCCGCGGCCGGATCAGCCGGGAGCGGGGTCGGGAGATGAGCGACCGGGTCTTCCTGTCCTGGAAGGAGCCGGCGCTGCCGCAGGCGGCCGACCGGCTCGCCGACGGGTACGCCCGGGCAGGCGAGCTCCCTCTGGACGACGTCCTGGTGGTCGTCCCCGGGCGCCGGGCAGGACGGCGGCTCACCGAGCTGCTGGTCGGCGAGGCCGAGGCCCGGGATCTGGTGCTCACCCCGCCTCGGACGCCCACGATCGGGGCCCTGCCCGAGCTCCTGTACGAGCCGAGTTCGCCGCTGGCCACTTCCGCGCTGTCCCGACGCGTGTGGACCGAAGCCCTGGTATCTCTGGACCGGGAGCGCCGCTCCGAGGTCTTCCCGGATCCGCCCGACGACGGCGACCTCCACGGCTGGACGCGGCTGGCGGAGCTCGTCCACGGGCTCCATCGAGAGACGGCGCGCGAAGGCCTCGACTTCTCCGGCGTGGCCCGGGCCTGCAGAGAGGGGGAAGGATTCGACGACGGGAGCCGCTGGAATCTCCTCTCGGAGGTCCAGAAGCGCTATCGGCGCCGGCTCCGGGAGTTGGGCTACGTGGATCGGGACGAGGCGCGGCTCCGGGCGGTGGAGGACGATCGCGTCGGGGCGGACCGGGAGATCGTCCTGGTGGGCGTCGTCGAGATCCCGGGGATCGTCCGATCCATGCTTCGCCGGGCGGGCGTCGCAGTCACGCCGCTGGTCCACGCGCCGGAGGACCTCGCGGACGCCTTCGACGATCTCGGCTGTGTCCGTGCCCGGACCTGGAGCGAACGGGAGATCGAGATTCCCGAGGAGATCGTCGCTCTTCGCGGCCGACCGCCCTCGCAGGCGGACGAGGCCGTCCGCCGTCTCTCCGGGAGCGGCCGGGATCTGGCCCCCGACGAGATCACGGTCGGTGTGCCGAACGAGGAGGTGGTCCCGTACCTGGAGCAGCGCTTCCGGGCCTACGGGATCCCCCACCGCCGCGGCGCCGGTACGGACCTGCCGCTCACCGGCCCCTACCGGCTGCTCGCCGCGGTCGCCGACTACCAGGACGGACAGCGGTTCGAGGACTTCTCCGCGCTCCTGCGGCACCCCGAGGTCTCGCGAGCGACCGGGGTCACGGGGGCGCTGGAGGCGGCCGACCGGCACTTCAGCGAGCGGTTGCCCGCCCGCGCTCCCCTCCGACCGGAGATCGCGGGGGAGCGGGGCGACCGTCGGTTCGAGCAGGTCGCCCGGTCGCTGGACGAGAGCCTCCAGCTCCGGCGCCTCGCCGGTCGGCGACCGCTGAGCGAGTGGATGCCCGAGGTCCTGGCGCTGCTCCGAAGGGTCTACGGCGGCCGGGAGGTCGACCGCACCAGCAGCTCGGGACGGTCGACCGTCGAGGCGCTGGAGGTCGTCCGCGACGCGGCCGCCGAGCTCCATCGACTGCCCGAGGAGGTCGACGTGTCCTGCTCCGGAGCGGCCGCGATCCGGGTCCTCCTCTCGGAGATCCGGGACGCGTCGGTGCCTCCCCTGCCCGACAGCACGGCGGTGGAGTTGCTGGGCTGGCTCGAGCTCCACCTGGACGACGCGCCGGTCCTGGTGATCACCGGGTTCGACGAGGATCACGTCCCCGCCACGGTGAGCGCAGATCCCTTCCTGCCCGACGGGCTCCGCAGCCGGCTCGGTCTGGTCGACAACGAGTGGCGCCACGGCCGGGACGCCTACCTTTTCGCGGCCATCCTCGCCTCGCGGGAGGAGACCCACGTCGTCGTGGGCCGGCGGAACGCGGACGGGGATCCGCTCCGCCCCAGCCGGCTCCTGCTGGCCGCCTCCGGCCGGGAGCTCGCCCGGCGGGCCCGGCGCCTCTTCACCGACGAGGTCCCCTCGCCGGCCCCGCTGCCGCGGCTGGGGGGACGGCCGGCGGAGGAGAGCCGCTTCCGGACCCCTCCCGAGCCGGAGCTCGAGATCGATCCGCCGCCCGAGAGCCTCGGCGTGACCGAGTTCGGCCTCCTGCTCCGGGATCCCTACCGGTGGGCCCTCGAGCACCGGCTCGGCCTGGAGGCGGTGGACGACCGGCGCCGCGAGCTCGACGGCCTCCAGTTCGGAGGGCTCGCCCACGAGGTGCTCCGCCGGTTCGGGGAGTCGCCCGCAGTTCGGTCCGCGGATCCGGAGAGGATCAGGGACCGGCTTCACCGGGAGCTGGACGAGGTGGCGGGCGATCGCTACGCCGGCGCTCTGCCGGCGGTGCGCGTCCAGATCGAGCAGCTCCGTGCCCGTCTCTCCGACTTCGCGGCCTGGCAAGCCGATCGGGTGCGCGAGGGATGGGAGACGAGGGCCGTGGAGGTCGGGACGCCCGAGGGCGGGGTGCCGCTGGAGGTCGACGGGGAGCCGGTCGGGGTCCGGGGGCGGATCGACCGGGTCGATCGCCACCGGGAGACCGGTCGGTGGGAGGTTCTGGACTACAAGACCTCGGCCACCGCCCGGGAACCGGAGAAGCACCATCGGAAGCGCGGAGAATGGATCGACCTCCAGTTGCCGCTCTATCGGCACCTGCTGTCCGGTATCGCGGGGGAGGGAGCGCTCCCGGCGGAACTGGCCGACCCCGGCCGCCGGGTGGACCTCGGGTTCGTGAATCTCTCCCGGGACGGGACGGACCGGGCCGTGGCCTCGTGGTCTTCGGAGGAGCTGGAGCGCGCCCTGGAGGCGGCAAGGAGCGTGGTCCGGCAGCTGCGCTCCGGGAAAGTGCGGTACCGGGAGGACGCCGACGCCCCCGGGGGAGAGGCTCTCGCGCCGCTCCTGGGCGAGGGCCGGCTGCGGGCGCGGCGCCGCTCGGCAGAGCGTCCGGAGGGGAAGGAAACGGCGTGAGCGGGCGGGCGCCCTCCTTTCCCCGGGAGCTGATCCGTGCCTCGGCCGGGACGGGGAAGACCTTCCAGATCTCCAACCGGATCATCGGACTCCTGGCCGAGGGGGTGGAGCCGGGCCGGATCCTGGCGTCCACGTTCACCCGGAAGGCGGCCGGCGAGATCCTCGACCGCGTCCTGTTTCGGCTGGCGGAGGGGGCGCTGGACGCCGACGCTGCCCGACGGCTCGCCGACCACGCCCTCCTGGAGGGGCGGGACGAGGCGGGGCTGGGCGGTGAGGACGCACTGGCGGTCCTCGACCGGCTCGTCCGTCGTCTCCACCGCATCGACGTGGGCACGCTCGACGCCCTCTTCGTCCGGATGGCCCGGAGCTTCACCCTGGAGCTCGGCCTGCCGCCCGGGTGGACCATTGCCGACGCCGCCGTTCGGGAACGGCTCCGTTCCGAGGCCGTCCAGGCCGCGCTGGAGGGGGGCGATCCCGACGCGATGGTCGAGCTCCTCCGGATCTCCGCGGGGGGGCGGACGCCGCGACGGGTCCACGACCGGCTGGTCGACGAGGTGGGCACCCTCCGGCGCCATCATCTGGAGATCGACCCCGAAGCGGGGGATCCGTGGTCGCCGTTCCGCGACCGGGAGCCTCCGGAAGACGTCGAGTCCACGTGCAGGGAACTGGCGGAGCGGCTGTCCCGGATCGAGCCGCCGACGAACAAGGGGGGCGGGCCGAACAAGCGGTGGCTCTCCTCCCTGGAGGACGCCGTCGAGGCGCTCCGGGAGCGGGACTGGGAGGCCTTCTGGCGGAAGGGGCCCCCGGCCAAGTTCCTGGCGGGCGAGCGGACCTACTGCCGGAAGCCGTTCCCCGAGGGGCTGGACGAGGTCCTCGAGGAGGCCCGTGCCGTGGCGGCGGCCGATCTCGCCCGGACGTTCGAGCGGGAGGCGCAGGCGCTGGGCCGGATCGCGCGCCGATACCACCGGGCCCTCCGCGCCGAACAGCGGCGGGCCGGAGCCTACGGGTTCCGGGACGTCGCCCAGCTCCTTGGGGGACCGGAGGCCGTCGGTGGACGGGAAGACCTCCATCACCGGCTGGACCGGCGATCGGAGCACGTCCTGCTGGACGAGTTCCAGGACACGTCGACCCCCCAGTGGCGGGCGCTCCGCCCGCTGGTCGACCGGGTGGCTCTGGATCCCGCCCCGGATCGTTCGACGGTCGTGGTGGCCGACGCCAAGCAGTCCATCTACGGGTGGCGCGGCGCGGATCCGGAGATCGTCGACCGGGTGGGTCGTCGCTACGAGCTCGAACCCGGCACGCTGCGCGAGAGCTGGCGGTCGAGTCCGGTGGTGTTGTCCTTCGTCAACCGGCTCTTCGGCGAGATCGAGGCGAACCCGGTCCTTCAGGACCTCGATCACGGACCGGACGTCGCCGCCGAGTGGGGGGAGTCGTTCGAAGAGCACCGGCCGGCCTCGCCGCTACGGGACCGTCCGGGGTACGTGGCCGTGGAGATCGGACCCGACGACGACGGCCGGGGCGCCGACCGGCCGGGCCTGATGGCCCGGGCCGCCGACCGGGTGGCCCGGATCCACGGAGAGGCGCCGGGGGCCGAGATCGGCGTCCTGGTCCGCCGGAACAGGACGGTCGCCCGCCTCATCCACGAGCTCCGGGACCGGGGGCTCGAGGCCAGCGAGGAGGGCGGCACCTCCGTCGACGACGCCGCCCCGGTGGCGGCGCTGCTGGCGCTCCTCCGGCTGGCGGACCACCCGGACCACCGGGTTGCCCGCTATCACGTCGCCGCCTCGCCCCTCGGTCCGATCCTCGGCTATACGGACCACGATCACGACGGGCGGGCGAGGGCCCTCGCCGACCGGGTCCGGACCCGCCTGCTCCGGGACGGCTACGGCGAGACGCTGTCGGGGTGGGCCGAAGATCTGGCGCCCGCGGTGAACGCGAGCGAGCTGCGGCGGCTCGAGCAGCTCGTGGAGCTCGGCTTTCAGTGGGAGCGGCGCACGACGCTGCAGCCCGGCGACTTCGTCCGGTTCGTGGAGGACGAGACGGTCGAGGACCCGCTCTCCACCCCGGTCCGGGTGATGACCGTCCATCAGGCCAAGGGCCTGGAGTTCGACGTGGTGGTGCTGCCCGAGCTCGAGGATTCGCTGGACACCGGAAGGGTCGAGACCGCGCTTCCCGAGCGCGACCCCGCCAGCGGGCTCGTCAGGCGCGTCTTTCCGGCCGTGCCGTCGCACCTCCGCCCCCTATTTCCGGAGATGGCGACCGCCCTGCGCCAGCTTCGGACCGCCTCGATACGGGACGAGCTGAGCTGGCTCTACGTCGGGGCCACGCGGGCTCGCCACGCGCTCCACCTGATCATGGCCGCCGGGGACGGGACGAGCGACGCGAGCTCCTTCGCCCGGCTGGTCCGGGCGGCGATCGGTCACCACGGGGAGCCGACGGCCGAGGGCGAATTGTTGTTCGAAGCCGGCGACGCGGAGTGGTTTCGCGCGGTCGAAGGCATGGAGGAGGGGGAGGGTCGCCCGGACCCCGGCGAGGTCGATCTCCGCGTGGACACCGCGGCTCCACGGAGCCGGATTTTCGCCCGGCGGAGTCCGTCGGACCTGGCGGCGGGGGGCGAGGTGGACCCCGAACGGATCCTGAGCCTCGACACCACCGACGAGCACCGGCACGGGGCGGTCGTCCATCGGTGGTGCGAGCGGATCGGCTGGATCGAGGACGGAGTTCCGGGGCGGGAGGCGATGAAGTCCGCGGCTCGCTCCGCGGCGCCGGAGCTTCCCGCGGAGGAGGTCGAGCGGCTGATCGGCCGGTTCCGCGATTGGATGGAGGCGGAGGCGGTGGTCGAGGTCCTGTCCCGCGGCCCTACCGCGGCCCGGCTGCGGGCCCGGTGCGGAACGGCGGAGGACCTGCGGCTGGAGCGGGAGCGGCGGTTCGCCCGGCGCGCGGGAGACGAGGTCGTGTCGGGCGCGATCGACCGGCTGGTGCTCGCGCTCGACGGGGAGGGTCGGGTGGTCGGGGCCGAGGTCCTGGACTTCAAGACCGACCCGGTGGCGGACGACGCCGAGGTCCTGGAGGAGCGGCGCGAGGCCTACGCGCCGCAGCTGAGCGCGTACCGGACGGCGGTCACCGAGCTGTACGGGCTGGCCGGTACGGACGTGGCGGCCCGTCTGGTCTTCCTCGTCCCCGGTGCGGTCCTCGAGGTCCCGCAGGGGAGGGCCCCGTGAGGGTGCGAGAAGAGGAGGCGAGCGTGGAGATCGACACGATCATGGTCCCGCTGGACGGATCGGACTCCTCCCGCCGGGCGCTCCCGGCGGCGCGGGAGGTGGCCGGGCGTGAGCGCGAGCGGCCGGTCCTGCTGGCCCGTCCGTCGGAAGACGACTGAGTGAACGAGGCGACGGAGGCGCCGGCCGGCTCGGCCGGACGCGTGCGGGTGGTGCTCAACCCGGTCGCGGGGCGGACGCCCCGTTATCCCTGCGTCGTCGACGACCTCGCCGACCTCCCGCGGGCCGCGCTGGTCCGCACCCGGGCCCCGGGCCACGCCGCCGAGCTGGCCCGGGAGGCGGCCCGCGACGGCTGCTCGACCGTGGTGGCCGGGGGCGGCGACGGGACGGTGCACGAGGTCGTGGGCGGCCTGGCCGCCGGGGACGCGGTCGACCGGGTCCGGCTGGGGCTGGTCCCGCTGGGCACCGGCAACGACCTGGCCCGGAGCCTGGGCGTGCCCGACGAGCCGCACGAGGCCCTCTCCCTCCTCCGGCGGAACCCGTCGGCGCGCATGGACCTGGTCGACGCGACGGCCGGCGGCCGCGAGGTCACGGCGGTCAACTTCGCGCTGGGGGGCTTCGCCGGCGACATCGACCGCCACGTGACCCGGGACCGGCGCCGGCTCTGGGGCGGGCTGGTCTATCTCCGGGCGGCGGCGGCCGGCCTGGCCGACCTGCGGACCTACCGCGCCCGGCTGGTCCTGGACGGCGAGCGCCTGCCGGAGCTGTCGCTGCTGGCCCTGATCGTGGCCAACGGGCGCGAGCTGGGCCACGGCATCCCGGTGGCGCCGGAGGCCCGCCTCGACGACGGTCGCCTGGACGTGGTGGCGGTGCTGGCGGACCCGCCGGCCCGGATCCCCCTGACCGTGGCCCGTCTTCTGGCCGGCCGGCACCTGGACGCGCCCGGCGTGCTGTGGCGGCGGGCGCGGCGGATCGAGGTGCGCTCGGATCCCCCGATGCCCTTCAACGCCGACGGACAGCCCCTGGGCACCGGTCCGGCGACCTTCGAGGTGCGGCCGCAGGCCCTGCGCGTGGTGGCGCCGGGCGGCTGAGCCGCGGACCGGAGGCTCCGGCGGGCCCGGCGGCGCCCGGGGCCGACGCTCCCGTCCGCTTCCCCGGGAGCGCGACGCGGGGCGAGGCCCGTCCCGCGGTCCGGCGCCGGCCGTCGATCCCGCGCCGTCGGGGTCCCGGGCAACCCCGGCCGGCGCCCGCCTGTCCCACCCCCGGAGCCGAGAGACAGGGCCCCGGCCCGGAGGTCGGGGCCCTCCCCCCGACCCGGGAGATACCGACATGTTCGACCATCCCACGAGAGCGGCCGCGGCCACCGCCCTGGCGGCGCTCGTCGCCGCGCCCCTCGCGCTCGGCCCCCTCCAGGCGCAGGAGCGGGACGCGTCCGACCGCGAGCGTCACGCCGAGATCCGGATCTTCCGGAACGCGGGCCCGGCGGTCGGGGACGGCTGGCTGGGCGTCCGTATCGAGGACCTGGACGAGGCCGGGGCGGAGGCGGCCGGGCTGGACGCCCCCCGCGGGGCCCGTGTGACCGACGTCCGCGAGGGGACCCCCGCCGCGGAAGCCGGCCTCCGCGAGGCCGACGTGATCGTCCGCTTCGACGGCCGCGAGGTCCGGAGCGTGGCTCACCTGATGCGGCTGGTCCGCGAGACGCCGCCGGGCCGGGAGGTCGCCGTGCGGATCCTGCGCGAAGGCGCGGAGCGAGAGATGTCGGTCGAGGTCGGCGAGCGGCCCGGGCCCCGGATCTCCGTCCCGGGCGCCCCCGACGGGTGGGAGGGGCCGGACCTCGAGGGCGAGCTGGACGAGGAGCGGATGCGGCGGATCCGGGAGCGGATCGAGCGCGCCCGGGAGCGCTGGAAGGAGAGCATGGAGGAGATGGGCGACAGCCTGGAGGCCGTCGCGCCCGAGCTGCGAGGCACCGAGGACCGGGCGGGCCGCCCTCCGCGGCTCGGCGTCCGGATCCAGCCGCTCACCGACCAGCTCGCCGAACACTTCGGCGTGGGCGACCGGGGCGGCGTCCTGGTGGCGGCGGTCCGCGAGGGCTCGGCCGCCGCCGCCGGCGGCCTGGAGGCCGGGGACGTGATCGTCCGCTTCGGCGACCGGGACGTGGAGGAGCGGGGCGACCTGGTCCGCGCCGTGCGCGACGGAGAGGCGGGCCCGGTTTCGATCACGCTGGTCCGGGACGGCGACGAGCGGACCCTGACCGTCGAGCTGCCGGAGCGGAAGCGGTAGCCCGCCTTCAGCCCTCCGCGGCCGCGGTCGATCCGCCGGACAGCCGGTCCCGGTAGAGCCAGGCCAGGGCGGCCAGGCCGACCACCGCCTGCAGGGCCGAGAAGATCTGGGAGAGGGTGAGCCCGGCCCAGACCCGGGGCTCGACCCGGAGGTACATCAGCGGGAAGCGGAAGAGCCCGTAGGCGGCGACGAAGCTCCAGAAGAGGGCGCCCGGCCGGGGGGACATGTACCGGGCCTCCAGCCACATCAGCGCCATCACCGCCCACTCCTTGGCCGCCTCGTAGAGCTGGACCGGGTGGCGGCAGCCCTCGGGCGGGTCGGTCAGGAACCGGCTGTGCTCGTAGTCCACGCAGAGCGGTCCGGTCCAGCGGGTGCCCGGCATCTCCCCGTTGACGAAGTTCGCCAGCCGGCCCAGCCCCAGCACGAACGCCGTCGGGAGCACCAGCCGGTCCAGGAACGCGTAGGCCGGCAGACCCTTCCGACGGGCGAACAGCCAGGTGGCCACCGCCACGCCCACCAGGCCCCCGTGGAAGGCCATCCCCCCCCGCCATACCGTGATCCACGCCAGGGGATCGAAGCCGTAGTGTTCGAACTCGAAGACGAAGACGTGGAAGAAGCGGGCGCCGATGAGCACGCCGAGCATCAGCCAGATCAGGTACTCGTAGACCCCGTCCTCGTCCAGGTCGCCGATCGCCCCGCGATCGGCCGCGCGCCGGAAGATCCACCACGCCAGCAGGAACCCCAGCAGGTAGGGCACGGCGTACCATCGGATCCCGATCTCCCCGGAGAACCGGAGGAGGAAGGGGTCGAAGTCGTGGAGGATCCGGATCAGCACGACGGCTCCGTTCCGACGGGGTGCGGGGGGTCGGGGTCGCCTCCAACCTGCGGGCCCGACGGGAGGGTGACAACGGGGGGCGGGGAAGGGGAGAGGGAGGGCTCGCCGGCGACGCGGTGGGTCGTCGGGCACGAGGCCCTCGGGCCGCATCCTTGCCACAGGAGGGTGCCGCGCACCGGCGAGGTCCCTCTGATTCCCCGGAGCGGGGTCGACGGGGCTCGCCTCGCCCGCTCCGTCCTCTCCGACAGGCGGGAAGGGCGAAGGGTTGCCCGACGCCGCTCCTCCCTCCCGTCCACGGGACGAGAGCCGGCGGCGAAGCGTTTCGGGCGGCTCAGTCGGCCCGGTCCAGGATCCGCTCGCGGTGCTCGCGGATGATCTCCACCGCCTCGTCCACCGAGTCGACGGTGCGGGGGATTTCCAGGTCCTCCGGGTCCGCCAGGGCCCGGTCGCCGTCCCGCATGTGCTCCCGCGCCCAGGCGGTGAGGCCCTCCCACATCTCGCCCACCATCAGCAGGGGGATGTCCCGCACGTGGCGGACCTGGAGGAGCTGCCAGATCATCAGCGCCTCCAGGGTGGTCCCGATCCCGCCGGGCACCACCACGAAGGCGTGGGAGAGGCGGACGAAGTGGTGGAGGCGCGTGAAGAAGGTCCGGTGCAGGTAGGCCCGGTCCACGAAGGGGTTGGCGCCCTGCTCGTCCGGGACGTCGATGTTGAGCCCGTACGAGCGGGTCCGGTCGTCGGCGTCGCCCAGCGACTCCCCCTCGTTGGCCGCCTCCATGAGCCCCGGGCCGCCGCCGGTGACGATGTCGCAGCCCATGGCGGCCAGCTCGCGGGCGAGCCGACGGACGTCCCCGTAGAGGGGGTCGCCCTCCCGCATCCGGGAGGAACCGAAGATGGTGACACGGTAGTACTTCGTCTCCGCCGGCCGGATGCGGGAGAGGTCGTCCACCACCCGCCAGAGGTCGCGGAGGGCGTCCTCGACCACGTCGAAGACCTCGGGGCCGGCCGAGACCGAGCGCTCGCGGTCGCCCGCGTCCCCGGGCTCCCCGTCGGCAGGGGACCCCCCCGGTCGGGGGAAGGGGGCCGGCGGATCGGTGGGGTCGCTCACGGGATCGGTGCTCCGGCGGAAGGTGGGGTCCGGGGACGTCGGGCGGGGTCGCCGCCGCGGGGCAGCATACCCTCGCGGGGACGGCCCGTTTCCCGCCGGGGGTGGCGGAAGGGGGCGGCGGGGCCCCACACTTCGGGAACGCCCGGATGCCGTACGCTCCGGGCGTTCGCCCGTCCGTCCGCGTCCGACCCGGAGGCGCCGAGCATGCGGCACGGCCGTCCGAAGCGGCATCTCCCGGCGATCGTCCTGGCGCTCCTGGTGGCGGTCCCCTCGTGGGCCGACGCCCGGCAGGCCGGCGGGCCCGACACGGTCCTGGTCCGACGCCCCGCCGACGTCGGCGGCGTCGACACCGTCCGGGCCCGGGGCGAGGGACCCTACGAGCGGCTGGTGATCCGGGACGCCACCCTGGTGGACGGGACCGGAGCGCCCGCGCGGGGGCCGGTGGACGTGGTGGTCGAAGGGGACCGGATCGCGGAGGTCCGCGTGCGCTCGGCCCCGGACATGCCCGAGGGGCGGACGGGGACGGCGGCCGACGGGGACGCCCGCGTGATCGACGCCCGGGGCATGTACCTCCTCCCGGGCTTCGTGGACCTGCACGGCCACCTCCACGGGGGGCGGGCCTGGACCCCGCCCGCCTACGTCTGGAAGCTGTGGCTGGCCCACGGCGTCACCACCGTGCGGGATCCCGGCTCGGGCAGCGGCCTCGACTGGACCCTGAGGATGCGGGAGCGGAGCGCCGCGGGGGAGATCCCGGCGCCCCACCTGCGGCCGTACGCGTTCGTGGGCAGCGGATGGGATCGCGGGCCGGTGCGCACGCCGGAGCGGGCCCGGGCCTGGGTCCGTTGGGCGGCCGAGCGCGGGGCCGAGGGCGTCAAGATCCGGGACACCTACGACCCCGCGGTGGCCCGGGCCGTCCTGGACGAGGCGGAGAAGCGGGGCCTCGGCTCCGCGGCGCACCTGACCCAGATGGGGGTGGCCCGGCTGGACGCCCTCGACGCCGCGGCCGCGGGCCTGGGCACGCTGGAGCACTGGTATGGCCTGCCGGAGGCGCTGTTCGACGACCGGACCGTGCAGGACTTCCCGCCGGGCTACGACTACGGCGACGAGTACGACCGGTTCCGCGAGGCGGGCCGGCTCTGGAAGCAGGCCGCCGACCCCGGCAGCGCCCGGTGGAACGCGGTGCGCGACTCGCTGCTGGCGCTGGGCCTGGTGCTGGATCCGACCCTCACCATCTACGAGGCCAACCGCGACGTGATGCGGGCCCGGGAGGCCGAGTGGCACGACCGCTACACCCTCCCGGCCCTGCGCGACTTCTTCCGCCCCGACCCCGAGAGCCACGGCTCCTACTGGTACCGGTGGACCACGGCCGACGAGATCGCCTGGAAGGAGAACTTCCGGCGCTGGATGCGGTTCCTGGAGGACTACAAGAACCGCGGGGGCGCCGTCTGCACCGGCTCCGACTCGGGCTACATCTACAAGCTGTACGGCTTCGGCTACGTCCGGGAGCTGGAGCTGCTGCAGGAGGCGGGCTTCCACCCGCTGGAGGTGGTGCGGTCGGCCACGCTCTGCGGGGCCCGGGCGCTGGCCGCCCCGTCCGGCTCCGATCCCGGGTTCGGCGCCGTCCGACCGGGCATGCGGGCCGACCTGGTCCTGGTGCCGGCGAACCCGCTCCGGGACTTCAAGGTGCTGTACGGCACGGGCGCCGTCCGCCGGGACGAGGAGAGCGGCGAGGTGCGGCGGGTCGGGGGCGTGCGGTGGACGATCAGGGGCGGGATCGTCTATGACGCCCGGGCGCTGCTGGGGGACGTGCGGCGGATGGTGCGCGAGGCCGGGGGCGATCGGTGAACCCGTCCGGGGCCTCCGACCTGCTGGCCCGCCTGCCCGACCGCGTCACCGGGCTGGCCTTCCGGGACCTCCTCCTCTGGCTGGCCCTGGCCCTGGCGGTGGCCGTCGTGGTCCGGATCGTCCGCCGGTGGGTGGACCGGGAGATCGAGGACGTCAACCGCCGGCACAAGGTCCGCAAGGCGGTGGGCTACACCGGCGTCGCCGTGGTGCTGATGGCCGGGGTGGCGATGCTGGTGGGCCACTTCACCTCGGTGGCCGCCGTGCTGGGGATCCTGGCCGCGGGCGCGGCGGTGGCCCTCCAGGACACCGCGAAGAACGCGGTGGGCTGGCTGTACCTCTCCAGCCGGTCCGGGCTGGCCCCCGGGGCTCGCGTGGAGGTGGACGGCGTCGTGGGGGAGATCATCGACGTGGGCGTGATGAAGACCACCGTCCTGGAGGTGGGCCACCTGGTGGAGGGGCGCCAGTCCAGCGGGCGCCTGGCCTCGATCCCCAACGCGAAGTTCATGAACCAGTCCGCCCTCTACTCGCCCGACTACGCCCCCTGGGCCTGGCACGAGACGAGCTTCCTGCTCACCTACGAGAGCGACTGGGAGCGGGGGGCGGAGCTGCTGGAGGAGCTGGGCGAGGAGCTGCACGGGGAGCTGGAGTCGGAGATGATGGAGGGCTTCCGGCGGCTGGAGCGGAACTTCGCGTTCAAGCACGGCCCCCTCACCCCCATCGTCTACGTCCAGGCCCGGGACTCGGGCGTCCAGCTCACCCTCCGGTTCCTGACCCACATCCGACGCCGCCGGGGGTCGGAGGACCGGCTGGTGCGCGCCGTCCTCCGGGCGGTCGACCGGGAGCCGGAGCTGGAGATCGCCTATCCCACCTGGCGCATCTACCGCCGCGGGGAGGAGCGGGACGAGGGGGCGGGCGCGCTGCCCGGCTGAGCGCGGCCGCGGTCGCTCCGCCCCCGGCTCCGGCGCGGCGGGCGGCGGCGGGCCGGAAGGCGGGTCGACGGCTTGTCCCCGGCCCCGTCTCCGGCGATCTTGCCGGCCGAGCCCGGCGCCGTCCCCGGCGTGACTCGCCCCCCGACAGGAAGCCCCGACATGCGCATCGTCACCGCCCTCGCGACCGTCCTCGTGCTGGCCGTCGCCTCCGCCTGCGGCGGCGACGGCCGGGCCGCTCCGTCCGACCGGTCCGCCGGCGACCGGGCCGGGGCCGGCGGGGCGGCCGCCGCCGCGGCGGAGGAGGGGCGTCCCTCGGGTCAGGAGAGTCCGCTCCGCTCGCCGGAGAGCGAGGCGATGAACGCCCGGGCTCCCGACGTCTTCCGGGCGGTCCTGCACACCACCGAGGGGCCGGTCACGGTCGAGGTCCGCCGGGACTGGGCGCCCCGGGGGGCGGACCGGTTCTACAACCTGGCCCGTCACGGATTCTTCGAGGACGCCCGTTTCTTCCGGGTGATCGAGGGGTTCGTGGCGCAGTTCGGGCTCTCGGGCCGGCCCGAGCTGGACCGTCTCTGGCGGCGCCATCCCATCCCGGACGACTCGGTGCGCCGGAGCAACGAGCGGGGCACGCTCACCTTCGCCAGCGCGGGCGAGGACACGCGCACCACCCAGCTCTTCGTCAACCTGGCCGACAACGAGCGTCTGGACGGGATGGGCTTCGCGCCCATCGGCCGGGTCGTCGACGGGATGGCGGCCGTCGATTCCCTGTATGCCGGCTACGGCGACGGCCCGCCCCGCGGAAACGGACCCTCCCAGCAGGAGATCCTGGAGCGGGGCAACGAGTATCTGGAGGCGGAGTTCCCCGAGCTGGATCGGATCGAGTCGGTCGAGGTCCGGGAGGGCGCGGGCGAGTCCGGGGAGGGATGAGTCCCCCGGCGCCCCCCGTCGGCGGGGGCGTCGGCCCGGACGCACGGCCCCCGGAGGGACCGGCCCGCTCCGCGCCGGCTCGGGCCGGAGCGCGCGCCGCCCGAAGGATCGGAGCCAACGGATCACGGGAGGGAGCAGGACGATCGGAGAGCTGGTCGAGCTCTGTCACGTCTCGGAGCTGAACCCGGGCGAGGGCACGACGGTCCACGCCGCCGACCGGGACGTCGCCGTCTTCAACGTCGACGGCGAGTTCCACGCCCTGGAGAACGCCTGCACGCACGAGGGCGGGCCCCTGGGCCAGGGGATGCTCTTCGGATCGACGGTGAGCTGTCCCTGGCACTTCGCCGAGTTCGACGTCACCACCGGCGAGTCGCTGGACGACATCGCCCCCTGCGACGCCAGGACGTATCCGGTGACCGTGGAGGACGGGGTGGTGAAGGCGGAGCTCGACTGATCCTCCGGGAGGGAGCCCATGGCAGCGTCGAAGCCGTCCCCGGCCCCCGCGTCCCGGCCGCCGGCGACGGTCGCGGCGGCCGCGGCGGCGCTCCTGGCCCTCGGCTGCGGCGGCGACGGCGTCCCGGTGGCCCCGGGGGACGGAGGCGCGGATCCGTCCCCGCCCGCCTCGTGGTCGGCGGTGGCGGCGGGCGACGGCTTCACCTGCGCGTCGGCCGGGGACGGCCGGACCTTCTGCTGGGGGAGCCGCCGGGCGGGCCGGATCGGCGACGGCGGGACCGAGGGCGTGGCCGAGCGGCCGGTCCGGGTGGAGGCGAACCTGCGGCCGGACCTCCGGCTGGACACGGTGGTCGCCGGTCCGGGGCACGCCTGCGGCCTCACCGACGACGGCGAGGCCCTGTGCTGGGGACGAAACGACGCGGGCCAGCTCGGAGCCGGCGCCCCCGGGCGCTGTCCGACCGGCGACGACCGTGTCGCCTGCTCGACGCGGGCGGTCCGGGCGGCCGCCCCGCTCCGCTTCCGCGCCCTCTCGGCCGGCGGCTCCCACACCTGCGGCATCACCGGGGACGGGTTCCTCGCCTGCTGGGGGAGCAACGCCGCGGGCCAGCTCGGGATCGGGCGGTTCGGGGGCGGAGGCGCCGGGCCCCGCGCCGTCCTCCGGGCCACGGAGCGGGTGGCCGCCGGGGCGCTGCACACCTGCGCGCTGGCCCTGGGCGGCGACGTCCTGTGCTGGGGCGCCAACGGGGACGGCCAGCTCGGCGACCGGACGTTCGTCCCGCGCACCGCGCCGATCGTGGCCACCGCCCGGGGGGGCTCCGGCCTGGCGGCGGGGGCCCGCCACACGTGCGTGCTGGCGCCGGCCCACTGCTGGGGGCGGGGCGCCGAGGGGCAGATCGGCGACGGCGAGTCGCGGACGGTGCCGTTCCCGGCGCGGGTGACGGGCGACCACGACTTCGAGGCGCTGGCCGCCGGCGCCTTCCACACCTGCGGGCTGGACGCCGGCGGCCGGGCCTTCTGCTGGGGGCGGGGCGACGAGGGGGCCCTCGGGACGGGAGCGACGCCCGAGCTCCGCACGAGCCCCGTCCCGCTGGCGGAGGACCGCGCCTGGCGGACGCTGTCGGCCGGCCGGGGCCACACCTGCGGCGTCGACGCCGACGGCGCCCTGCTGTGCTGGGGACGCAACGACCGGGGCCAGGTCGGCGACGGCACGCGTCAGGACCGGTCGGTCCCGACGGCCGTCGGCGACCCGGCGGGGTGAGCCGGCCGACGGGGGTCGGCCGGAGGCCGGGGCGAGGGCCCGGGCACGAGCCGAGATCGAGCACGAACCGGTGACCGGGAGAGGACGACGATGAGCGTGGGCGAGGCGACGGAGGCCGGCGTCGGGACGGAGCGCCTGAAGGCCTGGGTGGTGGAGGCCCGCCGCCGGAGCCTGGAGCTGGTGGCCGACCTGGACGACGACCAGCTCGTGGGGCCTCACCTGGACGTGATCAACCCGCTGCTCTGGGAGATCGGGCACGCGGCCTGGTTCCAGGAGCGATGGGTCCTGCGGCAGGGGATCGGTGCGTCGCCGATCCGCTCCGACGCCGACGACCTCTGGGACTCCATCGCCATCCCCCACGACGACCGCTGGGAGCTGCCGCTGCCGGAGCGCGACGAGACGGTGGCCTACATGACGGACGTCCGCGACCGGGTGGTGGAGGCGCTGGAGCGCCGGCCGGAGGACGAGCGCCTGCGGTACCTGGCCCGGTACTCCGTCCACCACGAGGACATGCACGCCGAGGCCTACACCTATGCCCGACAGACGCTGGCCTACCCCCGCCCCCCGATCTCCGAGGTCCCGTCCCGGCCGGAGGAGGGCGGCCCCCTGCCGGGCGACGTGGAGGTCCCGGGCGGGACCTACCGGCTCGGCGTCGAGCCGGACGGAGGCTTCGCGTTCGACAACGAGAAGTGGGCGCACGAGGTCGAGCTGGAGCCGTTCCGCATCGGCCGCGCCCCGGTCACGGCGGGAGAGTTCGCCGAGTTCGTCGAGGACGGCGGCTATCGCCGGCAAGAGCTGTGGAGCGAGGCCGGCTGGCGATGGCGCCGGGAGGCCGGGGCGGAGCGGCCGGCCTACTGGCGGCGCGACGGGGAGGGCGGCTGGGAGGTCCGGAGGTTCCGGCGCTGGGAGCCGCTGGCGCCCCACCGGCCGATGATCCACGCGAACTGGCACGAGGCCCGGGCCTGGTGCCGGTGGGCCGGGCGCCGGCTGCCGACCGAGGCCGAGTGGGAGGCGGCGGCCGCGGCCGTCCCGGACGGCGGCGGGGGACTCGCCGGGGGGCGGCGCACCTATCCCTGGGGCGAGGAGGCGCCGTCCCCGGAGCGGCTGAACGCCGACTGGCGGGCCATGGGCACGGTGGACGTCGGCGCCCTGCCGGCGGGCGACAGCGCCTTCGGCTGCCGGCAGATGCTCGGCAACGTCTGGGAGTGGACCGTCGACGCGTTCGAGCCCTATCCCGGCTTCGAGCCCGACATGTACCGGGAGTACTCCCGGCCCTGGTTCGGCGACCACCGGGTCCTGCGGGGCGGAGGGTGGCCGGCGCGCTCGCGCCTGCTTCGGAACACGGTCCGGAGCTTCTACACGCCCGACCGCCGCGACGTGTGGGCGGGCTTCCGCACCTGCGAGGCGACGTGACGCCGGCGTCGGGCCGGCCGGCCGGAAGGGGAGGGACGGCGTGAGGGTCCTCCTGGTCAGCCCGAAGGACCCGGACGCCCGGTCCGGCAACGCCGTGACCGTCCGCCGCTGGGCCGGCCACCTCCGCGCCCTCGGCCACGGCACGGAGATCGTCCGGGGATGGGAGCCCGGGTCCGGGGAGGAGGCCGACCTGATGGTGGCGCTGCACGCCCGGCGCAGCGCCGACGCGGCGCTGGCCTGGCGACGGGAGCGCCCGGCGAGCCCGCTGGTGGTCGCGCTCACCGGCACCGACCTGTACCGGGACCTGGACGAGCACGAGGAGGCCCGGCGCGCCGTACGGGCCGCCGACCGCCTGGTGGCGCTCCAGGAGCGGGCCCCGGCCCGGCTCCCGCCGGAGCTGCGGGACCGCCTGCGGGTGATCCACCAGTCGGCCGAGCCCCCGGAGGATCCGCCTCCGCCCCTGGCGGACGTCTTCGAGGCCGCGCTGCTCTGCCACATGCGGCCGGTCAAGGACCCTTTCCGGGCCGCCGAGGCCGTCCGCCTGCTGCCCGAGGACTCGTCGATCCGGGTGACCCACGCCGGCCGCGCCCTCGGCGACGAGGCCCGCCGCCGGGCGGAGCGGGAGGACGCGTCGAACCCGCGCTACCGGTGGCTGGGCGAGCTGGACCGGGACGACGCCCTGCGCCTGCTGGCCCGGGCCCGGCTGCTGGTAGTGAGCTCGCGGCTGGAGGGCGGGGCCAACGTGGTCACCGAGGCCCTGGCCTGCGGGACCCCGGTGCTGGCGTCCCGCATCGACGGCAGCGTGGGGCTGCTGGGGCCGACCTACCCCGGCTACTTCCCGGTGGGCGACACCGGGGCGCTGGCGCGGCTGCTCCGGCGGGCGGAGACCGACGGGGCGTTCCTGGAGCGGCTGGCCGAAGCCTGCCGCGGCCGGGCGGAGCTGGCCGACTCGGCCCGGGAGCGCGGGGCGTGGGCCGACCTGATGGAGGAGCTGGATCCGGCGGCCGAACCGCCCGGGATCGGGCCCGGCGGATCGGGGTGAGCGGGCCGCCGCCGGATCAGAGGGCGTCGAGGATCCGCTCCAGGCGCTCGGCGGCCCGGCCGGTCCCCAGGTTGCTGACATAGAAGCGCCGGACGCCCGCGTTCCGGAGACGCCGGATGGAGCGGGCGCAGATCTCCTCGGGCGCGTCCCCGCGCTCGAACGCCCGGGTGACCTCGTCGGCCGGCACGGGGAAGAAGTCCGACAGGTGCTCCAGGGTGTCGGGGTTCGCGCTCCGGTAGTAGAAGACGCCGAAGACACCGGGCAGCGAGAGGCCCCGGCGACGGACGGCCTCCAGGAAGGCCTCCACCCGGTCCAGGTGGTGGTGCGAGACCACCTGGGTGAGGTAGAACTCGGCGGTGAACGCCTCGTCCGCCAGGTAGCCCGCCTGGGTCTCCGGATCCCGGTGGGGGTTGGCCCACCCGCCCAGGGCGAGCCCGGGGGTGCGTTCCCGGATCTTCCGCCGGAGCTGATAGGCGTGGTCCACGCACCGGGGCGGGCCCGTCGACCGGTCGCCGCCCAGCACCACCAGCGCCTCGAGGCCGGCCGAGTAGGCCCGGTCGGCGTAGCCCAGGCAGTAGGAGAGCGGGTGCTTGCAGGTGAGGAACGGAGCCATGAGCGACGGGTCCATGTCCCCGGCCAGGTTGGAGGTGAGGTGGAGGAGGTTCTCCTCCTCGGCCTCCCCGACCGCGTTGTCCGTCAGGAAGACCGGCGTCTCCCTCCGCTCGAGGCGGTGCATGGCGTGATGGAGGTCGATCCAGTCGGAGAGGCTGTCGCGCCCCGAGCCGTCGCGGCGAGGGGGACGGAACTCGGCCGCCACCAGGGGGGCGCGGCGACGCAGGCGACGGACGAAGGCGACGTCCTCGGGGCGGCGGTTCATGGCGGCCGGCAAGCTAGCCGCCGCGGCCGCGCCGAAAAAGCGGCTTCGGCCGGGGGAAACGGCCGGTGAGCGGCGTGGAGGACCCGCCCGCCCCGCCGCCGAGGGAGCCGCTGGGCGGGCCGCTGGCGCCGGCCCGGCTGGTCGAGCGGCCGAACCGCTTCCTGGTCCGGGCGCGCCGGGAGGGGGAGCTGGTGGAGGCCCATCTCCCCAACCCCGGCCGGCTCGAGGAGCTGCTGGTGGACGGGCGGCGCCTGCGCCTGAGGCCGGCCCCGGAGGGCGCCGACCGCAAGACCGACTGGACGGCGGTGCTGGTGGAGACGCCGCAGGGGGACGGATGGGTGTCGCTCGACACCACCCTCCCGAACCGGCTGGTCGGGCGCGCCCTGCGACGCGGCTGGATCGAGGAGCTGGCGGGCTGGACGCTCGAGGGGACGGAGGTGGCGCTGGGCGATTCGCGCCTGGACTTCGTCCTGTCCGACGGCGAGCGCCGGCTGGCGCTGGAGGTGAAGAGCGTGACGCTGGTCCGTGAGCGGGTGGGCCGCTTCCCCGACGCCGTCACCGCCCGGGGCACCCGCCACGTCCGGGAGCTGGCCGGGCTGGCCGGGCGCGAGGGCTGGTCCGCGGCCGTGCTCTTCGTCGCCCAGCGGCCCGACGTCGACCGGGTCGTCGCCGACGAGGCGATCGATCCCGCCTTCGCCGCCGCCCTGCGGTCGGCCCGCGCGGAGGGGGTGCGGGCCCTGGCGCGGCGCTGTCGGGTCGATCCCGCCGCGGTGGAGCTGGGAGGCGGGGTGCCGGTCGGCCGGTCCGACGGGGCCCGCCCGGCCGGGGGGTGACGGGGCGCCGGCGCGGCCCGTCGCCGACGGCTCAGCCGCAGCCGGTGACCTCGTCCAGGAAGGGGAGCAGGGCGTCCCAGAAGCCCTCGTCGTCCCACAGGTCGTTGTGTCCGGCGCCGGGCGCCTCGTGCCACCGGGCCGGCCCGGCCAGGGCACGGTGGACCGCCCGGGTCTGCTCGCGGGGCACTACCCGGTCCCGGGCCCCCCGGGCCACCAGCGCGGGCAGGGTCAGCTCGGCCGCCCGGGCCCGGGTCTCGAACCGCTGGGTGGGCCAGCCCCGGAAGACGGCGTCGGGCAGCCACCCGTACAGCTCCGCGCCGAGCTCGGGCACGCTGGTGAAGGCCCCGGTCAGGACCACCCCCGCGGCCGGTCGCCGGGTGGCCAGGCGGGCGGCCACCGCGGCCCCGAGGGAGTGCCCCGCCACCACGAGCCGCTCCGGGGCCACGTCCCGGTCCTCCACCAGGTGGCGGTGGGCCGCCAGCGCGTCCCGGCCCAGCCCCTCCTCGTCGGGCGAGCCCTCGCTTCGCCCGTAGCCCCGGTAGTCCAGCAGGAGGGCGGCCCGACCGGACGCGGCCAGCCGCCTCGCCACGAAGGCGCGCCCGGCCAGGTGTCCGGCGTTGCCGTGCAGGAAGAGGACGGCCCCGCAGCCCTCGCCGCGCGCCGGGGGCACCCACCAGGCGTGCAGGCGGACGCCGTCGTCGGCGCGGATCCAGACCTCCTCGCCCGCGGCGAGGCCGTGGTCGACCGGGGACGAGCGCTCGGCCGGCAGGTCGGGCGGGAAGAAGACCAGCGCGGGCGCCAGGTGGCGCGCGACGAGGCCGGGCAGGGTCACCGCGGCCCCCAGCAGGAGCCCGAGCGCGGCGACCACGGCCAGCGCCGTCGCCAGGCGCCTTCGGAGGCCCGCACGGGAGCTCACCCGCTCCGGCGGGGGCGGACCGGTCCCTGCGCCCGCTCCCGTCCTCGCATCGATGCGTCCTCCCTCCGTCGTACGCCCCGGCGGTCGATCCTCGGCCGCGGGACAAGGTAGGCGCCGGCCCGCCCCGCCCGAACCGGCGGGTCGGGCCGAACGAGGAGCGGGGACGGATCGGGCCGGGAGGCGCGGGCGAGGGGGCTCGGGGCGGTCGCGATCTTGCACGTTCCTCTTCCCCGACCGGGGAGGGTGCGCCCCCGGCAGCTCGCGCCACCTCGAACTCGTGGAGCGGACCCCCATGGAGATCTTCGTCACCGGCGTCACCGGCCACGTGGGCGGCGCGGTGGCCCGCAGGCTCGCGGAAGCGGGCCACCGGGTCACCGGCCTGCTCCGGTCGGCGGGCAAGCGGGACCGCCTGGCGGACGCCGGGATCGAGCCCGTCTACGGCGACATGACCATCCCCGCCAGCTACCGGCCGGCCGCCCGGGAGCACGACGCGCTGATCCACTGCGCCTTCCGCGGGGAAGGGGACGCCGTCGGCGGCGACCGCACCGCGCTGGACGCCCTGCTCGACGCGGCCCGCCTGGGCGAGCGGCCCCGGACGGTGGTCTACACCTCGGGCTGCTGGGTGCTGGGCGACACCGGCGGCGAGGTGGCCGACGAGGACACGCCGGTGGAGGATCCCGCCGAGGTGGTGGGCTGGCGCCCCCGGCACGAGCAGATCGTCCTGGAGGCCGACGGCGAGGAGGGGCTCACCACCGCCGTCGTCCGGCCGGGCCTCGTCTACGGCGGCGCCGGCTCCCTCACCGGCCGCCTCTTCGCCACCGCCGAGCGGGAGGGAGCCGCCGAGGTGCCCGGCGACGGGGAACAGCACTGGTCGTTCGTCCATCGCGAGGACCTGGCGGATCTCTACCTGCGGGTGCTCGAGGAGGGGGCGTCCGGGATCTTCCACGGCGTGGACGGCGTGCCCGTGCCGGCCCGGGAGGCGGCGCGCGCGGCCTCGGAGGCGGCCGGCGCCGGCGGCCGGGTCCGCACCGTGGACGTCGAGGAGGCGCGCCAGGAGCTGGGGGCGATGGCCGACGCCCTCTGCCTGGACCAGCGGCTGGCCGCGCGCCGCTCGGCGGAGATCGGATGGGGGCCGGAGCGGCCCTGCTTCCCGGAGGCGGCCGAGGCGGCCTGCCGGGCCTGGCGGCAGGCACGATGAGCGGCGCCGGCGGTCGGGCCGGGGGGGACGCGCCGGAGCGGCCCGTGCTCGGCTGGCGGGAATGGGCGCGGCTCCCGGGGCTGGGCGTGGACCGGATCAAGGTGAAGGTCGACACGGGCGCCCGCTCCTCCTCGCTCCACGCCTACGACGTCGAGCGGGTGGAGCACGACGGCGAGACCCACCTCCGCTTCCAGATCCACCCCGTCCAGCGGGACGACTCGGTGGTCGTCGAGGCCGAGGCGCCCCTGCACGAGGAGCGGAAGGTCCGCCCCTCGACGGGACGGCAGACGACCCGGCCCGTCGTCGTCACCGAGCTGGAGGTGGCGGGGCGACGGTTCTCGGTCGAGGTCACGCTGGCCAACCGCGACCGGATGGGCTTCCGGATGCTGCTGGGCCGCGAGGCCCTGGCGGGCCGCTTCCTGGTGGATCCCTCCGGCTCCTTCCTGGCCGGAGGCACCCGCCGGCGTCCGCCGGACCGGTTCGGGGCGTCGGGAGAGGGGGACGACGGCGGGCCGGCACGGCCGGCCGACGCGAAGGACGCCGGGGGACCGGGACGCGGCGGCGCCCGGCGCGACCCCACCGATCCGCCGCGCCAGGCGCCGGGAGCGGAGGGCGAGGGGGGAGGCGGCCCCGACGAGCCGGGAGGGGAAGGGTGAAGCTCGGCATCCTGTCTCGGAAGGCCTCGCTCTACTCCACCCGCCGCCTGCGCGAGGCGGCCCGCGAGCGGGGGCACGAGGCCCGCGTCGTCAACTACCTCCGCTGCACGATGAACATCACGGCCCGCCGTCCGGCGGTGGTCCTGGGCGAGGAGCGGCTGGCCTTCGACGCGGTCGTCCCCCGGATCGGGGCCTCCGCCACCTTCTACGGCACGGCCGTGGTCCGCCAGTTCGAGATGACCGGCACCTTCACGGCCAACGAGTCCCAGGCCGTCGCCCGGTCCCGCGACAAGCTCCGCGCCCTGCAGCTCCTCTCGCGGGAGGGGATCGACCTCCCGGTGACCGGCTTCGCGCACTCGGTGAAGGACACCGCGGCCCTGCTGGACCTGGTGGGCGGGCCGCCGGTGGTGGTGAAGCTGCTGGAGGGGACGCAGGGCCGGGGGGTCATCCTGGCGGAGACGCGGAAGGCCGCCGAGTCGGTGATCGACGCCTTCCGGCAGCTCGACGCCAACATCCTGGTGCAGGAGTTCGTGGCCGACGCGGGCGGCGAGGACCTCCGCGTCTTCGTCGTCGACGGGGAGGTGGTCGCCGCCATGGTCCGCCGCGCGGCCCCCGGCGAGTTCCGGGCCAACCTCCACCTGGGAGGCACCGCCGAGGAGGCGGAGCTGAGCGACGAGGAGCGGGAGATCTCCGTCCAGGCCGCCGAGTGCCTGGGGCTCGGGGTCTGCGGCGTGGACCTGTTGCGCTCGGGCCGCGGGCCGCTGGTCCTCGAGGTCAACTCGTCGCCGGGGCTGGAGGGGATCGAGTCGGCCACCGGCGTCGACGTCGCCGGCGCCGTGGTGGCCTACGTCGAGCGGGCCGTGGAGGCCGGCGCCTCGCCGCGGGGGCGCGGAGCGGGCTGAGGGCCGGCGCGGCCGGCCGGTCCGTCGGGGCCGTCCGACCCCCGAACCCGCGGTCGGGCGGCCGGTATGATAGGTGCTGCGATCCGCGTGAGGGGCGGCCGGCGGGTCCGCCGGCCGCCGCCACGGGCCGGAGCCGCCGACGACATCGACACGATCGGAACATCGACACGACCGGAAGGGAGTCGCCGTGGGTCAGAACGTCGCCGAGAAGCTGATCTCCTCCCACCTGGTGGAGGGTGAGATGGTCCCGGGCGAGGAGATCGCCGTCGAGGTGGACCAGACCCTCACCCAGGACGCCACCGGGACCCTGGTGATGCTGGAGCTGGAGGCCATGGAGCTGGACCGGGTGAAGACCGAGCTGTCGGCGCAGTACGTCGACCACAACCTGATCCAGGAGGACAACAAGAACCCCGACGACCACTTCTTCCTCCAGAGCGCCTGCAAGCGCTTCGGCGTCTGGTACAGCCGGCCCGGCAACGGCGTCAGCCATCCGGTCCACCAGGAGCGCTTCGGCGTGCCGGGCAAGACGATGGTGGGCTCCGACAGCCACACCCCCGCGGCCGGCGCCATCGGGATGCTGGCGATCGGCTCGGGCGGCATGGACATCGCCATGGCCATGGCCGGGGAGCCCTACCACTTCAAGATGCCCGAGATCTGGGGCGTCGAGCTGACCGGCGAGCTGCCCGACTGGGTCAGCGCCAAGGACGTCATCCTCGAGATGCTCCGGCGCCACGACGTCGACGGCGCCGTGAACCGGATCATCGAGTACTACGGCCCCGGCCTCGACTCGCTCTCGGCCATGGACCGGCACGTCATCGCCAACATGGGCACCGAGCTGGGGGCCACCACCACCGTCTTCCCCTCGGACGACGAGGTGCGGCGGTTCCTGCGGGCCCAGGACCGGGAGGAGGACTGGAGCCGGATCGAGGCCGACCCGGACGCCGGCTACGACGTCCACGAGCAGATCGACCTCTCGGAGGTGGAGCCGCTCATCGCGCTCCCCTCGAGCCCGGGCAACGTGGTGCCGGTGACCGAGGTGGCCGGGAAGCCCCTGTCGCAGGCCTACATCGGCTCCTCGGCGAACCCCGGCTACCGGGACTTCGCCGTCCCCGCCGAGATGGTGAAGGGCCGGCAGGTGGACGAGGGCGTGAGCTTCGACGTCAACCCGACCTCGCGGCAGATCCTCGAGAACCTGGACCGCGACGACCACCTGCTCAGCCTCATCCACTCCGGGGCCCGCATCCACCAGGCCGGCTGCAACGGCTGCATCGGGATGGGCCAGGCGCCGGCCACCGACACCAACAGCCTGCGCACCGTGCCCCGGAACTTCCCGGACCGCTCGGGGACCGAGGAGGACCGGGTCTTCCTCTGCAGCCCGGAGACGGCCACCGCCTCGGCGCTGACCGGCGAGATCACCGACCCCCGGGAGATGGAGGAGCGGTTCGGGATGAGCTATCCGCGGATCGAGGACCCCGACGACCCCATCGTCAACACCGAGTCGCTCACGCCGCCCCCGCCGCCCGAGGCGTCGCGGAAGGTGGAGCTCCGCAAGGGACCCAACGTCTCCAGCGTGCCGACGATCGAGCCCATGCCCGACGTGCTGGAGGTGCCGGTCAACTTCGTGGCCGAGGACGACATCTCCACCGACGAGATCCTCCGGGCCGGGACCGACGTGCTGCCCTACCGGAGCAACATCCCGGAGATCGCCAAGTTCTCCTTCGACGTGGTCGATCCGGACTACTACGACAAGGCGATGGACGTCCGCGACGAGGGCGGCCACGCCGTGGTGGGCGGGAAGAACTACGGCCAGGGCTCGAGCCGCGAGCACGCCGCCCTGGCGCCCCGGTACCTGGGGCTCCGCCTGGTGGTGGCGAGGGACTACGCCCGCATCCACTGGCAGAACCTGGTCAACTTCTCGGTCCTGCCGCTGACCTTCGAGGACGAAGCCGACTACGGCCGCGTCGAGGAGGGCGACGTCCTGCGGGTCACCGACATCCACGACACGCTCCGGAACGGCGACGGCACGGTGGAGGTCGAGAACACCACGAAGGGCGAGAGCTACGCCTGCCGCCACGACCTCTCCGACCGCCAGGTGGAGGTGCTGCTGAAGGGCGGCCAGATCGAGTGGATGAAGGAGCGGCTCGGGAACGGCGGCCGGTGAGCCCCGCCGCCCCGGGCGGCGTCCCCGGTCGCCCGGGACCGGCACCGGGCGCGGGCCGGCGGACGCCCGGAAGGGCGGTCCGCGGATCGTCGTCCGGTCAGTCCTCCCCGACCAGGAGCACGGGACAGCCCGCCGAGCGCAGCAGCCGGCCCAGCTCCTCCCCCTCCTCGCGGAAGGGCGGCCTCGGGGCCACCAGCACGCCCCCGTCCACCTCGGCCAGGGCGGCGCAGATCCCGGTGACGCTGGCGCCGGGCAGGTGCCGGTAGGCGGCCGAGAGCCCGGCCTCGGCCAGGCGCTCCTCCGCGCGGTCGCGCAGCTCGCGGGCCGCTCCCGCATCCGCCGCCGTGAGCAGGACGGTGAGCCGGGCGTCGTCCCGGCCGGCCAGGGCGGCGCCGGTGCGGACGGCCTCCCAGCCCGCCTCCGAGCCGTCGTGCATCACCTGCACCGACCGGCCGAGGTGGGTCCCCTGGCGGAGGACCAGGACGGGGCGGCCGAGGGTGCGCACCAGCTCGCGGACGGTGGTCCCGGGCGCCCGCCACGGGGACCGGCCGGTGGCGCCCAGCGCGACCAGGTCGGCCTCCTCGGCGGCCGCGGCCAGCTCCCGCGAGGGCCGGCCGCGCAGGGTCCGGAACGTCCACGAGACCCGGGCCCGGTCGGCGGCCGCCTCCAGGGCCTCGCGGGCCCGCCGGGCCTGGGCCCGGATCTCCCGCGCCAGCTCGTCGGGATCGAGCTCGCGGGGCTCGCCGCCGAAGAGCGTCACCTCCCGGCTGGACGGGAGCTGGCCGGCCCGCAGGAGGTCGGACTCCTCGACGAAGACGCCGGTGACCTCGGCGCGGAGATCGGCGGCGAGCTGGACGGCCGCCTCCAGCCCGGCCAGGCTGTCGGCCGAGGCGTCCAGCGCCACCAGGATGCGGCGGATCCGGCGGGGCTCGGCGCTCACGGGCCCGATCCCTCCTCGCCCGGTCCGCCGTCGGCGGCGAACGCGCGCCGTCGCTCGGCCAGCTCCGCCAGCCGCGCCTCCACCCGGGCGTTGAAGCTCCCCTCGGGGAACGTCCCGTCCTCCCGGCGCTCGCCCACCTCCGTCCCGGTGAGCACCGCCAGCCCCTGGTCGACGTGCTCGACCGCCCAGACGTGGAAGTCGCCGTCGGCCACCGCCTCGCGCACGTCCTCCCGCAGCATCAGGTGATCGACGTTGGCGGCCGGGATCAGCACCCCCTGCTCGCCGGTGAGGCCCCGGTCGCGGCAGACGTCGAAGAAGCCCTCGACCTTCTCGTTGACGCCGCCGATGGGCTGGATCTCGCCGTGCTGGTTCACCGAGCCCGTCACGGCCACGTCCTGCCGGAGCGGCGCTTCGGCGATGGCCGACAGGAGGGCGTACAGCTCGGCCGAGGAGGCGCTGTCCCCCTCGATGCCGCCGTAGGACTGCTCGAAGACCAGGCTGGCCGAGAGGGACAGCGGCCGGTCGGACGCGTAGCGGGATCCCAGGAAGCCCTGCAGGATCAGGACGCCCTTCGAGTGGATGGGTCCGCCCAGCTCCACCTCCCGCTCGATGTCGACCACCTCGCCGCCGCCCAGCCGAACGCGGGCCGTGATGCGGTTGGGCCGCCCGAAGGACTGGTCGCCGAGCTGCAGCACCGACAGGCCGTTGATCTGGCCGACCTCCCGGCCCTCGGTGTCGATGAGGATCGTCCCGCGCTCGATCTCCTCGCGGGTCCGCTCCCGGAGCCGGTCGGACCGATGGATCCGCTCGTCGACGGCCTGCTGGACGTGCTCGGCCCGCACCACCTCGGCCCCGTCCTCGCCGGCCCAGAAGTCGGCCTCCCGGACCAGGTCCAGCACGCCGCGGCTCCGGACGGCCAGCTTGCGGCCGTCGCCCACCATCCTGGCTCCGCGCTCCACCACCCGGCCGACCGCCTCCCGGTGGAAGGGGCGCAGGCCCTCCTCGCGGACCAGGCCGCCCACCAGTCGGGCGTAGAGCGCCTCGTTCTCGGGGGTCCGGTCCAGGCGGTCGTCGAAGTCCGCCTGCACCTTGAAGAGGTCGCCGAAGTCCGGGTCGAACTGGGAGAGGAGGTAGTAGACCAGCCGGTCGCCCAGGAGGACCACCTTCACGTCCAGGTCCACGGGCTCGGGCTCCAGCGAGACGGTGCTCATCAGCCCCAGGGCCTCGCGGGGCGACTCGATCCGGATCTCCCCGGCCTGGAGCGCCCGCTTCAGGCCCTCCCAGGCGAAGGGCTGGAGCAGCACCCGGTGGGCGTCCAGCAGGAGGTAGCCCCCGTCGGCCCGGTGGAGCGCGCCGGGCTTGATCAGGTTGAAGTCGGTGACCAGCGCGCCCATCTGGGGCAGGTGCTCGACCCGCCCCACCAGGTTCTGGTAGGTGGGGTTGTCCTCGTACACCACCGGCGCGTGCTCGTCCTCGCCGTGATCCACCAGCACGTTCACCCGGTAGCGGCGGAGCTGGGGCTCCTCGGCCACCCGGCTGATCGGGCCCCCCACCCCGCCGGCCGGCGCCCGCCCGTCGCCGTCGTCGCCCAGGAAGTCGCGCACGTTCTCGACCACGTGCTCCTGGACGTCGTTGAGGTGCTTCCGGATCTGCGGGTGGTCGGCGTACTCGTTCCGCAGCTCCTGGAGCAGGTCCCGGAGCGCGTAGCGGGCCACCTCGCGGTTCAGCTCGCGCAGCCGCTTCCGGGCGCGGCGCTGCTGGCCCGGCACCTGGCGGAGGATGCGCTGGAGCTCCTCCTGCAGCTCCTCGATGGCCGACTCCAGCCGCTGGCGCTTCTCCTCGTCGTAGCTCTCCAGCCGGTCGGGCGAGACGACCTCGTCGTCCTCGATGGGGGCGAACACGAAGCCCGAGGGGGTCCGGACCAGGGCCAGGCCGCGCTCGCGGGCCTCCTCCTGGAGCCGCTCGAAGGCCTCCTGGTGCTCCTCGCCCACCTCCTCCTGGACCGCCTGCCGGCGCGTCTGGTACTCCTCGCTCTCGAAGGCCGCCGTGAGCGCGGGGCGCAGCTCCTCGAGCACCCGGTCCATGTCCCGCGACCAGGCGGCGCCCACGCCCGGCGGCAGCCGCAGCAGGGTCGGACGGTGCGGCTCGTCGAAGTTGTTGACGTAGCAGACGTCGGCCGGGACCTCGTCCTCCCCGGCGCGCTCCTCCACCAGGTGCCGGACCAGGGTCCGTCGGTCGGTGTCCTCCCGCCCCAGGGCGAAGATGTTGAACCCGTCCCCGCGGACCCCGATGCCGAACCGGACGGCCCGGGCGGCCCGGGCCTGGCCGACGATGTCGGTGACGTCCTCCAGGTCCTCGGTGGTCTCGAACGAGAAGGCGTCCGGATCGGCGGCCCGGTAGAGGCGGTCCGGCTCCAGCGGGGAAGGGGCGTCGGACACGGTGCCGCTCCTTTCGGTCAGGTGCGCGTCTCGGCCATCATCGGGCTGGAAGAAGCGTTCCGCGGGCGGCCCCTCGTCGACGGGGGAGAGGGCGCGGCCGCGGGCGGGCGAGCGGATCCGGGAGGCCGGGCGGAGGTCCGAGGTGATCGACGAGCGCCGCGACGGGAGCCGGGACGGGGGAGGGCCGTCCGCCGTGGAGGGGGCGGCGGTCCTCCTGGTGGCCGCCCTGGGGGCCTGGCTGCGGTGGCGGCTGATCGACCAGCCGATCCGCTACGACGAGGCGGTCACCTGGCTCCGCTACGTCTCCGAGCCCCTGTCGGCCGGCCTCTCGCGGTACGACCTGCCCAACAACCACGTCTTCCACACCCTGCTGGCCCACCTCTCCACCGACCTGCTCGGCGACGGCCCCCGGGCGCTCCGGCTGCCGGCCTGGCTGGCGGGGACGGCGCTGGTGCCGGCCACGTGGTGGCTCGGCCGGGCGACGGCGGGCCCGGGGGCCGCCCTGGTGTCCGCGGCGGCGACGGCGGTCTCGCCGGCCCTGGTCCTCTTCTCGACCAACGCCCGGGGCTACGGGCTGGTGGTGCTGGCCTTCGTGGTGCTCGCGCGGCTGGCGGCGGACCTGCGGCGCCGCCGGTCGGCGGCGCGGCTCGCCGCCTTCGCCGTCGTGGCGGCGCTGGCGGGCTGGACGATGCCCGCCGCCCTCTATCCCGCGGTCGCCGTCGCGGCGTGGCTGGCGGCCCCGGCGGCGCCGGGCGAGCGGGTCCGGCCGCTCCGGGAGCGCCTGTGCTCGCTGGCCGC
>CAZJJO010000002.1:0-57157 GCA_964546375.1 uncultured Gemmatimonadota bacterium
CGTCGATCATCTTCTGGGTGCTCTCCTCCATGTTGATCACGAGCCGGTCCACCCGCGTCACGAAGTAGTTGTGGAAGATGTTGACCGGGATCGCGATGGCCAGGCCCGTGGCCGTGGTGATCAGGGCGATCTTGATGCCGCCGGCGACCAGCGTCGCCTCGACCTCGCCCGCCAGCTCGATCCTCTGGAAGGCGATGATCATCCCGATGACCGTCCCGAGGAAGCCGAGCAGCGGCGCCACGTTGGAGATCGTCGCGAGCCAGACCAAGCCCCGCTCCAGCGAGGCCAGCTCGATGACCCCGGCGTTCTCCACCGCGCGCATGGCGCGCTCGATGCCCTCGTCGTGCCGCTTGAGGCCCGCCTGCAGGATGGAGGCGGCCGGGGCGTCGGAATCCTCGCACCGGCTCAGCGCCTCCTGGAGGCGGCCCTCGGCGATCAGCTCGTCGACCTCGTCCAGCAGCGCCCGGGTCCGCGAGGCCTTGAGCTGGAGGTCGATGAACTTCCAGATGCTGATCAGGACCCCGACCGCCAGCAGGAAGGCGAGGGGCCACATCATGAACCCGCCCGAGTTCCAGACCTCCACCAGGTTGAGCGATCCACCCTGGCCGAACTGCGGGGTGCTCCCCTGCTGCTGCACGAGAAGAAGGGTCGTGGCCGTGATGCTGCTCAAGGTCACCTCCAGCAAGCGCTCGATCTCCCAGCTTCCGGACCGTCGCCGGATCGGGTCGGGTCTCGGCCCCACCGCCCTGGCGGCAGGCCGGGCAAGCTACCCGGGGCCGTTCGACCGTGTCAAGCCGGCTCCGGGCCTCCCCGTCCGGCCTCCGGCACGGCCTCCGCGGGGACCTTGACGCATCGTGCGTGCCGCCCCGAACGCTTGCGCTCCAGCGGGGGGACGCCCTCGAGGCACGCCTCGTCCTTCTCGGGGTGGGGGCACCGGGGATGGAACGGACATCCCTCCCCGGGCGGGGCCCCGGCCGCCTCGCCCGAGGGCGCCCGGGCCGCCGCCGCTCCCGGCCGGGGCCGGGGCACGGCGGCCAGCAGCGAGCGGGTGTAGGGGTGCAGGGGCTCGGCGAACAGCTCCGGGGCCGGCCCCCGCTCGACGACGCGGCCCAGGTACATCACCGCCACCCGGTCGGCCACGTGTCGGACCACGGCCAGGTCGTGGGCGATGAAGAGCATGGCGAGGCCGAGCCGCTCCCGCAGGTCGGCCAGCAGGTTGAGGATCCGCGCCTGCACGGAGACGTCCAGCGCCGAGACCGGCTCGTCGGCCACCAGCACCTCCGGCTCGGCCGCCAGGGCCCGGGCGATCCCCACCCGCTGGCGCTGGCCGCCCGAGAACTCGTGGGGGTGCCGGGCGGCGTCGCCGCCGTCCAGCCCCACCGTCTCCAGCAGCTCGGCCGCCCGGCGGCGCGCCGCCTCTCCCCGGGCCAGCCCGTGGAACTCCAGCACCTCGCGGATCGCCGCCCCCACCGTCATCCGCGGGTTGAGCGAGCCGAAGGGGTCCTGGAAGACCATCTGGACGCCCCGGCGGTAGGACCGGAGGGCCTCGCCCTCCAGGCCGGCGACGTCCCGTCCCCCGAAGAGCACCCGCCCGCGGTCGGGCGCCTCCAGGCCCGTGAGCAGGCGGGCGGTGGTGGACTTCCCGCAGCCGGACTCGCCCACCAGGCCGACCACCTCGCGGGCCCCCACGGCCAGGTCGATCCCGGCCACGGCGACCACCTCGCTCCCGCCCCCGCCCAGCGGGCCGCCCCCGTCGCGGTAGACCTTCCGCAGGCCCCGGCCCTCCAGCAGGGGCCCCGCCCGGCCGTCCTCCGTCACGGCTCCCCCGCGGACGCCCCGTCCGCGGCGCCGCGGCCGCCGCCCGCGCCCCCGTCCAGCGGATCGTCCTCCGGGCGGCGGCGCTCCGGCTCCTCCACCAGCCAGCAGCGGGCGCGGCCGTCGCCGGCGGCGAGCGCCGGCGGCTCCTCCCCCCCGCACCGCTCCCAGGCGTGGGGACAGCGGGGATGGAAGCGGCACCCGTCGGGCCAGCGCGTGGCCCGCGGCACCGTCCCCCCCACGGCCCGCAGCCGGCGGCGGCGGCGCTCGACGTCGGGCACGGCCGCCAGGAGCGACCGGGCGTACGGGTGGACCGGTCCGCGGAACAGCGACGGCGCCGGCGCCTCCTCCACGATCCTCCCCGCGTACATCACCGCCACGCGGTCGGCCGTCTCCGCCACCACCCCCAGGTCGTGGCTGATCAGCAGCAGCGCCATGCCGTGCTCCTCCTGGAGCGACCGCAGGAGGGCCAGGATCTGGGCCTGGACGGTGACGTCCAGGGCGGTGGTGGGCTCGTCGGCCACCAGCACCGAGGGACGGCAGGCCAGCGCCATGGCGATCATCACCCGCTGCTTCTGGCCGCCCGACAGCTGGTGCGGGTGGGCGTCCAGCCGGGCCCCGGCGTCGGGGATGCCCACCCGGTCGAGCAGGGCGGCGGCCTCGCGCCGGGCGGCGTCCCCCGACAGGTCCCGATGCTCGGCCAGCGCCTCCATCACCTGGTCGCCCACCGTCAGGACGGGGTTCAGGCTGGTGGAGGGCTCCTGGAAGACCATGGCGATCTCGCCGCCCCGGACCCGGCGGAGCCGGCGCTCCGGCGCCTCCAGCAGCTCCTCGCCCCGGAGGCGAACGCTGGAGCCGGGACGGATCTCCGCCGGCGGCTCGTCCACCAGCCGGGTGAGCGAGAGCGCGGTCACCGACTTCCCGCACCCCGACTCCCCCACCAGGCCCAGCGTCTCGCCCGCCTCCAGCCGGAAGGAGACCCCGTCCACGGCCCGCGCGACCCCCTCCGGCGTGTGGAACCAGGTGCGCAGGTCCTCGACCTCGAGCAGGGGAGGGTCGCTCACGCCGGGGCCTCCAGCGTCGCGTGGCGGGGGTCCATCATGTCCCGGAGGCCGTCGCCCACCAGGTTGAAGCTCATGACGGTCGCCACGATGGCCAGGCCGGGGAAGGTGGTGATCCACCAGGCGTCGAGCATCACGTCCCGCCCCGCGGCCACCATGCCGCCCCAGCTCGCCGTCGGCGGCTGGACGCCCAGCCCGAGGAAGCTCAGCGCCGCCTCGGCCAGGATGGCGTGGCCCACGCCCAGCGTGGCCGAGACGATCACCGGGCTCACGGCGTTGGGCAGGACGTGCCGCAGGAGGATGCGGGCGTCGCCGAAGCCCAGCGACCGGGCGGCGGCCACGTAGGGCTCCTCCCGCACCGACAGGACCTCCCCCCGGACCACCCGGGAGGTGCCCATCCAGCCGGTGAGCCCCAGCACCAGCGTCACCAGCCCGATGGAGGGCTCGAACAGGGCCACCACGGTGATGAGCAGCACCAGCCGGGGGAAGCTGAGCAGCAGGTCCACCGTCCGCATCGCCGCCCCGTCGACCCACCCGCCCAGGTAGCCCGCCGCCGCGCCCACGGCGGTGCCCAGCGTCACGGCGATGAGGACGGCCACCGTGCCGATCCCGAGGCTGACCCGGGCCCCGTACAGCACCCGGCTCAGCACGTCGCGCCCGAACCGGTCGGTCCCCAGCGGATGCTCGGCGGAGGGCTCCTGGAAGCGGGTCTCCACCACCCGGTCCTGGGCGGCCGGGTCGTGGGGCGCCAGGTACGGGGTCAGCAGCGCGGAGAGGGCCAGGGCGGCCAGCAGGATCGCCCCCATCGCCGCCTGGCGGTGGCGGGCGAAGCGCCGCCACCCGCCCGCGCCGCCGCCCCGCCACAGGTTGCCGGCCGCCCACGCCCCGGCCAGCCCGGCGACCACGGTGGCCAGCGCGATCCAGTCGTCGGGGCCGCCGCCCGACAGGGTCGAGGCCACCCGGCCCGGCCGCAGGGCCACCACCGCCCACAGGAAGACCCACAGCCCCAGCACCGGCACGCCCGCCCGGCGTCCCCGCAGGAGGCGCGGCAGGCCGGGGAGGATCCAGCCCAGCGCCCGCAGCCGTCCCTCCCGTCCGCCGCCGTCCTCAGTCATACCGCACCCGGGGATCGGCCGCCGCGTAGAGCAGGTCCGCCACCAGGTTGCCCGCCACCACCAGGGCGCCGAAGGAGAAGGTGCCCGCCATCACCAGCGGGTAGTCACGGGCCAGGATGCCGTCGTAGAGGAGCCGGCCCATGCCCGGCCACGAGAAGACGACCTCGATCACCACCGCCCCGCCGAAGAGCAGCGGGAGGTAGAGGCCCAGCAGGCTGATCACCGGCAGCAGGGCGTTGCGGAGGGCGTGCCGGAGGATCACCCGGAGCCGGGACAGCCCCTTGGCGCGGGCGGTCCGCACGTAGTCCCGGCGGATCACCTCCAGCATCGCCCCCCGGGTGTACCGGGCCACCCCCGCCGCCGACGCCAGGCCCAGCGCCACCGAGGGGAGCACCAGGTGGCGGACGTGGTCGACGAAGCGGCCCCAGGCCCCCAGGCTCTCGTGGCCCACCGAGGTCATCCCCGAGACCGGGAGGCGGAGCGCCTCCGGCCACCAGGGCGCCGACACCGCCAGGACCAGCATCAGGGCGAGCCAGAAGTTCGGCATGGAGTAGACGAAGAGGGCGCCGAAGGTCAGCCCCTCGTCCAGGGCCGAGTACTGGCGGACCGCCTGCACGACCCCGGCGGCGCAGCCGGCCACGAAGATCAGCGCCAGCGACACGCCCCCCAGCAGCAGGGTGTTGGGCAGGGCCCGGCCCAGCGCCTCGGCCACCGGCCGGTGCTGGCTGAAGCTGTAGCCGAAGTCGCCCGTCAGGAAGGCGCCGAGCCACTCCAGGTACTGCAGGTGGAGGGGCTCGTCCAGCCCCAGGTTCCGGCGCATCGCCTCCACCACCTCGGGCGGGACCTCGGGGCTGAAGTAGGCGGCGGTGGGATCGCCGGGCGCCAGGTGGAGGAGCAGGAAGGTGAGGGTCGCCACCCCGAGCAGCAGGGGCACCGCCCCCAGCAGCCTCCGGACCGCGTACCGGATCAGGGGAGACCTCCCTCGCGGCGCGCCCGACGGGCCGGGCCGGGCCGGACCCTCAGCGGCTCCCGGGCTCCAGCCACCAGTCCGTCACCGAGATCAGCTCGCCCCGCGGGTCCAGCTCCACCCCCCGGAGGCCGCGCCGCAGGGCGTCCCCGCGCTCCTCGAAGTAGAGGAACGTGAAGGGTTGGGCCCGGTGGACCGTCTCGTGGTAGCGCCGCAGCAGCCGGATCCGCCGGTCCCGGTCCGGCTCCGCGGCGGCCGAGTCCATCACCGCGTCCAGCTCCTCGTCGCACCAGCCCGACAGGTGCAGCGGCGCGTCGGGCCGGCCGCAGGACCACAGGTCGCGGTCGTCGATCGCCAGGTCGGGCTGGTAGGAGACCAGGGCGGCGTCGAAGTCCCGCGCCTCCCCGGTGAGCGCGCTCACCAGGGCGGAGTACTCGCGGGTGCGGGGCCGCGCCGCCACCCCGACCTCCTCGAGGTGGGCCTGGATCATCACCGCCAGGTCCCGCCGCAGGCCGACGTCCGGCACCGACAGCTCGAACCGGAGCGGCCGGCCGTCCCGTTCCCGGACGCCGTCGCCGTCGCGGTCCCGCCAGCCGGCCGCCTCCAGCAGCGCCCGGGCCGAGTCCGGCGCGTGGGGCAGCGGCCGCCAGCCCTCGTCGTGGGCCGGGTGCCACGGCCCCACCGGCCCGGAGGCCACCGTCCCCAGGCCCTCCACCACGGTCTCCACCATCTCCTCCCGGTCGATCGCCATCGTCAGCGCCCGGCGCACCCGGACGTCGTCGAACGGGGCGCGGCGGGCGTTCCAGGCCACGAAGCTGTAGGAGGGGAAGGGGAAGGTGGAGAGCCGGAGCGTGGTGTCCGAGCGGACGTCGTCCACGTGCGAGGGGAGGACCCGCATGTAGAAGTCCACCTCGCCGGCCCGGAGCTCCGCCAGCAGGGTCGTTCCGTCCGGGACGACCCGGTAGACCAGACGGTCCAGGCGGGGCGGCCCGCCGAGCCCCTCGGGGAAGGTCGAGTCGGCGGCGAGCACCCACCGGTCGCCGGGCCGGTGCTCGACCAGCCGGAAGGGGCCCGACCCCACGAGCTCGGAGGTGCCGAACGGATGCGTCGACAGCTCGGCGGGCGGCACGTCGCCCAGCACGTGCTCCGGCGCCACCGGCACGCGGGTCCAGCCGAACAGGGGCGCGTGACCCGGGTCCACCCGGAAGCGGACCGTGTGCTCGTCCACAACCCGCACCGAGTCCCACCGCTCGAAGTAGAGGCGGCCCGGGGCCCCGACCGCGGGGCTCCGGACCGTCCGGAAGGTGAAGGCCACGTCCTCCGCGTCCACCGGCTCGCCGTCGTGCCAGCGGACGTCCTCGCGGAGCCGGAAGGTGACCCGGGTGCTGTCCTCGCTCCAGGACCAGGAGCGCGCCAGGCGGGGCCTCGGCTCCAGGTCGGCGTCCAGCTCCACCAGCGTCAGGAAGAGCGCCTCCCGCGCCATCTGGGAGGCGACGTAGTCGTTCAGGAAGAAGGGGTTGACGGTGGGCACCTCCGCCAGCCCGCCCACCACCGCCGTGCCCCCGTCCCGCGCCTCCGGCGGGCCGTCCGCCCCCTCGCCCCCGCAGGCGGCCGCCAGGAGGGGGGCCAGGAGGAGGGCCGCCAGGACGAGCGGCCCGGCCGGAGAGCCGGCGAGACCGTTCCGCCGCCGGCCCGGCGCCGTCGCTCCTTTCGATCGGCTCATGGTCGTCCGCCTCCGTCGTCGCCCGGGCGCCAGCGCCAGCGGGGCAGGCTCCGCAGCTCGCCGCGCGCGTCCATCTCCACGCCGGCCAGCTCGCGGCTCACCCCCGCCAGCTCCCGGTTCCAGAAGAGGAAGGTGAAGGGCTGGTCCTCCTGCAGGACCCTCGTGAGCGCCGCCCAGGTCCGCCTCGCCCGCTCCGGCTCCTCGGCCCGGACCCCGGCCTCCATCAGGCTGTCCGCCTCGGCGCTGGCGTAGGAGCTCCGGTTGGCGCTCCCCTCCACCGCCACCTGGTCGCCGTGGAAGAGGGGCCGGGGGTCCACCCGGAAGCTGTCCAGCACCCAGTTCGTGAGCACCGCCTGGAAGTCGCGGCGGCGGTGCCGGCTCAGCACCGTCTGCCACTCCAGCGTGCGGGGCTCCGCGGCCACCCCGACCTCGTCGAGCTGGGCCTGGATCATCTGGACCAGGTCGGCGTGGACGGGGTTGGCCTGTCCGGTCAGCAGCTCGAACCGCATCTCCGTGCCCCGCCGCTCCCGCACGCCGTCGCCGTCGCCGTCGCGCCAGCCGGCCGCCGCCAGCAGGGCCCGGGCCGAGTCGGGGTCGTGGGGGAGGGGGGCGACGTCCGGCGCGTGGGGGTGCCACGGCGGGACCGGCCCGGAGGCGACCTGCCCGTGGCCGTACAGGGCCGCCTCCAGCAGGCCCGCCCGGTCCATCGCCAGGGTGAGGGCCCGGCGCACCCGCGCGTCCTCGAAGCGGGGGTCGCGGGTGTTCCAGCCCACGTAGGTGAACATCCGCCACGGGAAGGACGCCACCCGGACGCCCTCGGCCCGCCGGACCCGCTCCGCGTCGCCCGGCGACAGGGGGCCGTCCACGTGGACGCCGCCTCCCGTCAGCTCGCGCAGGCGGGTGGTGGCCTCCGGCAGGATCCGGTAGACGACCTCGTCGATCTCGGGCACGCCCCCCAGCGCCTCGGGGAAGTCCTCGACCCGCCGGAAGCGGAGCTCCTCGCCCGAGCGCCACGCCGTCAGCCGGTAGGGGCCGCTCCCGACCGGCTCCCGGCCGAAGGGGTGGCGCCTCAGCTCCTCCGGCGACGCGTCGCCCAGGACGTGCTGGGGCACCGGGGGCCAGAAGAAGTCCTGCAGGGGCCGCGCGTGGTCGGCCGAGAAGCGGAACCGTATCCGGTGGGGGCCGAGCACCTCGGCCGAGTCCACCGCGGCCAGGTACGCCGGCTTGAGGGGGGACCCGGTCGCCGGATCGCGGATCAGCCGGAAGGTGAAGGCCACGTCCTCCGCGTCCACCGGCTCGCCGTCGTGCCAGCGGACGTCCTCGCGGAGCCGGAAGGTGACGGTGGAGTCGGTCAGCTCCCACGAGCGGGCCAGCCAGGGGCGGACCCGGTAGGCCGAGTCGAAGGCGACCAGCGGCGTGTACAGCAGGGAGTACATCACGTCGTTCGCGTTCTGGTCGGTGCTGGTCACCGGGTTCAGGGTCTGGAGGTCGGCCTGGTAGGCCAGCACCAGGGGCCCCGGCGCCCCGTCGGCGCCCTCCCCGGCGCCGCATCCGGCCGCCAGGACGAGCGCCGCGGCGGCCGCGGTCCGCAGCGCGGAGGAGGCGGAGAAGCGCGTCGACGCGAGCACGCCGCGGAAGCTAGGGCCGGCCCCCGCGGCGAGAAAGGGAGCGGCGGCCGCCGTCTCAGCGCCGCCAGGTCCAGGCCTCGTCCCGGTAGCGCTCCTCCAGCCGCCGGGCGCGCTCCTCCTCGGCCGGGGTCAGCTCCCCCGGCTCCGGGCGCACCCCCAGCTCGCGGGCGAAGCCGGCCCGGAGCGCCGCGGCGACCTCCCCCGGGTCCGGGGCCGCCCCCAGCAGCTCCGTCAGCGAGGCGGCTCCCGAGCTCCCGCCCCCGTCGCCGGCGGCCGATCCCGGGCCGTCGTCCTCCACCGTCCGCAGGCGCTCGGCCTCGGCCTGGTCGTCCTCCAGCAGCACGGATCCGTGCTGCAGCAGGGCGCCCTCCCGCCGCCACTGGGCGCTGCCCACCAGCTTCCGGCCGGCGGCCACCAGCTCGCCCGGGAGCGGATCCCGGAAGCAGGCCCGGCTCGAGGGGCCCGGCGCCGACCGACCGTCCGGCGCGGACTCCACCGGGACGCCCAGCTCGCGGAGGCCCCGGGCCAGAGCCCGGTTGACCGTGCGGTAGCTGGGCCGGAGGCCGCCCCACAGGTCCGCGGGGGCGGCCACGGCGTAGGTGACCTCCCGGTGATGGTAGACGGCCCGCCCGCCGGTGGGCCGGCGCACCAGGTCGATCCCCCGCCCGGCCGCGGCGTCGGCGGCGTAGCGACCCCGCGCCCGCTGGTGGCGCCCGAAGGAGAGGCAGGGGGGCGACCACCGGTAGAAGCGGAGGACCACCTCCCCGGCGCGGGCCGCGTCCATCAGCGCCTCGTCCACCGCCATGTTCCGGGGCCCGGACGCGGCCCCGTGCTCGAGACAGCGGACGACGTCGGGGGAGGTCACGGCGCTCCGGGACGCACGATCTCCCGGCCGCGATCTGCGGCGCGGAGGCCGCGGGTCACCCGGACGAGGAGCCCCCGTCGAAGCTCCACCGGACGTCGAGCTGCCGGCCCGCCCGCCCCTCGTCCAGCCGCCGCACCGGGGTGGTGTGCGGGGCCGAGGTCACCGTCTCCGGCTCCTCGGCCGCCTCCCGGGCGATGGCCGCCATCGCCTCGGCGTAGCGGTCCAGCTCCTCGCGCGTCTCCGTCTCGGTGGGCTCGGTCATCAGCGCCTCCTCGACCACCAGGGGGAAGTAGATGGTGGGGGCGTGGAAGCCGTAGTCCAGCAGGCGCTTCGCCACGTCCATCGTCCGCACCCCGTGGTCGGTCTTCAGCGGCTCGCCGGAGAAGACGGACTCGTGGAGGCCGCGGCCGTAGGGGAGGGGGAAGCGATCGGAGAGCCGCTCGCTCAGGTAGGCGTTGTTCAGCACCGAGGCCTCGGCGGTCTCGCGGATCCCGCGGGGTCCGAGCATCCGGATGTAGGTGTAGGCCCGGACCATCACCCCGAAGTTGCCGAAGAAGCCGTGGATCTTCCCGATGGAGTCGGGGCGGTCCCAGTCCAGGACGTACTCGTCGTCCTCCCGGGCGACGCCGGGGACCGGGAGGAAGCGCTCCAGCTCCCCGGTCACGGCCACCGGGCCCGAGCCCGGCCCGCCGCCCCCGTGGGGGGTGCTGAAGGTCTTGTGCAGGTTGAAGTGGACGATGTCGTAGCCCATCGCCGCCGGATCGGCGATCCCCATGAGGGCGTTCAGGTTCGCCCCGTCCATGTACATCAGCCCGCCGGCCTCGTGGACGCGACGGCTGATCTCCTCGATGTCGGACTCGAAGACGCCCAGGGTGTTCGGGTTGGTGAGCATCATCCCGGCGAGCTCGTCGTCGAGGGCCTCCTTCAGAGAGGCCAGCTCGACCCGGCCCTCCTCGTTGGACTCGAGCTCCACCACCTCCATGTCGGCCAGGGCCACTGTGGCCGGGTTGGTGCCGTGGGCCGAGTCCGGGATGAGGACCTTCCGCCGCTCCGGCTCGCCGCGGCTCAGGTGGTGGGCCCGCATCAGGAAGACGCCCGTCAGCTCGCCCTGGGCGCCGGCCGCCGGCTGGAGGCTCACCGCGTCCAGGCCGGCCACCTCCTTCAGCGCCTCCCCCAGCTCGTGCATCAGCCGCAGCGCGCCCTGCGCGGCCCCGTGGGGGGTGAAGGGATGCAGCCCGGCGAAGCCGGGGAGCCGGGCCGTCGCCTCGTTCACCTTGGGGTTGTACTTCATCGTGCACGAGCCCAGCGGGTAGAGGGCCCGATCCACGTGGTGGTTCTTCAGCGACAGCTCCGTGTAGTGGCGCACCACCTCGTGCTCGGGTACCTCCGGGAGCCGGGGAGGCTCGTCCCGGAGGAGCCGCTCCGGGACGAGCTCCTCGAGGGGCCGCTCCGGGACGTCCGCGTCGGGCATCGCGGTGCCGGTGCGGCCGGGCCGGGACTTCTCGAAGATCGTCGGCGTGTGCGGGCCCTTGAAGGGGAAGGTGGCCCGGACCCGCGCCCCCGCCGTCCCCGCGTCGCCCGTCGGGCCGGATCCGGGGTGCCGACCGGGGCCGCCGCCGTCAGAAGGCATGCGACTCGCCCGGCTCCAGCACCACCACGCGGGCGTCGTCCCCCACCAGGCGCCGGAACTCCTCCGGGTCCTGCTCGATCACCTCGAAGGTGTCGTAGTGGACGGGGATCACCGTCTCCGGCCGGATCATCCGGACGGCCCGGGCCGCGTCCTCGGGGCCCATGGTGAAGTTGTCGCCGATGGGCAGCAGGGCCAGGTCCACCCGGCCCTCCAGCAGCTCCATCTCCTTCGTCAGCGACGTGTCCCCGGCGTGGTAGACAGTGCTCCCGTCGAGCTCCATCAGCAGCCCGGCCGGGAAGGTCGTGTAGGGCCCCCCGTTCTCGCCGGCCACCTGCCCGCCGTGGAAGGCCGGGGTGAGCTGGACCCGGCCGAACGGGAAGTCGAAGCCCCCGCCGATGTGCAGGGGGTGCGCCTCCTCGACGCCCTCCTCGTTCTGTGCGTAGGCCACCAGCTCGAAGGTGGCCACCAGGGTGGCGCCGGTCTCCCGGAGGATCTCCCACGCGTCGCCCGTGTGGTCGAAGTGTCCGTGGGTCAGGAGCACGTAGTCCAGCCGGTCGGTGAAGTGCTCCGGGCCCACGTCCGCCAGGGCGTTGTCGGTGAGCCACGGGTCGATGACGATCCGGGTCCCGTCGTCGGTGACGATCTCCGTGCAGGCGTGCCCGTGGAAGGTCAGCTCGGCCATCGTAGACTCCTCCGTTGTCGTCGAGCGCGGCGGGGCCGCGGCCCGGGTGCGGGCTTCACGCGCCGGCCACCGCGTCGATCAGCGTCTCCATCTCGTCTCGCGTTCGCTTCTCGGTGAAGGCCAACAGCAGCCCGTCCCCGACGTCCAGGTCCGGGAACCGGTCCAGGCTCACGCCGGCCAGCACCCCCCGCTCCAGCCCCCGTTCCAGGGCGGCCCGGGAGCCGCCGGGCGTCCGGACCGCGAACTCCCGCAGGAAGGGCGCGTCGGGGAAGAGCAGCTCGACGCCGGCCTCCTCCAGCCGCTCCCGGGCCCAGTGGGCGTGCCGGGCGGAGGCCTCGGCCACCCGCCGGAGGCCGTCGCGCCCCACGGTGGCCAGGTAGAGGGTGGCCGCCAGGGCGTTCAGCCCCTGGTTCGTGCAGATGTTGCTCGTGGCCCGCTCCCGCCGGATCTGCTGCTCCCGGGTCTGGAGGGTCAGGACGTAGCCCCGGCGGCCCTCCTCGTCCACCGTGGCTCCGGCGATCCGGCCCGGCATCTTCCGCACGTGCTCCTCCCGCCCGGCGAACAGCCCCAGCGCCGGCCCGCCGTAGCTCATCGCGTTGCCGAAGGGCTGGCCCTCGCCGACCACCAGGTCGGCGCCGGCCTCGCCGGGCGGCCGGATCACCGAGAGGGCCACCGGGTCCGCCACGGCGGCGACGAGCAGGGCCCCGGCCTCGTGGGCCGCCTCGGCCGCCCCGTCCAGCTCCTCGAGCAGGCCGAAGAAGTTCGGGTTCTGCACGATCAGGCACGCCGTGTCGTCGTCCAGGGCCCGGGCGGCCGCCTCCACGTCCAGCAGGCCGTCGTCGCCGGCGGGCACCCGGACCACCTCGCTGGCCGTCCCCGAGGTGTAGGTCTCCACGACCTTCCGGTAGTGGGGGTGGAGGTGGCCGGCCAGGACGACCCGGTCCCGGCGGGTCACCCGCATGGCCATCAGGGCCGCCTCCGCCGTGGCCGTGGCGCCGTCGTAGATGGACGCGTTGGCCACCTCCATGCCCGTCAGCTCGCAGACCATCGTCTGGAACTCGTAGATGGACTGGAGCGTGCCCTGCGCCACCTCGGGCTGGTAGGGCGTGTAGGCCGTGTAGAACTCGCTGCGCCGCAGGAGATGGTCGACGGCCGCCGGCACGTGGTGGTCGTAGATCCCGCCGCCGGCGAAGGGCACCGGGCTCCGGTTCTGCTCCGAGAGCTCCCGGAGCAGCCGCACGGCCTCGGGCTCGGAGAGCGCCTCCGGCAGGTCCAGGTCGCCGGAGACCCTGAGGCCGTCCGGGACGTCGCGGTAGAGCTCGTCGACGCTCGCGGCGCCCACGGCCCGGAGCATCTCCCGGCGGTCGCTCTCGCTGTGGGGGACGAAGGACACGGCTCTCTCGTTCGCGGGTGTGCGCCCGGCGTGTCCGCCTCCGGCGGCGGTCTTCCCGGGCGGGGACGGTCGCGTGCGCGGGCCCGGCGAGGGGGCCGGAGGCCGCGTCAGCCGGAGACGTGCTCCTCGTACTCCCCGGCCGTCATGAGCTCGTCGAGCTCGGCGGGGTCGGACACCGCCAGCCGGATCATCCAGCCCTCGCCGTAGGGGTCCGAGTTGACCAGGGCGGGATCGTCCTCCAGGGCGCCGTTCGCCTCGACCACCTCGCCCGACACGGGGGTGAAGAGGTCCGAGACGGCCTTCACGGCCTCGATGGTGCCGAAGACGTCCATCCGGCCGAAGGAGTCCCCGGGGCCCGGGAGCTCGACGAAGACCACGTCGCCCAGCTCGCCCTGGGCGTAGTCCGTGATGCCCACGAGGACCTCGCCCTCGGCGTCGGTCTCGCGGACGTACTCGTGCTCCTCCGTGTAGAGGAGCCCCTCGGGAACGTCGGTCATCGTCTCGTCTCCTGACCCATGGCCGGTGGTCGCTCGGCGCCGGCCGCCGGCGCGAGGCGCCGGGAGACTACCCGGCTCCGGAACCGGGCGTCAACCGGACCGGCGGCCGCCGCGGGCACCGGGCTGCAACGTCCGTTCCCCCCCGGCTCCGATCGACGGACGCCCCGGGGGGCTCGCTCCTCCCGGGGGGAGCTCAGAGCCAGTCCTTCGAACGGAAGTAGAGCAGGAGGGCCCCGCCGATGACCGCCATCAGGGCCAGCACGGCCGGATAGGCCCACGGCCAGCCGAGCTCGGGCATGTTCTCGAAGTTCATCCCGTAGACCCCGGCCACGAAGGTCAGCGGGATGAAGATGCTGGCCATGATCGTCAGCACCTTCATGATCTCGTTCGTCCGGTTGCTGAGGCTGGACAGGTAGGTGTCCAGCATGCCGGAGGCCAGGTCCCGGAGCGTCTCGCCGGTGTCGATGATCTGGACGCAGTGGTCGTACAGGTCCCGGACGAACGGCCGCACCTCCGGGTCCACCAGCTCGTGCTCCTCCCGCAGGAAGTTGCCGGCCACCTCCCGCGCCGGCCACACGGCCTTGCGGAACAGCAGCAGCTCCCGCTTCAGGCGATGGATCTCCCGCATCGTCTGCTCCGACGGGTCCTCCAGCAGGCCGACCTCCAGCTCCTCGATCCACTCCCCGGCCTCCTCCAGCACCACGAAGTAGTGGTCGACGATGGCGTCCATGACCGCGTACGCCAGGTAGTCCGGCCCCATCCTCCGGATCCGGCCCTTGCCGGTCCGGATGCGCTCGCGGACCGGATCCAGCACGTCGCCGGCCCGCTCCTGGAAGCTGAGCACGAAGTTCGGCCCCACCACCAGGCTCACCTGCTCGTCCTCCAGCTGTCGCCGGTCCGGATCGAAGGTGAGCATCTTCAGGACGACGAAGAGGTAGTCGCCGTAGTCCTCGAGCTTCGGCCGGTGGCCGGTGTTGAGGACGTCCTCCAGGACCAGCGGGTGGAGGCCGAAGCGCTCCCCGAGGTCCTCCACCAGCTCCGCGTCCCCGAGTCCGTCCACGTTGAGCCACGTGACCGTGGGCTCGTCCCGGAAGGGCAGCACCTCCTCCACCGCCTCGACGTCCCGCTCGCGGACCCCCTCCCCGTCGTAGTCGATGACGTGCATCCGCGCCGGCTCGGCCCCGGCCACCTCCACCGGCACCAGGCTCCCCGGCGCGAGCCCGACCTTGTGCGACCTCCTGGCGATGAAGCGGAGCATGGCGCCTCCCGGTGCGGGACGAGGGGTCCGGGGACCCGCCGGCGCGGAGATCGGCCGCGCCGCCGCCGGGCCCCGACGGGACGGAAAGGTAACGGCCCGAGGGGCGAGGGCGCATCGGCGGGCCCCGGGGCGTCTTGCCGCCCCTCCGGGCCGGTCTCTAGGTTGCCCTCCGCGGCCGCGGGAGGGGCCCGCCGCGGCCTCCCCGCCTTCCCCCTCCACCGAGCCCGTCCCATGATTCCCTTCGCCAAGTACTCGGGCGCCGGCAACGACTTCGTGATCGTGCGGGCCGAAGAGGTCGGCCCCGATCCCGCCGGCCTCGCCCGCCGCATCTGCGCGCGCCGCTCCGGCGCCGGGGCCGACGGCCTCGCCCTGGTCGGGCGGCGGGACGGCGAGGCCCTGGACGTGCGCTTCTTCAACCCCGACGGGACGGAGTTCGGCACCTGCGGCAACGGGAGCCGGTGCGTGGCCCGATGGGCGGCCGACCGCGGCCTGGCCCCGGACGGCGAGGTGACCCTGCGGACCTCGGAGGGGCGGCTCGGGGCCCGGGTGCGGGGGGACCGCGTGCGGCTCGACTACCGCCTGCCCTGCCGGGTCGCGGGTACCCGGGAGGTCCCGCTGGGCGGGGACCGCCGGGAGGGATGGCTGGTGGAGATGGGGACCCCCCACCTGGTCCTGCCGGTGGAGCGGATGCCGGAGGGGCCGGTGGACGAGCTGTGCCGGCCCGCCCGCCGCTCGGAGGCCCTCGGCCCGGAGGGCGCCAACGTGAACCTGGTCGAGGTCCGGGCCCCGGACCGCGCCTCCATCCGGACCTACGAGCGGGGCGTCGAGGGGGAGACGGCGGCCTGCGGGGCCGGCTCCATGTCGGCGGCCCTGGCGCTGCACGCGGCGGGGCGGGTCGGCACGAGGCTCGAGCTGGAGACGCGGAGCGGGGAGGTGCTGACCGTGGAGCTGGACGGGGACGACGCCGCCGACCCGTCGACCCGGCGGCCCCGGTCCCTCCGCCTCGAGGGGTCGGCGCGGCCGGTCTACGAGGGCCGCTTCCCGAGGGCGGACGAGGCCGGGTGGGCCCGGCGCCGGTGAGCGGCCCGGACGAGGACGGCCGGGCGGGGCCCACGATCGACCCGGAGCGGGCCGCCGACGCCCTGCTGGCGTGGTACCGGGGGCGGGAGCGGGACGTCCCCTGGCGGGGCGAGTCCGATCCCTACCGGATCTGGGTGGCCGAGGTGATGGCCCAGCAGACGCGGATCTCGACGGTCCGCGACTACTGGGAGGACTTCCTGCGGCGCTTCCCGGACGTCGAGGCCCTCGCCCGGGCCGACCGCCACGACGTCCTCAAGGCCTGGGAAGGGCTCGGCTACTACGCGCGGGCCCGGCGCCTCCACGCCGCCGCCCGGGAGGTGACCGAGCGCCACGGCGGCGAGCTCCCGTCCGACCCCGACCGGCTGCGGGAGCTGCCGGGGATCGGACCGTACACGGCCGGGGCCGTGGCCAGCCTGGCCTTCGGCCGGCCCGAGCCGGCCGTGGACGGCAACACCCGCCGGGTGCTCAGCCGGCTCCACGACCTGGCCGACCCCGGCGACGCCGACCTGCGGTCGGCCGCCCGACGGCTGCTGGAGGCGCGGCCCGGCGAGGCGGCGGCCCTGAACCAGGCCCTCATGGACCTGGGCGGGGAGGTGTGCACCCCCTCCTCGCCCTCCTGCGACCTGTGCCCGCTGGGCGCGGCGTGCCTGGCCCGCGAGCGCGGCACGGTGGACCGCCGCCCCCCCTCCTCCGACCGCGGCCCCCTCCCCCACCACCGCGTGGCGCTGGGGCTGGTGTGGGAGGAGGGGAGGCTCCTGGTCCAGCGGCGGCCGCCCGACGGGATGCTGGGCGGGCTGTGGGAGTTCCCCGGCGGCAAGGTCGAGGAGGACGAGGGCCCCCGCGCCGCCCTCCGTCGGGAGCTGCGCGAGGAGCTGGAGATCGAGGTCGAGGTGCTGGACGAGCTGGAGCCGGTGGAGCACGCCTACAGCCACTTCCGCGTGACCCTGCTCCCCTTCCACGCCCGCCGGGCATCGGGCCGGCCCCGGGCCCGCGCGGCCCCGGAGTGGCGGTGGGCCGGGCCGGACGAGCTGGAGGAGCTGGCCTTCCCCACGCCGAACCGGCGCATCCTGGCCCGGATCGACGGGCCGCCCGGCGACGGGGGCTGACCGCCGGCCTCCGGGGGCCCCGGCTCAGGCCTCCGCGGCGGGCGCGATGCGGGCGATCCAGGCCGCGGCCGCGGCCAGCACGCCGGCCGTCGCCAGGAACTCCCACCGGTGGCCCACGGCCCCGAAGGCCCAGCCGCCGGCCGCCGGCCCCACCACCCGGGCCAGGCTCCCGGCCGACTGGTTGAGCCCGAGGACCCCGCCCTGGGCCCGCTCGCCCGCCCGGCGGGAGATCAGGCCCTGCAGGGCCGGCGTCATGTAGCCGAACCCGACCCCCACCACCGCCAGCGAGGCCAGCAGGGAGGGCGTCCCCCCGGCCCCGGCCAGCAGGGCCAGGCCCACGGCCATCAGCGCCGCGCCCCCCATCGCCACGCGGCGCTCGCCGAGCCGGTCCACGGTGGGCCCGATGAGGACGCCCTGGACGGTGGCCGAGACCAGCCCCAGGTAGGCGAAGTACCATCCCGCGTCCACCGAGGTCATGCCCAGCGGCCCGTCCAGCAGGAGGGGGAAGGCGGTGGTGAAGGCCGCGAAGCCCAGCGTCCCCACGAAGAACGACCCGATCGGGTCGCGCAGCTCGGGGCGGACCATCGCCTCCCGGAGCTCCCGGACCCGGCGCGACAGGGCCCGCAGGGCCGACGCCGCCCCCCTCGCGGCCGCCCGCCCCGTCCGCCGCTCCGGTGGCAGCGACTCCGGGAGGGCGAAGAGCGCCACGCCGGCGGCCGCCAGGCTGAGCCCCGCCGCGAAAAAGCCCGGCAGGCCGTAGCCCCACTGGCTGAGCACCCCGCCCAGCGCCGGCCCCGCCACGAAGCCGAGGCCGAAGGCGGCGCCCACCAGCCCCATCCCCCGCGCCCGGCCCTCCTCGGTGGTGGTGTCGGCGATGTAGGCCTGGGCCACGGGGACGTTGGCGCCCATGGCCCCGGCGATCACCCGGGAGAGCAGGAGGACCCCCACGGTGTCGGCGAGGCCGAACACGACGTAGCTGACGCCCGACCCGAACAGGCCCACCACGAGCACCGGCCGGCGCCCGATCCGGTCGGAGAGCCGGCCCCAGACGGGGGCCAGGGCGAACTGCATCGCCGAGAACGACCCGATGATCAGCCCCACGGCGGTCGGCCCCGCCCCCAGCTCGGTGGCGTAGAAGGGCAGCAGCGGGAGGACGATCCCGAAGCCGATCAGGTCGATGACGACCGTGACGAAGACCAGCCCGAGGGCGAGCCGGGAGGCGCCCGCCCCGGCCGGGCCCGACCCGCCGCCCCCGGGGCTCGGCTCAGTGGACCTCCGGCCCACCGCCCCCTCCGTCCTCCACCTCGGGCAGGTCGACGCCGCGCTCCTCCAGGTGCTCCAGGTGAGCGCGGACGGAGGCCTCGGCCGCCCACGCCAGCCCCTCGGGCAGCTCGCCGTAGACCCGGCGGCGGATCGCCGCCACCGACCCGGCCCCCTCCTCCACCGCGCGTCGGATCTGCTCCTCCCGCTCCCGGCGGTGGCGGAGGTAATCCTCGAGGCGCGCGACCGCCTCCTCCACCGGCTCCCCGTGGCCGGGGTAGAGCCGCTCCGGGCCCAGCTCGCGGAGCCGCCGAAGGCTCTCCAGGTACCGCCCCATGTGGCCGTCGGGATGGCCCACCATCGCCGTGCCGGTCCCCAGCACCAGGTCGCCGGTGAAGACCGCGCGGCCCGGCGGCCACCACCAGCAGAGGTGGTCCGAGGCGTGGCCCGGCGTCGCCAGCGCCTCCAGCGTGGCCTCCCCGCCGTCCACCTCGAGGCCCTCGCCGTCGGCCACGGCCCGGCCCTCGAGCCCGGCCCGCTCCAGCGTCGCCTCCGAGGCGACCACCGGCGCCCCGGTCCGCCGCGCGGCCTCGGCGGCCCCGGCGGCGTGGTCGGGGTGGGCGTGGGTGAGGGCCACCGCCGTCACCGCGCGGTCGCCCACCAGGGCCTCGATCCGGTCGGCGAGGCCGTCGTCGGGGCCCGGGTCCAGCAGCACCGCCTCCCGCCGGCCGACCAGGTAGGTGCGGGTGCCGTCGAGCGTCATGGGGCCCGGGTTGTCGGCCACGACGCACCGGACGGCCGGCTCCGGCCGCAGGACCTCCCGCGTCACGGCCGCGGGGGAGCCCCGGGCGGACGAGGCCGCGTCCGCGGGGCGGCGTCGGCCCTCACCGGTCCTCGAGCCCCGCCCGCTCGTAGTCGGGGTCGCCCGGGAGGACGGGCACCACCCGCTCGTCCTCCACCAGGAGGCGGGGCTTCACCGGCCGCACCTCCCGGCGGCGGAAGGCCGCCAGCGCGTCGTCCAGGCTCCCGAACCCGTCCAGCGCCTCGACGGTCTTGCGGGTGGGAAAGAGCATCGGGAGGTCGCCCGCACGGAAGCGCTCCAGCGCCCGAACGGGCTCGATCCAGCCGGCATCGGTGTGCTCGCCGTGCACCAGCCGGGGCTCCCCGCCCCGGTGCTCGGCCAGGAAGAACCGGGCGTCGTAGCGCCGGGACAGCCGGGCCGGGGTGATCCACCGGGCGAAGTAGGCGGCCCGCAGGCCCCGGAACGCCAGGTCCCAGCGCCGCAGGATCCCGGGCAGGTCGATCCGGCCCGCCAGCAGCTCCCCCCGGACCTCCCGCCGCTCCTCCGCGTCCGGGACCCGGTCGGCCGGGAGCAGCCCGGTCTCCTCGAAGCACTCGCGCAGGGCGGCGGCCAGGAAGACCGTCTCCGAGGACGTGGCCTCCGGGCCGAGCCGGCCGGCCAGGTCCGCCTCCCGGTCGCCGGGGTCGACGACCCCGCCGGGGAAGACCCAGGCCCCGGGCCCGAAGCGGGCCTCCTCGGGCCGGCGCAGCAGCAGCAGCTCGAGGCCCTCGCCGCCGCCCCGGGCCAGGACCAGCGTGGCCGCCGGCCAGGGCTCGACGGGCTCCTCGTCGGGCCCGATGTGGCCCTGGCGGAACTCCCGCCGCTCGATCCGCTCGCTCTCGGTGAGCCCCTCCCCGGTCACGTCCTCCCCCCCGGCCGTCAGGGTCCGCCCCCCGCGCCGGGCCATCCTCCGGCCGGCAGGGCGCGCCGGAGCTCCTCGCCCGCGCCGCCGGCCAGGGCCAGGGCGATCATCCCCGCCAGGAACAGCAGGAACAGGCCCCAGACCCAGAACACCATGACCAGGGCCCGACCCGTGCCGGTGCGATGGACCTCCCGGAGCCCCACCACCTGCAGGACCCACGTCCAGACCAGGCCCACCGGCCCGCCCACCACCGGCACCGCCGCCAGGACGGAGGGGCCCGCCGCGTAGCAGACCACGCGGAGGGTGGCTCCGATCCCCCGGCGATCGGGCGCCAGCACCAGGGCGCCCAGGTGAAAGACCAGGGTCGAGACCGCCAGGCCCACCAGCGCGGCGAAGGGGGCGACGAAGAAGCCGACGGCCGGGCCCACCGGCGCCTCCCCCCCCATCTCCCAGGCGGGGGCGGGGGCCGGGCCGTACTGCCAGAGCAGCGAGAAGACGGCCCCGGCCACCGTCACCAGCAGGAAGTAGAGCAGCGGTCGGGCGAGGCCGGAGCCGCCCGCCGCCCGCCGGAAGAAGGCCGCCGGCGCGAACAGGCTCGCCTTCCAGCTCCGCCACAGGTTGTCGGGAAAGGGCACCCCGGCGTCCTCCCAGGCGACCCGCCCGGGGCCCCGCGCCCGCCCGTCCGTACCGCCGGCGGCCTCCCCCGGCCCGGCCCGCTCCCGGCCGGGGGCGGACCGCTCAGGCGGCTCGCCGGCCGGGGACGACCCGGCCACCTCGCTCCCGCAGAGCGGACAGGTCTCCGCCTCGGTCTCGTGGCCGCAGTGGGGACAGGCGCGGGGCATGCTCGGGGCCTCCGGTCCTCGGGCGGGGCCGGCCCGGTTCGGGGCCGGTCAGCTCCCGTCGATCCAGCCGTCGACCAGCTCCTCGAGCCCGTCCAGGTCGACGGGCTTGAGGATGCAGTCGTCGCAGCCGGCCGCCGTGCTGGCCCGGCGGGCGCCCTCCATGGCGGTGACCGCCACGATCCGGACGTCGTCGAGCCCCCGGATCTCGCGGATCCGCCGGGTCGCCTCCAGGCCGTCGACCCCCGGCATCATGATGTCCATCAGCACCAGGTCCGGCCGGACCCGGCGGGAGACCTCGACGGCCTCCTCCCCGTCGGCGGCCTCGTGGACCCGGTGGCCCGAGGCCTCCAGGAGGGCCCGCAGGGCCATCCGGCAGTCCTCGTTGTCGTCGGCCACGACGATGCAGCCGCCGCCGGTCGGCCGCGCCTCGCCCGGCGACCCGGACGGCTCGCGCCCGAGCTCTCCGGCCTCGCCCTCGCCCCCCGGCGAACCGGGGGCCAGGTCCCGTGCGCTCTCCATGGTGCTCCGGGGCTCGAAGGGGTTCGACGCTCACGTCCTCGCCGGGACGTCTCCGGCCTTCCCGGGAGCAACTTCTGCGCCAGACCGCGCCCCCTCGCGGGCCCCGTCCCCCCGCAGGAGGACCCGGCCGTCCACGGCCACGCTGCGCCCCTCCTCCGGGAAGGCCAGGAACGGGTTCACGTCCAGCTCGGCGATCCGGGGGTGATCGCCCACGAGCTGGCTCACCCGCTGCAGCGTCTCGGCCAGCGCGTCGAAGTCCACCGACGCCTCGCCGCGGACGCCCTCCAGCAGGGGAGCCCCCCGGATCGAGCGGACCATCTCCCGCGCGTCCAGGTCGCTCACCGGCTGCAGGCGGAAGGTCACGTCGCCCAGGGCCTCGACGTAGATCCCGCCGAGGCCGAACATGATCAGCGGGCCGAAGTTGGGCTCGGTGGTCATGCCCACGATGGTCTCCCGGCCGCCCTCGACCATGGGCTGGACCAGCACCCCCTCCAGCTCGGCCTCCGCCCAGCCCTCGGCCCGCCGCTCGATGTCGCGGAACGCGGCCCGGACGTCGTCCTCGCCCTCCAGCTCCAGGGCCACGGCGCCGGCCTCGGTCTTGTGGACCAGGCCGGGCGCCACCGCCTTCAGGACCACCGGCCCCTCCATCCCGGCGGCCGCCTCCACGGCGGCCTCCTCCCCGTGCACCACCCGGTGGGGGGCGGTCGGGATCCCGTAGGCCTCCAGCACCCGGAGCGACTCGTCCACGGTGAGCAGCTCGCGGCCCTCCGCCTCGGCCCGGTCCAGGACCGCCTCGGCCGCCCCGGGGTCGGCGTCGAACGTCTCCACCTCCCCCTCGGGCCGCTCCAGCCACGCCCGGTGGCGGTCCATGGCCGCCAGGGCCCGGGCCGCCGACTCCGGGAAGATGTAGGCCGGCACGCCGGCGTCCCTCAGCTCGGCCATCCCGCGCGGCAGGCCCTCCCGTCCCATCAGCACCGCCATCACCGGCTTCTCGGACGCCCCGGCCGCGTCGCGGATGGCCCGCGCGACGTCGACCGCGTCGATGCCCAGCGGCGGCACGAAGGCCGCGATCACCGCGTCGACGCCCTCGTCGTCGAGCACCCGCTCCAGGACCCGCCGGTAGTCGTCGGCGTCGGCGCTGGCGATCATGTCCACCGGGTTGCCGACGCTGGCCTCGGCCGGGAGCACCTCCCGGAGCCGGCCCGCCACCGCGTCGGAGAGGGCCGGCACCTCCAGCCCCCGGGCCTCGCAGGCGTCGGCGATGATGATGCCGGGGCCGCCGGCGTTGGTCACGATCCCCACCCGGGGCCCGGCCGGGAGGGGGGCGTTGCCGAAGGCCATCGCCAGGTCGAACAGCTCCTCGACGGTGTCCGCCCGCTGGACCCCGCACTGGGCGAAGAGCGCGTCGGTGGCCACGTCCATGGCGGCCAGGGCCCCGGTGTGGCTGGAGGCCGCCCGCGCCCCGGCCTTGCTGCGCCCGGCCTTCACCGCGATCACCGGCTTCTCGCGCGTGGTGGCCCGGGCGATCCGGTTGAAGTTCTGGGGGTTCCCGAAGTTCTCCAGGTACATCAGGATCACGCCCGCCTCGTCGTCCCGGCGCCAGTACTCGAGCAGGTCGTTGCCGGAGACGTCCGCCTTGTTGCCCATCGAGACGAACTGGCTGATGCCGAAGCCGTACTCGGCGGCGTAGTCGAGGATCGAGACGCCCATCGCCCCCGACTGGCTCATGAACGCGATGGGGCCCGCCGGCGGCATGCTCGGCGCGAAGGTGGCGTTGAGCGAGTGCTCGCCGGCGGTGTTGATGACGCCCATGCAGTTCGGGCCCACCATCCGCATCCCGTGCTCGCGGACCACCTCGAGCAGCTCGCGCTCGCGGCGGGCTCCCTCCTCGCCCACCTCCCGGAAGCCGGCGCTGATGACCACGACCCCGCCCACGCCGGCCTCGCCGCAGGCCTCGACGACCTCCAGCACGTGCTCCTTGGGCACCACCACCACGGCCAGGTCGGGGACCTCGGGGAGGTCGGCGACCGAGGCGTAGGCGCGGACCGAGTGGACCGAGCGGGCGTTCGGGTTCACCGGATAGACGGTCCCCGTGAAGCCGTGCTCGAGCAGGTTGTCGAGCACCTCGTAGCCGATGGTGCCGGGCGTCCGGCTCGCCCCGATCACCGCCACCGAGTCCGGCCGCAGCAGGCTGTCCAGCGTTCCGCTCTCCATGGTACGTTGCGCCTCCGTCTCAGGTGTCTCTCGTCCAGGGAGGGAGAAGACCCTCATGTCGCGTGCCTCGCTGACGCGGGTCGTGCGGTTCTCCGCCGGCCACCGGTACCGACGTTCGGAGTGGAGCGAGGAGAAGAACCGGGAGGTGTTCGGGGCGTGCGTCGCGCGACACGGGCACGACTACCGGTGCGAGGTCACCGTCGAGGGGCCCGTGGACCCGGAGACCGGGATGGTGATCGACCTGGGCCGGCTGGACCGCCTGCTGGAGGAGGAGGTCTCGGGTCCCATGGACCACGCCTTCCTCAACGACCTCCCGGAGTTCGCCGACGGCGGGCGGATCCCCACCACCGAGGAGCTGGCCCGGGTCGTCTGGTCGCGCCTCGCCCCCCGGCTGCCGGACGGCTGTGCCCTGGCCCGGGTCCGGATCCGCGAGGGGCCCGACCTGTGGTCGGACTACGAGGGCGGGTGATCCCCCCGGCGCCCGGTCAGTCCAGCAGGCGCAGGGGCATCACCAGGCAGAGGTAGTCCAGGTCGCCGTCCACCGGCTCGAAGGTGGCCGCGCGCTCGGGGGCCTGGAAGGCCAGGCGGACGTCCTCGGTGGGCATGTGGCGGAGCACCTCGAGGAGGTAGTTGGCGTTGAAGCCGATCTCCATCTCCTCCTCCGAGTAGTCCACCGCCAGCTCGTCCTCGGCCTCCCCGAGGTCGGGCGTCTGCACCCGGAACCCGAGGTGGTCGTCGGCGAACATCAGCCGCACCCGGTGGGTCTGATCGCTCGCCACGACCGCCATCCGGCGGATCGCCTTCTCCAGGGCCTCGCAGTTCCCCACGGCGTGCTTGTCGTTGTCGTCGGGGATGACCTGCTCGTAGTTGGGATACGGCCCCTCGATCAGGCGGGTGTAGACCACCCGCTCCTCGGACCGGAAGGCGAGGTGGTTCTCCGAGCGGGCCACCTCCAGCTCCTCGTCGCCCTCGAAGAGGCGCTCGACCTGCTGGAGCGCCTTCGGCGGCACGATCAGGTCCGCCTCCGGCGCGTCGGCCTCCTCGAGGGGGACTCGCATCCGCGCGAGCCGGTGGCCGTTGGTGGCCACCATCGTGCTGTGGTCGGCCCGGAGCTGCCAGAGCACCCCGTTCAGGATCGGCCGGCTCTCCTCGGTGGAGGCGGCAAACGCCGTGTGCCCGATGAGCTGCTGGAGGTCGCCGGCCGAGACCCGCCAGCTCTCCTCGAAGTCCACCTCGGGGAACGACGGGAACTCGTCCTCGGCCAGGCCGAAGAGCTTGAAGCGGCTCTTCCCGCACTCGAGGTGGATCTTGTCGCCCTCGGCCTCCAGGTGGACGGGCGCGTCCTCCAGCTCGCGCGCGATGTCCGACAGCTTCTTCGCCGGGACGGTCACGGCCCCGTCCTCCTCCACGTCGGCGGCCACCGAGACCGAGACCGATATGTCGAGGTCCGTCCCGCTCAGCTCGAGGCGGTCGCCGTCGGTCCGGACCAGGATGTTCGACAGGACCGGCAGCGTCGTCTTGCTCGGGATCGTGGCCGTCACGGCGCCGAGCCCGTCCCGGAGCTTCTCGCGGGTGATGGAAAGCTTCATCGAGGCCCTCGCTCTGTCGGTGGGACGGGCGGCGGCGAGCCGCCGCCCGGAGCCCTTCGTCGATTCTCCCCCGGAAGCTGTTCTGTTCCGGGTGTGTTAGACAACACTCAGCAGCAGTAGTAGGGGACGTGGAGAGGTGGAGAACCGGGCTCCCGTCGGCCGGTCGCCCGGAGCTGCTCCGTCTTCTCGTCGTCCCGGCCCCGTGTGGAAAGACGGTGGAGATCCCCCCGACCGTCCACCCTGATCCACGGGACGCGGTCCGTCGGGACGATGTACGGTCCTTTCAACACGGCGTCCACGGCGTTCTCCACGGATCCCGTGCGGCGGCCCCGGCCGGTCGGGCCCCCGGGCGGACGCCGGTCAGGCGAACTCCTCGCGCAGCTCCCGGACCCGGCCCCGGAACTCGGCGTCGTTGGCCATCTCCGCCTCCACCTTGTTGACGGAGTGGATGACGGTGGAGTGGTCGCGGCCCCCGAAGAGCTCGCCGATCTCGGTGTAGGGGAGGTCGAGGAGCGTCTTGATCAGGTACATGGCCACCTGGCGGGGCACGGTCAGGTTGCGCGTGCGCCGCTTGGAGGTGAGCCCGTCGACGGTCACGTCCCAGGCCTCGGCCGTCCGGCGGCGGATCTCCTCCGGCGAGGCGCGGCTCTCCTCGTCCTCCTCGTCCTCGGCCCCGGGGCCGAGCGCCTCCCGGGCCAGCTCCAGCGTGATCTCCCGGCGGGTGAGGGAGCTGTAGGCCAGCAGCTTGATGACCGCCCCCTCGAGCTGGCGCACGGACGTCTTGCGGTTCCGGGCGATGAACTCGATGACCTCGTCGTCGATGACCAGCTTGTCCTCCGCGGCCTTCTTCTGGAGGATCGCCACGCGCGTCTCGAAGTCCGGGGGCTTGATGTCCGTGACCAGGCCCCACTCGAAGCGGGAGACCAGCCGCTCCTGAAGCCCGGGGATCTCCTGGGGGGGACGGTCGCTGGTGATGACGATCTGCTTCTGGGCGTCGTACAGCGAGTTGAACGTGTGGAAGAACTCCTCCTGGGTGCCCTCCTTGTTGCCGAGGAAGTGGACGTCGTCCACCAGGAGGACGTCGATCTTCCGGTAGCGCTGGCGGAACTCGGCCGTCCGGCCGCTCTGGATGGCCGTGATCATCTCGTTGGTGAACTGCTCGGAGGGGATGTAGGAGACCCGGCGCTCGGGGAACTCGCCCAGGATGGCGTGTCCGATGGCGTGCATGAGGTGGGTCTTGCCCAGCCCCGTGTCGCCGTAGATGAACAGCGGGTTGTAGGCCTTGGCCGGGGCGTCGGCCACCCGCTGGCACGCCGCCGCGGCGAGCTGGTTGTTGCCCCCGATGACGAACCGGTCGAAGGTGTAGCGCTCGTTGAGGCCCGCCTCCTCGGGGTCGACCCGGACCGGCTCGGTCCCGGAGGAAGCGGTCTCCCCCGCCCCGCCCCGCTCCTCGTCGGGCTCCGACCGGATCTCGGGGAAGTCCAGGCGGTCGGTCTCCCCCCGGTGCTCGAAGCGGAGCTGCAGGGCCTGACCGATCTGCCGCTCGGCCAGCTCGGCCAGCAGCTCGCCGTATTTGTCCTCGATCCACTCCACGGCGAACTTCGTCGGCGCCGCCACGACCAGCGTGTCGTCGGACAGGGTCACCGCCCGGGTGGAGGAGAGCCAGGTGCGGAACGTCTGCTCCGGAAGGACCTCGCGGGCCGCCTCGGTGATCCGGGACCAGGCTTCCTCTGCGGTCAGCTCCATGCGGCTCGCGGCGCTCGGGGGACGAGTCGTCGGCGGCCCGAAGGAGGGGGGCGCCCGCGACAGGGCGAACCAACGTAGGCCCGGCTCGCCGCCCGTGTCAACGCGGGATCGAGAGGTTTTCCACAACCCGAGGGCGGGCCCGGATCGGGTTTGACTGCCGGGGTCGTCCGGGGTAAGATCACGGGCTCGATCGAGGCGGGAGCATCGCGAACGCCCCGGGCCGACGGTGAAGGAGATGGCAGCGGAGGGAGACGGGGCCGACGGGGAGCGCTTTCCCGCCGCGGCGCGGATCGGGAGCTCGGAGCAGATCCGGACGGTCTTCCGCGAGGGGACCCGACACGGGGCCGGCGCCCTCGAGGTGTTCGTCCTCCCGTCGCCGGCCGCCCGCCCCCGGGCGGCGTTCGTCGTGCCCCGGCACGGCCGCACCATCGCGGAGCGCAACCGGCTGAAACGGCGCCTGCGCGAGATCGTACGCCGGGGATGGCTCCCCCGGGCCCACCGGGAGGGCCCGGCGCTGGACGTGGTGGTCCGGGCCCGCCCCGGGGCCTACGGGGCCTCGTTCGACCGGCTGCGCCGCGACCTGGTGAATCGACTCGAGGCGGTCTCGTGGGACGAAGGATCCTCGTCGGCCTGATCCGCTTCTACCAGGCGGCGGTCTCGCCGCTCCTCCCGAGCACGTGCCGCTACACGCCCACCTGCTCGCGGTACGCGCTGGAGGCGGTGCGGCGGCACGGCGCGGTCCGGGGCGGATGGCTCGCGGCCCGGCGGTTGCTACGATGCCATCCCCTGGGCGGGAAGGGTTGGGACCCGGTCCCGGGGACGGACCCTTCCGCCGGCCCGGGCACGGCCGACGAGGACCCGGAGATCGGCACCGAGCGGAGCGACGCGACGACGGACCGACGGGGATAGATGGAGACGCGACGAGTCCTGCTGGCGATCGTCCTCATGATCGCCGTCATCGTTCTCACCCAGCTCCTCTTCCCGCCCGCGCCGCCGGCCGACCGGACCGCCGGGTCCGGCGCGGACGCGGCGGCGGTGGACACGCCGCGGGCGGACACCGCCGCGCGGGCGGCGGCTTCGGACACCCCGGCCGGGGAGGCGGCCGCCGGCGGAGACGGCGGCGAGGCCGGGGAGCCGCCGGCGCCGTCGGAGGGGGACCGGGAGTTCGGGCGCGCCCCGGCCGGCGAGCAGGAGGCCGCCCCGGAGGACGGCCTGTTCGAGGGCCCCGAGGGGGCGGAGGAGCCGGGCGACTCGGTCACCGTCTCCACCCCCCTGTACCGCGTGCGCTTCTCCACGCGCGGCGCGGCGGTGACCGGCGTCGAGCTCCGCCGCTACGACTCCCACGCCGAGGGGGAGGAAGGACAGCCGGTCCGGCTGGTGCGCGAGGGCGACCGGCTGCTGGCCTGGCGGGTCACCGACGGCCGGGACACGCTGGACCTGCGGACCCGGAGCTTCGAGCCGAGCCGGACCCGACTGGAGGTGGAGGAGGGCGGCGAGGCCCGGACGCTCACGTTCCGGCACCGGCTCCCCGAGGCCGGCGGGCTGGCCTACGTGGTCACCTACCGCTTCGAGCCCGACAGCTACCGTGTCGCGGTGGAGGGCCGGCTGGAGGGGCTGGGCCAGCGGGGCTACACGATCCTGGCCTCCATGGGCCGGGGCCTCCGGACGAACGAGGCGAACCCGGACGAGGACTACGACCAGCTCGCCTTCGCCGTGAACTCGGGCGGCGGCGAGATCGAGACGCAGAAGCTGGACGACATCGGGGCGGGCGAGACCCGGACCCCGGAGGGCGGCCCCTTCCGGTGGGTCTCGGTCAAGAACAAGTACTTCCTGATCTCCTACGTGGCGCCGGAGGGGACGCGGGGCTTCGGCGGGCTGACGGCCCGGGGCGTGGAGGCGGAGCACGCGGCCGAGATGGAGGCCTCCTACCCGGTCCCGGCCGACGAGGAGGGGTTCCGGTTCCTGGCCTACATGGGGCCCCAGGAGTACGAGCGGCTGCAGGCGACCGGCCAGAGCCTGCACAACGTGAACCCGTACGGCTGGGAGTGGCTCCGCTTCCTGATCCGTCCGCTGGTCAGCCTGATCATGACCATCTTCACCTGGGCCCACACGACGCTCGGGCTGGCCTACGGCTGGGTGCTGATCCTGTTCGGCATCGCCATGCGGGTCGTCCTCTTCCCCCTCTACCAGAAGTCCATGCGCGCCCAGATGGCGCAGATGCAGGTGCAGCCGCTGGTGAAGGAGCTGCAGGAGAAGTACGACGACGAGCCCGAGAAGCTCCAGAAGGAGATGATGCGGCTCTACAAGGAGCACGACATCAACCCGCTGGCGGGCTGTCTCCCGATGCTCCTGCCCTTCCCGATCCTGATCACGCTGTTCTTCGTCTTCCAGAACACCATCGAGGTGCGGGGCGTCTCGTTCTGGTGGATCCCGGACCTCTCGCTCCACGACCCCCTCTACATCACGCCGCTGGTGATGGGGGCGTCGATGTTCCTGCTCCAGTGGATCGGCCAGCGGGGCATGGAGCGGAACACCCAGATGAAGATCATGGGCTATGCGATGCCGGTGGTGTTCTTCTTCCTGTTCCTCCGCTTCCCGGCGGGGCTGAACCTGTACTACGCCACCAGCAACCTCGCCTCCCTGCCCCAGCAGTGGTACCTGTCGCTGGAGCGGAAGGAGATGCAGGAGAAGGGCGAGCTTCCCGGAACGGGCGACGACTGAGGACACCGCCGGCCGGGCCCGGATCCGGGACCGGGAGGGCCGGGGCCGGGCCCGGGTCGCTCACGCCCGACCGCTGCGCGGTCGAAGGGTTCGCTCGCCGGGCCCGGCCCCGACCCTCCCTCTGCGGCCAGGGGGCCCGGCCGGCGGGCCGCTCCGGCTGGATGGAGGGGGTGGGGTGGGCGGTGATCGCTCCCGTCGGGCGCGTCGCGCCCGTCCGGATCGCTGGTGCCGGGCACCGCTCCCGTCGGGCGCCCGGCGCCCGGCCGGATCGCCATGCGGCCGAGCCGGCGCCGACGGCCACGGAAGCGGAGGGGGAGACGAGTCCGCCGAGCGGGATCTCCGACCCGAGTCCCGGACCCATTCGGTGACGGGAGCGTCGGACGAGGGTCGCAAGCCCGCGAGGCGGAGCTCGTCTCCCCCGGAGCGGGATCTCCGACCCGAGTCCCGGACCCATTCGGTGACGGGAGCGTCGGGCGAGGGTCGCAAGCCCGCGAGGCGGATCTCGTCTCCCCCGGAGCGCTCAGAGGTCGGCGCCGAGCGAGAGGCCCCAGAGCGTCTCGTCCTGCCGGAAGAACTGCTCGGCGCGGGAGGGGCCGGCGCCGGCGATCAGGGCGAGGCGGTAGCGGCCGCCGAAGGCGAGGCCGGCCTCGAGCGCGAGGACGGGCTCCCACCCGTGCTCCTCCCACGCGAAGAGCTCGGCCGCGGCGTAGGGCCCGGAGCCCCCGGGCCGGCCCGCGTCTCGGCCCCACTCGGCGCCGAGGCGGAACGAGCCCGGGTCGAGCCCGGCGGTGCTCCGGAGCAGGAGGCCGGGTCCCCCGTAGAGCCGGAGGTCGGGGAGGGGGCGGGCGCCGAGCAGCAGCTCGACCCCCTCGCGGCTGGTGGAGATCGGGGACCGGCCGGTGCGCTCGAGGAACTCGTCGCCCAGGTGCGAGCTGACGTGGTGGAGCGCGAGACGGGCGTCCACCCCCCGCCACCGCGCCCGGAGGCGGAGCCCGACCCGGTAGTGGACCTCGACGAACTCGTTCCCGTGGCCCTCCAGGTCGAAGCGGGAGAAGGCGCCGCCGGCCAGCTCGCCCCAGAGGGCCGCGGGCCCGCCGTCCGTGCTGTCGCCCGCACTCTCCGGCGTCCAGAGCCGGAAGGGGAAGCTCTCGCCCAGGTTCACCAGGGCCACCCACCGCCGGCGGTCCGGGCGGTCCACCCGGACGGGGGCGAGCCGGGTCCGGGGCTCGAGGGGCGAGGCGAGGGGGGGTGGGAAGGGTGGGTCGGCGACGGTGTCGGCGGCGGGAGGCTTCGCCCGGGCTTCCGGGGCCTGCTGGACCGACGCCGGGAGCGGGGCGGCCGGCACGAGCGTCGCCAGCGCCAGGAGGGCGAGGACCCGGAGCGGGGATCGCCCGGGGCCGCGAGCCGGCGTTCGGCCCCGGTCCGACACGCGGGGAACGGCCCTTCTACTAACTAGGTCGTTGTGGTCGGCGCGCCGGGCCGTCGGCCCGGACGTCCCGGCGGAAGGGGGGGCGCCGTCCCGGCTCAGACCGACCGCTGGCAGCGGGGACAGATGTAGGTGCTCCGCCCGATGAGCTTCATCCGCTGGACTGCTCCCCCGCAGCGGGGACAGGCGTCGCCCTCGCTCCGGTGGTTGATCAGCCATCCCGGGTCGGCGTGGGCGGCCTCCCAGTGGAGCGTGGCCCGCCGAAGCACCCGCTTCAGGTACTTCTGCACCCTCCGGAGATGGCGGTCGCTCATGTCGTTCAGCCGCACGTCCGGACGGTAGCCGGCCTGGAAGCAGATCTCGTCCGCGTACTCGTTGCCGATGCCCGCGACGATCTCCTGGTTCATCAGCATGCCCTTCAGCGAGCTCTGGGGGTGCTCCCGGGCCAGCTCGACGAAGCGATCGGCCGTCAGCTCGTCGTCGAGCGGGTCGATGCCGAGGTTCTCCAGGGTGTCGAGCCCGCTGAAGTCCTCGCCCTCCACCAGGTGGACCTCGCCCTTCGTCCCGGGGGAGGTGTAGCGCAGCTCGCGGCCGGCGGCGAACTGCAGCCGGATCTTGGAGTGCTCGCGCGGGGGGGCGGTCTGGGACTCCAGGTAGATCTCGCCCTGCTCGCCCATGTGGAAGACGAGCTGATAGCCCGAGCTGAAGCGGAGCACGATGTACCGGCCCTGGCGCTCCACCGCCTCGATGGACTCGTCCTCCAGGCTCTCGGAGGCCAGGTCCGGGTCGATGTCGACGGCCTCCTGGTCGTCGACCAGCACCTCGGAGATGGTCTTGCCGGTGGCGTAGCCGGCAAAACCGTCGATCATTCTCTCTACGTCGGGAAGTTCGATCATCGAGGCTGGCGTCCTTCGTGGGTCCGAGAGTCGTCGTGTCGGCGGCCCGTCGCGGGGACGGGCGATACGGGGGCCACGCCCGAGGACGGGCCCGGTCAGCGGATGATCTGGAAGCGGTCCGGGAGCTCCTCGCGGGCCGGAATCTCGCGGACGTCTTTCACGCGCGCGGCTCTCGGCCCCTGGTGGAGCCAGTCCTCCAGCTCCCGGAGGGCCTCCGCGGGTCCTTCCGCGTGGACCTCCACCGCCCCGTCGTCCCGGTTCCGGACGGTGCCCGAGAGGCCGAGCTCGCGCGCCCTCTGCGTCGTGGACCAGCGGAAGCCCACGCCCTGGACCCGGCCGGTGACCTCGTAGCCCTGTCTCGCGTGGTCGTCGCCTCGGCTCATCCGGGTGGGTGTGGTCGACGGAAGAGGGCTCCCGCTGGGCGGGGCGAGCCGCCCCGGCCCCGCCGGACGGTTCGGGGCGCAAGGGTCGTGCCGGTCCGGCAGGGCCCGTCCCGGTACGTTTCACGTGAAAAGTTCGCCGGCGCGCCGTCTCCGCCCCCCGGTGATTTCACGTGAAATGTCGTCCCGAATCCGGGGACGGTGCTTGGCCGGCGTCCGGGCGCGCCTCTATATTCGGGGCCACCGGGCCGCCAGCCGGGCGCCCGGCCGTCCCGCGCCGCCAGCCAGCCACCCCCAGCCGTCGGAGAGCATGGGCCGAATCATCTCCATCGCCAACCAGAAGGGCGGGGTCGGCAAGACCACCACCGCGATCAACCTCGGCGGCTCCCTGGCCGTGGCCGAGCAGAAGACCCTGGTGGTGGACTGCGACCCCCAGGGCAACGCGACCAGCGGGCTCGGGATCCGCAAGGACGTGGGCGATCCCTCGGTCTACGACTGCATCGTCGACGGCGTACCGGCCCGGGAGGCCCTCCGGGAGGAGGTCCACTTCCCCTTCCTGGACGTGATTCCCGCCAGCCGGGACCTGGCCGGGGCGGAGGTGGAGCTCATCGACCGGCCGGAGCGCCAGAAGGTGCTCCGGGGCGTCCTCGAGCCTCTCCGGGACGACTACGACTACATCCTGGTGGACGCCCCGCCCTCTCTCGGGATCCTCACGATCAACACGCTGGCCGCCGCGGACACCGTGCTCATCCCGATCCAGTGCGAGTACTACGCCCTGGAGGGGCTCAGCCAGCTCCTGAACACCGTCCGGCTGGTGCAGCGGAACATCAACACGGAGCTGGAGATCGAGGGCGTCCTCCTCACCATGTTCGACTCGCGTCTCAACCTCTCCAAGCAGGTGGCGGAGGAGGCCCGGGAGTACTTCGGCAAGAAGGTCTTCGAGACGGTGATCCCGCGGAACATCCGTCTCGCCGAGGCGCCGAGCTTCGGGAAGCCCATCGCACTCTACGACGTCCTCAGCAGCGGGGCGCGGGGCTACCTGAGCCTGGCCCGGGAGATCATCCGACGGGACGAGAAGAAGCGCAAGGCGAGCTGACCGGAGGGAGACTGCACGTGGCGAACCAGGATCGGAGACTCGGGAAGGGCCTCGGGGCCCTGCTGGGCGAGTACATGGACGAGGGCGACGAGCCCGCGGGCGCGGAGCGCCAGATCCGGGTGGAGCAGATCCGGCCCAACCCCTTCCAGCCGCGCTCCGATTTCGCCTCGGAGGCGCTCGGCGAGCTCGTGGAGTCGATCCGGGAGAACGGCCTCCTCCAGCCGCTGGTCGTCCGCCCGGCCGACGACGGCTGGCAGCTGGTGGCGGGCGAGCGCCGCTGGCGGGCGCTGCGCAAGCTGGGCTGGGACCGCGCCCCCGCCATCGTCCGGGACCTCGAGGACGACCAGATGCTGGTCCTGGCGCTGGTGGAGAACCTCCAGCGCGAGAACCTGTCGCCCGTGGAGGAGGCGCTGGGCTACGAGCAGCTCATGGAGAGCTTCGGGCTCACCCAGAAGGAGGTGGCCGAGCGGGTCGGACGGGACCGGTCGACCATCTCCAACACGTTGCGGTTGTTGAACCTGGAGGATGACGTCCGCCAGATGGTGGCCGACGGCCGCCTCACCGCGGGCCACGGCCGTGCGCTGCTGGGCCTGGAGGACCCGGACCGGCGACGCCGGCTGGCCCGGGAGATCGTCGAGGACGACCTCTCGGTGCGGAGCGTGGAGCGCCGGGTCCGCCGGCTCGCGGAGGGCGGCGAGGGGGAGGACACGGACGGCGACGGGGACGGGGACACCTCGCGGGACCCGGTGGCGCGGCGGGCCGAGCAGGTGCTCGAGCGGGCGCTGGGCACGGAGGTGAGCGTCCGGCTCGGCGGGCGCGAGAGCGGCCGGATCGAGGTCGCCTTCCACGACAGCGAGGAGTTCGAGCGGCTCTGCGGGCTGCTGGCGGGCGACGGGGCCGACGAGATCTTCGGCTGAGCCGGGGACGAAGGGGGACCGCGTGGGCGATCCGGACCGGAGCCGATGGACCCTGCTCCTCCTCCGGGACGACGGGGTCCGCGTCGGCCGGTGGCGCTTCGGCCCCGCCGCGGGGATCGCCGCGGCGCTGGCGGGGCTGACCGCGGCGGTGGCCGCCGGCGTCGGCGCGGGGCTCTGGTGGGCCGGGCGCGCCGAGTCCGACCGGGTCCGGGCCCTGGCGTCGGAGGTCCGGGAGCTGCGGGCCGACCGCCGGCGGGTCGGACGGCTCGCCGACCGGCTGGACAGCATCGAGGGAGCCTACCGGCGCCTCCGGCGGGCCCTGGACGGGGGGGACGGACCCGCCGGCGACCGGGCGGTCGGGCTGCCCCCGGTGGCCGGGGCCGGGGCGGCGGACGCGCGGCCCCGGGACGGGGAGGACCGGTGGAGGTGGCCGCTGGCCCGCGAGGGGTTCGTCACCCGCGCCTTCGACGCCTCCGGCGCCACCGGTCACCCGGGCCTCGACGTGGCGGTGCCGACGGGCTCCTACGTCCGGGCCGCCCGTCCGGGCGTGGTGGTGGAGGCGGGGACCGACTCCGTGTACGGCCGGTACCTCCGGCTGGAGCACCGATCGGGCGCCCGCTCGCTGTACGGGCACGCGGGATGGCTCTTCGTGGGTCCGGGGGACACGGTGGAAGGGGGCGAGGTGGTCGCCCTCTCCGGCAACACCGGGCGCTCGTCGGCGCCTCACCTCCACTTCGAGGTGCGCCAGGAGGGAGAGGCGGTGGATCCGGCGCGGCTCCTGCGTGGCGAGGTCGGGGGGTCGGGAACGCCGGACCGTGAAGAGAGAGGAGGATCGCCGTGATCGGATCGTCGGACCGGGAGGAGCGGGAGGCCTCGGACGTGGTCTCCATCGTCGGTCCCGGCATGGCCGTCGAGGGCGACTGCGCCACGGACGGGACGCTGCGGGTCGAGGGGCGGGTCGAGGGCTCCGTGCGGGCCGAGAAGGCGGTGGTGATCGGCGAAGACGGGGAGGTGGTGGGAGACGTGCACACCCAGGACGCCGTCGTGGCCGGGAGCGTGACCGGGACGATCGTGGCCCGGAGCCGCCTGGAGCTGCAGGCCACCGCCCGGGTGGAGGGCGACATCCGGTGCCGCCGGGTGAAGCTCGAGGAGGGCGGGTTCGTGGAGGGGCGCGTCGAGATGAGCGGCGACGGGCTCCCCGGGGACGAGGACGAGGGGGAATCCGGCCGTTCTCCACAGGGATCCACAGGGAGCGGCCCGGCCGGAGGGGTCGAGGCGTGAGCTTTTCCACACGGACGTGGGAAAGCCCGGCCGCGGGCCCGCCGTCGGGCTTCCCGGATCGGGCGGCCGCCTCCGATCTTCGCCGGCCCGGGACCCGCCGGGGTGCCTGAGACCGTGCACCCGCTGCTTCTCCCCAGCCTCTTCTTCGCGGGGGGGCTGGCCGCGGTGATCGCCGGGGCGGACTCGGTGGTCCAGGGCGGTTCGCGCATCGCCGACCGGATGGGGATCTCCGAGCTGGTCATCGGGCTGACGGTGGTGGCCTTCGGCACGTCGGCGCCGGAGCTGGTGGTCTCCGGGGGCGCCGCCATCCGGGCCGAGCCGGGCATCGCCGTCGGCAACGTGATGGGCTCGACGGTGGCGAACGTGGGCCTCATCGTCGGCGTCGGCGCCCTGATCAAGCCGATCTCGGTCCATCGCCGGCTGATCGTCCGGGAGAGCCCGCTCCTCATCCTGGTCCTGTCCATCGTGATGGCGCTCTCCTGGAACGGGGCGCTGGGCCGGGTGGACGGCCTGGCCCTGCTCGTGGGCTTCTGCATCTACCTCTGGTTCCTGTTCCGCTGGTCCGCCCGGGGGGAGGCCTCCCTCCCCGGGCTGGAGGAGGACGAGGAGCCGATCGACGAGGAGACCCGGGCCCTGGCGGCCGACTGGGCCCGGACGGTGCTGGGGCTCGTGGGGCTCGTGGTCGGGGGGCACTACGTGCTGGAGGGGGCCAACGCCCTGGCCGAGGCCTTCGGGGTGCCCGACGCCGTCATCGCCGCCACCATGGTGGCGTTCGGGACCTCCCTGCCGGAGCTGGCGTCCACGGCCGCCGCCGCCGCCCGCGGGCTGGGGGACATGGCCATCGGGAACGTCATCGGCTCCAACGTCTTCAACCTGGGGCTGGTCCTGGGGGCCAGCGCGCTCCTCCGGCCCCTGGAGATGGCGCCGATGCAGGTGATCCAGCAGGTGGTCCCGGCGCTGATCTTCTGCGTGGGCCTCATCCCGCTGGCCTACACCGGGATGCGGGTGAACCGATGGGAGGGCCTGACCCTGCTCCTCGGCTACGGGGGCTTCGTGTGGTGGGTGGTGATCTGAGCCGGGCCCGGGCCCCCTCCTCGCCGCCGCCCGGGGCGGCCTTGGCGGTCTTGTAAAGGCCACGCCTTCACTTTACTTTCCCCAAAAGGGGCCGGACCGGCCGCCCGCCGGCGCGTTCCGGACCGGCCGGCCCCGGGACCCGGACGCCCGACGGGAGGTGGAGCGTGGCCGTCTCCGTGAAGATGTCCAGCAAGCACCAGATCGTGGTTCCGAAGGAAGCCCGGGAGGCCCTGGGGCTGGAGCCCGGCGACCGGCTGCTGGTCTCGGTCCGCCCGGACGGCAACCTCGAGATGGAGCCCGAGCCCCGGGACCTGGCCGCCGAGCTCGAGGGGGCCCTGGAGGACGTCGGCGCCGGGGGATGGTGGGAGGAGCTCTCGGATGGCTGATCCGATCCGGCGTCCGCGGGGGAGCGGCCCCGCCCCGGCGAGGCCGGGATGAGCCGGCGCGCCCGGTTCCGGGAGCGCCTCGAGGGGGCGAGCCTCGTCCACGTGGCGCCCCGACCCCTGGCCGCCCACCTGCTCGGGCGGGAACGCCACCTGGGGCTCACCCGCCTCCTCTTCGACGTCCTGTCGGAGGGGACCGTCGGGGGACAGACCTCGGCGATCAGCTTCTATCAGCTCCTGGTCGAGCCCTGCCGGAGCGGCCGGGAGGAGGAGGCCCGGCGCGTGGGCGACCACCTGGGCGCCGTGCGGGGCCTGGAGGTGGTGCCCGTCACGGCCGGGCTGGCCGCCCAGGCCGCCCGGGTCCGGGCCCGGCTCGGCGGCCGGACCGAGCGGGCGCTCCAGATCGCCACGGCGCTCGACGAGGGCGCCGACCTCTACGTGGACCTGGACTCGGGCCTGCGCCGGGTCGCCGGCACCGAGGTGCTGGACCTGGAGGACTACGCGGGCGCCTGAGGCGGACCGCTCATCCTCCCAGCGTCCGGAAGAGCAGGCCCGAGGGGAGCTTCGGCCAGAAGTAGGTGGACTTGGGCGGAAGGCGCTCCCCGGACCGGGCCACCTCCAGCACCCGGTCCACCGGGAGCGGCGGCAGGAGGAAGGCCGCGCCCTCCTCCCCCGCCGCCTCCACCGCGTCGCCGGCGTCCCGGTGGTAGGAGAGCAGGCCCTCCTCGACGGCGGCGTCGGGCTCCCGGGCGAAGCCGGGGCGCAGGACCAGCCGGTCGAAGACGGCGGAGGCCACGTCCGCCAGGTCCGGCTCGAGGCCCGCGGCCTCCCGGGCGCGCCGCAGGGCCCGGAGCCGGACGGGGGGACCGTCGGGGAGGACGGCCACCAGGGCGCCTCCGCCCTCCTCGGCCGCCCGGCGGGCCGCCCCGTCCGGGGCGCCGCGCGGGAGGTCGGCCGAACGCACCTCGAAGGAGCCCTCCAGCAGCCGGCGCCAGGCGCCGGCCTCCCCCTCGCGGTCTCCGGCGGCGCCGTCCGGCCCTCCTCCGCCGTCCTCCTCCGACCCCCCCGTGCCGTCCGGGAGCTCCGAGCGGGGCCCCTCCGGTCCCGGGGGCGGGCGGTCCAGGGCCCGGTGGGTCGGCAGGCACAGGAGGCCGGGGTCGGAGCGGCCCACCACGCAGGCCAGCGTCCAGGCCGCGGACGGATCGTCGGGCCGTCGCCGCTGCATGGCCAGGGCCGTCTCGTAGCGGTGGTGGCCGTCGGCGATCAGGGCCGGTCCCGCCCCGGCGGCCCGGCACAGCTCCCCGGCCAGCGTCCCGTCGGGCACGCGCCACAGCCGGTGGCGGAGCCCGTCCGGCGTCCGCGCCTCCAGGTCCGGGGCCCCGTGGACGGCGCGCTCGACCAGGGCCGGGAGCCGGTCCGCGGGGTCCGGCGCCACCAGGAAGACCGGGGAGAGCTGCGCGTCGCAGGCCTCCATGAGGCGGAGCCGGTCCTCTTTCGGGCCCCGGTGGGTCGCCTCGTGGGGGAGCACCTCGCCCTCGGGGAACTCCGACAGCCGGAGCGCGGCGAAGACCCCGTGCCGGGTCCGCTCCCGGCCCCGGTGCTCGAAGGCCTGCCCGTAGACCCAGACGGCCGGCGCGTCGTCGGCACGGAGCAGGCCGTCCCGACGCCAGCTGCGGAGCCGCCCGGCGGCCGCCTCGTAGGGGTCGTCCCCGCCGGGCAGGACCAGCCGGACGGCGTTGAAGGGGCTTCGCTGGCGCAGCCGCCGGGCGGCGTCCGCGTCGATGACGTCGTAGGGGGGCGCGAGCAGGTCGGACGGATCGCCGGCCTCGTCGGTGTAGCGGAGGGCGCGGAAGGGTCGGAGCTCTGGCAAGGGGCCGGGTCAGACCGCCCGCAGCATCCCCGTGCGCTGCAGCAGTCGGGCCTTGCGCGACAGGAAGCGGTCGTCCCCCGTCACGGGCTCGGCCTCGGCCAGGGGAAGGGGCTCCGGGAGGCGCCGCCAGCGCCCTCCGGCCTCCTCCACCGCGTCGGCGGGGAGCACCGCCGCCTCGGAGCGCTCCCGGATCCGGAGGACCAGCAGGGAGACCCGCCCTTCCGGGGCGGCCTCGAAGGTGGACCGGACGCCCGCCGAGCAGAGGGTGTGGTCGCCGTCCAGGGCCCGCAGGTCCCGGGGCCCCTGGAGGCGCTCCAGGTACTCGGCCGTGGCGTAGTAGCCGAGGCGCACGCGGCCGTCGTCGTGCCGCAGGTCCAGCAGGGCCCGGAGGCGGTCCTGGTAGGGCTCGGTGAGCCGTCGGGCGTCGCCCTCCCAACCCGGCAGGATCCAGAACTCCTCGTGCTCCAGGTCCCGGAGATCCTCCCCGCCGTCGGGCAGGAGGGTGAAGATCTGCTCGCCCCGGGCCAGGGCGTCGGCGGTGGGCGCCCAGACTTCCAGCGCGGCGTCGTTGCGGTCCTTCATGGGGCCTCGGCGGCGGACGGTCCGGCGTCTCGGGCTCGCGGCGGCGCGGTCGGGGGTCGGGGGCCGGTCCGGGAGAGGACGTCGCCCCCTTTCCGGGTCCGTCCCGCCCTACACGACGTCCTCGGGGAAGTTCTCGATGACGTCCTGGACCTTGTTCAGGAAGAAGGCGGCCATGGCGCCGTCCACCACCCGGTGGTCGTAGCTCATCCCGAAGTAGGCCATGTGGTGGATGGCGATGGTGTCGGCGCCGGTCTCGTCCTCCACCACCACCGGGCGCTTCTCGATGACCCCGGTGCCCAGGATCGCCACCTGGGGCTGGTTGATGATGGGGGTGCCGAAGAGGTTCCCGAAGACCCCCACGTTGGTGATCGTGAAGGTCCCGCCCTGGATGTCGTCGAAGTCGAGGTCCTTGTCCCGGGCCTTCCGGGCCAGCTCGTTGGCCTCCTCGGCCAGCCCCATGAGGCTCAGCTTGTCGGCGTTCTTCAGCACCGGGACGATCAGCTCCTCGCCGTCCTCCACGGCCACGGCGATGCCCAGGTTGACGTCGCCGTGATAGACGATCTGCGTGCCCTTCACCGAGGCGTTGAGGATCGGATACTCCTGGAGGGCCTCGGTGACGGCCTTCATGATGAAGGGGCCGTAGGTGAGCTTGACGCCCTGCTCCTCGAACTTCGGCTTGAGCTTCTTCCGCAGCCGGACCACCCGCTCGAAGTCGATCTCGGTCACCGAGGTGACGTGGGCCGAGATCTGCTGGGACATCAGCATGTGCTCCATCGTCCGGAGCCGGGTGCGGCTCATCTCCTCCACCCGGTCGTTCTCCCGGACCGGCACCTCGGGGATGCGGATGTCCAGGGTGGCGCCGTGGATGGGCTGCCGGATGACGCCCGCCTCGGGGCGCTCGGCGGCCGGGGCGGGCTCCGCCGGGCGGTCGGCGGCCACCTCCTCGACGGCCTCCGCCGCGGCCTCGTCCCGCTCGGCGATGTAGGCCTCGATGTCGTCGCGGGTGACACGGCCGGCGATGCCGGTCCCCTCCACCGCCTCGATGTCCACGTCGTGCTCGGCGGCGATCTTCCGGACCAGCGGCGTGGACTTCTTCTGGAGGCGCTCCTCCCGGGTCATGACCCCGGGCTCCTCCTCGTCCTCCTCCGCGGCGGACGGGGCGGCCGCTTCCTCGGCGGCGGCCTCGACCTCCTCCCCGGCTTCCTCGCCCTCCTCTTCCGCGGCGGCCGCCGGCTCCTCCTCGGCCTCCGCGGAGGGCTCCTCCCCGGCCCCGGCCTCCTCGGCGCCGGCCCCGGGCTCGGTCTCGATGCGGGCGACGACGGTGTTCACCTCCACCGTCTCGCCCTCCTCCACCAGCTTCTCGGCCAGGACGCCGCCCTGGGGCGCCGGGATGTCCGCGTCGACCTTGTCGGTGGAGATCTCGAACAGGTCCTCGTCGCGCTCCACCTCGTCGCCCACGTCCTTGAGCCACCTGGTCAGGGTCCCCTCGGCGATGGACTCGCCCATCTGGGGCATGATGACGTCGACTTTGGACATCTCGTCTTCCTCGTGGAGTGCGCGTCTCCGTCGCGGGTCCCGTCCGCCGGAACGGGTCCGGGCCGTGGCCGCCGGCCGCGCCGGGGCCGGGCGGGCGCTCCGGCCCTGCTCCTGTTGTCTGCACTCTCTATGCCGGCGGCCGTCCGCCGGGGACCGGGCCGCAGGGCGGGACCCGGCCCCGGGGCCGCCCGTCAGTAGGCCAGCAGCCAGCGGGCGGCGGTGACCACGTCCTCGGGCTGGGGCAGGTAGTAGTCCTCCAGCGGCGGCGAGTAGGGCACGGGGGTGTCGAGGGCGGCGACGCGGCGCACGGGCGCGTCCAGCCACTCGAAGGCCTCCTCGTTGACCACCGCCGCCAGCTCGCCGGCGAACCCTCCGAACTTCGGGGCCTCGTGCAGGAGCAGGACCCGGCCCGTCTTCCGCACCGTGGCCGCCACCGCGTCGGTGTCCAGGGGGCGGAGGCTCCGCAGGTCCAGGATCTCGACCTCGGCCCCGTCCTCCGCGGCCAGCGTCTCGGCGGCCTCGGCCGCGCGGTGGACCATGGCCCCGTAGGTGATGACGCTCAGGTCGCTCCCCTCCCGGTGGATCCGGGCCTCGCCCAGCGGAACCTCGATCTCCTCGTCCCGGGGCAGGTCCGCCTTCAGCCGCCGGTAGAGGAGCTTGTGCTCGAAGTAGAGCACCGGGTCCGGGTCCCGGATGGAGGCTCTCAGCAGCCCCTTGGCGTCCCGGACCGTGGCCGGGGCCGCCATCTTGAGGCCCGGCACGTTGGCGAAGTACGACTCGACGTTCTGGGAATGGAACGGGCCCGCCCGGGCCCCGCCGCCGCTGGGCCCCCGGATGACGATCGGCGCCCCCCGGCCGGTCCGGTACCGCAGCTTGGCGGCGAAGTTGACGATCATGTCGAAGGCGGGGGAGATGAAGTCGATGAACTGCATCTCCGCCACGGGACGGAAGCCCATCTGGGCCGCCCCGATGGAGGCCCCGACGATGGCGGCCTCGCTGATGGGCGTGTCGATGACCCGTTCCTCGCCGAACTCCTCCAGGAAGCCCTCGGTGATCTTGAACGCTCCGCCGTAGGCGCCGATGTCCTCGCCCAGGAGGAAGACCGAGTCGTCGGTCTTCATCTCCTCCCAGAGCGCCTGCCGGATCGCCTCCAGGTAGGTGGTCTCCTCGGTGCGGTCCGGGCCGGCGTCAGCCATCGCTCCCTCCTCCCTCGGTCGGTTCCTCCCCGCCGGGGCCCGGCCAGCCCTCGACCCCCGCCGGGAGGTCCGGGTAGCCCACCACTTCCCGGCGGGTCCAGGGCTCGGCGGCGTCGGCCGGGCCCGCGCCCTCGTCGGCGTAGACGCCCGTCCGGGCCGATCCCGGGCGGGGCCGGGGAGCGGAGAGGGCGGCCTCGGCGGCCTCCTCCACCCGCTCCCGGACCGCCTCCCGCAGCTCCCGGAGGTCGGCCTCGGAGGCGAGGCCGTGCTCGTGGAGGTACGTCTCGAACCGCTCCACCGGGTCCCGGTCCCGCCAGGCCTCCAGCTCCTCCTCCGCCACGTAGGGCTGGTCGTCGTGCTGGGCGTGGCCCAGCATCCGGTAGGTCTCGGCGACGATCATCGAGAGGCCGCCCCCCCGCCGGGCCCGCTCCACCGCCTCGGCCGTGGCGTCGTAGACCTCCAGCACGTCGTTGCCGTCCACCTGCCGGACCGGGCAGTCGTAGGCCTCGGCCACCTCGTCCCAGGACTCCACCGCTCCCTCCAGCTCGCTGGGCGTCGAGTAGGCCCAGCGGTTGTGCTCGAGGACCAGCACCAGGGGCACCTCCCGCACCGCGGCCAGGTTCGTCCCCTCGTGGAAGGCCCCGGCGCGGCTGCCGCCCTCGCTCTGGTAGGTGAGGCAGACCCGGTCGGACCCTCCCACCTGGAAGGCGTGGGCCATCCCGGCCATCACGGAGATGGCCGTGCCCATGGGGCTGATCGGGCCCAGGATGCCGAGGTCGGGCTGGACGAAATGGGTCGTGGTGTCGCGGCCGCCGGTGAGCGACGGGCCCTTCGCCATGTACTGGAGGAACATCTCCTCCGGGTCGAGCCCGCGGGCGAAGAGCGCGCCCAGGTCGCGGATGGCCGGGCAGACCCAGTCCCCCTCCTCCAGGGCGAAGGCGCTACCGACGGCCGTCGCCTCCTGGCCGAGGCTCCGGTAGAGGTTGCCCACCACCTCCCCCTGCTTCACCAGGCGCTCGAGCTTCTCCTCCACGGCCCGGGTCAGGAGGAGGGCACGGTGCAGATCCCGCAGGTCCTGGCGGCTCAACGTGCCCATGCGCCCTCGCGGTGGGGGTGAGAGAGGCCTCCGCCCCGGCGCGGCCTCCGCCGCCGCCGGGGCCCGGCCCGCTTCGCGGGCGCGGCGAAGTTAGACGGCGGGACCGAGGAGTTCAACCGCGGGGCGCCCGGCGCCCGGGCGCTTTACTCGGTCGAAAAGCGCCCGGGGCCGGCGCGGACGGAGGCGATCCCGGCGGCCGTCCGCGCGGAGCCCGGGCCGGCCGAGGGGGCGCGGCCGGCGCCGGTCAGCCCGGGAAGGCGTCCTCGAAGGGCAGGTCCACGACCCGGGGGCCGGGGGCGGCGTCCGGCCCGAGGGCCACCCGGTCGCCGGGCTCCACCGACCGGTGGAGGTAGGCCAGGGCCACCGGCCCGAGCCGGGGGGAGCGGACGGACGTGGTGATCCGGCCGCGGGAGCGGTCGCCGTCGTACAGCTCGGTCCCGGCCGCCGGGAGGTCGTCCTCCCCGTCGAGCAGCAGGCCGCGGAGGTGGCGGTTCACCCGGCCCCGGTAGTGGATCTTGGCCACCACCTCCTGGCCGGTGTAGCAGCCCTTCTCGTAGCTGATGGCCCGGTCCTCTTGGCCGGTCTCCTGCGGCAGGACCTCCTCGGTGATCTCGCGGCCGGCGGCGGGGACGCCGCGCTCCACGCGCACGGCCTCCCGGGCCGTGACGCCGGCGGGTCCGCCGCCGGCTTCGCGGACGGCGTCCGAGAGGAGCTCCCAGGCGTCCGGGGCCCGCTCGGCCGGGAGGTACAGGTCCACCCCTCCGCCCTCGACGTCCTCGCGCCGCGCCCCGACGATCGGCCGGGGAAGGTCGGCCAGGGCGAGGGATCGGTGGGACAGCGGGTCCGCGGACGGGGCGCCGGCGTCGGGGGCGGCGGCGCGCAGGGCCCGGTCCGCGGCGGGGCCGGTGAGCCCGAGGCGGAGCAGGTCGTCGCGCTTCCGGCGCCGGGCGAGCCGGGGCGGGAGGTAGCGGTCCAGGTGGTCGTCCGCGTCCTCCCGGCGGTCTCCGGGGAGGTCCACCAGGATCCTCTCCTCGCCCTCCTCCGGCTCGAGGCAGAGGGCCCGCAGGTCGGTGACCGGCCGACCCCGGGCGGTGAGCATGAAGGCGTACACGCCCTCGCCCGGGGCGGCGCCCTCCAGGTGGTTGGTCACGAGCCCGCCGAAGTGCTCGCGGGCGTCGTCCCCGCGGATCTCCACCAGGGCCCGGTCGGCGTCGTCCAGGAGGACGGCCGTCTCCCGGAGGCGGCCGTACTCGCCCTCCGGGTCGCCGAAGTCCAGCGGCCCGCGGCGACCGTGGAGGCGGCCCGTCCGGGCGCCCGCCTCCTCCTGCCGGCGCCGCAGCTCCTCCCGGCTCAATAGAGCCTCCCCCCGTCCGGCACGGGCCGCTCGGGCACCACCAGGATCGGCTCGCCCTCGGCGTCCGGCACGCCGAGGGTGAGACACTCGGACACGAAGCCGGCGATCCGCCTCGGGGGCAGGTTGACCACCGCGAGCACCTGCCGGCCCTCGAGCTCGTCGGTCCCGTAGCGGGGCATCAGCCGGGCGGCGGAGCGGAGCACCCCGGCCTCGTCGCCGAAGTCGATGCGGAGCCGGCAGAGGGGCTGACGAGCCTCCGGGAAATCCCGCGCCTCCACCACCGTGCCGACCCGGACCTCGACGGCCCGGAAGTCCTCGATCCCCGTCTCCTCCGATCCGCTCATCGGTCCCTCCCCGCGGCGGAAGCCCCGAAACAGACAGGGCCCCCGGATCGATCCGGGGGCCCTGTCGACGTCGTCGGCCGCCTGATCGGGCGGCCCGGGGTCCGGCGGGCGGTCAGCTGCCCTGCTGGCCGCCCCACTCGATCACGAACGTCACGCGCCGGTTCTCGAGGCCCTGCTGGCCCGGCCCCTGCCGGTCGCTGACCAGCCGGTCGTCGGACTCGCCGTAGCCCACCGTGCGGATCTTGTCGCCGTTCAGGCCGCCGTTGTCCACCAGGTACTGCTTCACGGCCTTCGCCCGCTCGGCGGAGAGCTGCTCGTTGTAGGCGTCCGAGCCGGCGGGGTCGGCGAAGCCCTCGACGGTGAGGGTGGCGCCGGAGTAGTGGTTCTTCACCACCGACGCGAACCGGTCCAGGAGGGGGCGGTCCACCGAGCGGATCTGGGACTCGTCGAACTCGAAGTGGACCGGCATGGCGAACTTCAGGCCCTCCTCCAGCTCGGTGATCCGCGCCTGGAAGTTGTTGCGGAGGTCCTCCAGGTCGCTCTCCAGGTCGCTGACGCGGCCCTCGAGGTCCTGGATCGCCGAGGCGTTGTCGCCGATCCGGGCGTCATGGTCGTCCAGCGTCGAGCGGAGGTCGGAGATCTCCTGGTCGAAGGTCTCCTGGTCGACCTTGCCCGCACAGCCGACGAGCGCCGCCGCCAGGAAAAGGGCGATCGCGCCCGTGAGGCGCCGTCCGATGATGTTCTGCATGGTGTTCCCCCTTGCCGCTTCTGTCGTGGTCCGAGTGCGAGAGACGTTTCCGTCGTGCAGACGCGCTGGCCGCACCGATCGTCACGGGCCCCGCGTCGTCGGGGGCCCGGCGGCGCCGGGCGCCGCTCCGCTTGCAGGCACTACATCCTACGCAAAGAGGGCGCCACGACCAAGGGCGGGGCGGTCCGCGGCCTCAATCGTTGCCGCGTCCGAGCGAGCGGAGGGCGCGGCGCCATCCCTCGCGCGCCCCGACCGAGGGCCTCCAGCCCAGCTCGCGCCGGATGCGCCCGGCCGAGAAGGGGTCGGGCCGCCCCAGGAGCCGCACGCGCCGGGCGGTCCAGACCCTCGACGGCCCTTCCGGCGCGAGCGCGGCGAGGCGGTCCGCCGTCCGGGCGGCGGCCTCCACCGCGCCGCGGGGCAACGGGACGAAGGCCGCGCCCCGGGGGGCGGCCTCCCGGAGGAGCCGGCGCTGCGTGAGGTCGCCGTCGCCCGCCACGTTGTAGACCCGCTCGTCGGCCTCCCCGCGGGTGGCGGCCCGGTGGCACGCTTCCGCCACGTCGCCGGCGTAGACCACCGGCACGGGGTTCTCGCCGGATCCCACCATGGGGACGACCCGACGGTCGGCCAGGGCCGCCACCCGCGGGGCGACGTGGCGGTCCCGCTCCCCCGTCACCACCGTCGGTCGCAGGATGGTCCACGAGATCATCCCCTCGGCCGCGCGGCGCACGGCCGCTTCGGCCATCCGCTTCGAGCGCTCGTAGTGCTCGCGCGGACCCAGCTCCGCTTCGAGCGGGACCCGCTCGTCCACCGGGCGGGGGAGATCGGCGGGATCGCCGTACACGGCCACCGAGGAGAGGTGCACGAATCGCCGGCAGCCGGCCCGGACCGCCTCGCCGAGCACGTGCCGGGTCCCCTCGACGTTCACCGCCCGGAGCCGTTCCCACGGGTCGCCGCCGCCCAGCCGGGCCGCGGCGTGGACGACGACCTCGCAGCCCTCGGCCGCCCCGGACAGGGCGGCCGGATCGGTGACGTCGCCCAGCACGATGGTCGCCCCGAGCCCCTCGAGGAACCGCACGTCGCTGGCGGGCCGGGCCAGCGCCCGGACGCGCCATCCCCGCTCGCGGAAGAGGCGGGCGGCGTGGCTCCCGATCAGGCCGGTGGCACCGGTGATCAGGGCCGCCGGTCGGCCGTCCCCGGATCCCGCCGGCTCCGTCATCCCGCACGAAGAGAACCGGCACAAAAAGAAAGGGCGCGGCCGGCGGCCGCGCCCTTTCTCTCCGTCCCGGAGGCGACGATCAGGGCTGGAAGTGGAACCGCAGCCCCGCCTGGACCGGGATGCTCAGGTGCGTCTCCGGAGCCTCGTCGATCTCGTCGAACTCGGCGAAGGTCTCCAGGTCCTGCGCGTCGCCGGGGACCAGGTAGGCGTCGCCGCCCACGAAGGCCGACACGGCGTCGGAGAAGTTGTAGCCCAGCGTCAGTCCGCCCTTCGCGCCGAGATAGCCCTGGGAGAGGTCGAGGGTCTCGACATCGGTGGGGGTGACGATCTCGTACCGGTCGGTCGTGAGGATGTGGTATCCGCCCCCCACGTCGATGTCGGCCCAGAAGCCGCCGCCCATCCCGGGCTGCACGGCGTGGAAGATCAGGCCCAGGTCGAGCCGGGTCGTCGTGACGTCGGGACCGTCCAGCGTCTCACCGTCGACCGTCAGGTCAGCGACCTCGGTGACCTTGTAGAGGTCGGCTCCACCCTCCGCGCGGATGGAGACGCGGTCGTGGACCCGGAAGTTCACGCCGACGGTGAAGGCCGGCCCGGGGTCGACGACATCGGCCATGTCCCCGTTCGGGATGCCGATGCCGGCTTCGAAGTCGGTGGTGATGCCCTGCTGGGCATCCGCCGTCTGCGGCACCAGCATCAGCGCCGCACCGGCGAGGACTGCGAGGACGGACGAGCGTACGTGGTTCATCTGCTCCCTCCTTCTGTGTGCGATCCGGCTCCGGCCCCGCGGCCGCTACCCGCCCGCGTGGGCCGAAGCTCGCGTGAACACCCCTCTTGCAACGATCGATCCCGGGCGATCCGCTCGCCGGGGCTCGGCCCTCCCAATATTTTGGAAGATCCGCTCCTTGGGAAGGGCCTCCGGTCAAACAGGTCCATTATATGGCCCTGTTCGACCCTTTCGCCAGCCCGTGCGGCGGGGAGCGGCCGCGTCCCCCCCCCGGCCGACCGGCCTCCCCTCGCGCCGCCGGGGGCGAGAGGCCCGTCAGTCGACCAGGTAGCCCTCCAGCGCCTCCGGGAGGGGGGTCGGCTCCAGCCCCGGGAAGAGGCTCCGGAGCGCCTCCGGGTCGGCCACGGCGTCCTGGGTGGCGAACGCCAGGGCCTGACGGCTCAGGGGCCGGCCGGGCAGAGCCTCCGCCACGGCGGCGCCGGCCCGGGCCAGCCCCATCGGGACGTGCACGATGGGCTTCCGGCGTCCGAGGACGTCCATCACCACGCGGACGACCCCGTCCATGGTGTAGGTCACGGGCCCGCCGATCTCGAAGGTGACGCCGCGGGCCGCGTCCGACTCCAGGGAGCGCACCAGCGCCCGGGCCACGTCGTCGACGAGGACCGGGTTGACGCGCTGGCTCCCGTCGCCGAGCTGGGGGAAGACCCCGGGCACCCATCGGACGAGCCGCGCGAAGACGTTCAGGCTCGCGTCCTCCGGTCCGTAGACCCAGGAGGGCCGGATCACGGTGTGGGCGGGCGCCGCCTCCCGGACGGCCCGCTCCGCCATCCGCTTGGCCTCGAACCAGGGGCGGTCCTCCCCGCCGTCGACGCCCACCCCGGAGAGATAGATCAGCCGGTCGACCCCCGCCGCGGACGCCGCTTCGGCCATGTTGGCCGTGCCCCGCCCGTCCACCTCGCGGAAGGTCCGTCCCCGCGACGGGTCCTCCACGGGGAAGCCCGGGAACTGCACCGTCTGGACGACGGCCTCGATCCCTTCGAGCACCCCCTCCAGCGTCTCGGGCCGCGTCACGTCCCCCGCCCTTCCCTCGACCTCGCGCCCCGGGAACCGGGAGGAAACTTTCTCGGGGCTGCGGGAAAGTACGACGGGCCGATGACCGCGGTCGTCCAGCGCCCGGACGAAGGCGGCCCCCAGGAAGCCCGTGCCGCCGGCGACCAGGACCGTTCTCGAGCGCGGGCTGGACTCCATGCGGTGCCGACCTCCGGTCGACCGTCGAAGACCCCGGGCGCTCGTCCCCGGCCGGGGGGAGCGGGGGCGAACGCCCTTCGGGAACGCGTCCCGTCGGCGGCGCAAGGCCCGGACCACCGGAAGAAGGGAGCCGCGACGTGCCGGACTTCCGCCAGGCGCTCCGTCAGGGCGAGCCCATCCTCTTCGACGGGGCCATGGGGACCGAGCTCTACGACCGGGGCGTCTTCCTCAACCGCTCGTACGACGACCTCTGTCGGACCGAGCCCGAGACGGTCCGCGAGGTCCACCGGGCCTACCGACGGGCGGGGGCCCGGGTGCTCGAGACCAACTCCTTCGGCGCCAACCGGCTTCAGCTCCAGGCCTACGGGCTGGAGGACGAGGCCGCGGAGATCGCCCGGACGGCGGCGCGGCTGGCCCGGGAGGTGGCCGGCGACGAGCTGTTCGTGGCGGGCAGCGTCGGTCCCCTGGGCGTCCGCCTGGAGCCGTACGGCCCCACCGCCCGGTCGGAGGCCCGGGAGGTCTTTTGCGAGCAGGCCGCCGCGCTGGCCGAGGGGAGCGCCGACCTGCTGGTCTGCGAGACGTTCAGCGACCTGAACGAGCTGTGCGAGGCCGTGGCCGGGTGCCGGCAGGCGACCGGGCTGCCGGTGGTGGCCCAGGCGACCGTCCAGCCCGACGGGGAGACCAGCTACGGCGACCGGCCGGCCGAGGTGGCCCGTCGCGTGGCGGAGACGGGGGCCGAGGCGGTGGGGCTGAACTGCAGCGTCGGCCCCGCCCTGATGGTGGAGGCGATCCGGGAGATGGCGGGCGCCACCGGGCTCCCGGTCTCGGCCATGCCCAACGCCGGGCTGCCCCGCGAGGTGCAGGGGCGCAAGATGTACCTGGCCTCGCCGGACTACATGGCCGGCTACACGAGGAAGCTGGTGGAGGCTGGGGCCCGCCTGGTGGGCGGCTGCTGCGGCACGGGGCCCGATCACGTCCGCCGCATGGCCGGGCGGCTGCGGGCGATGGCGCCCCGGCCCGAGGCCGTGGAGGTCCGGACGCCGGAGCCCGAGGAGGAGGCGGAGGACCCGGCGCCCGAGCCCGCGCCGCTGGAGGGGCGCTCCTCCTGGGGCCGCCGGCTGGCCCGGGGCGAGGAGGTGGTGGCGGCCGAGCTCCGGCCGCCCAAGGGGGCCGACCCCTCGGGGTTCCTGGAGGACGCCCGGCGGCTCGCGGGGGCCGGCGTCGACGCCGTGGCGGTCCCCGACGCCCCGCGGTCCAGCATGCGGATGGGCGTGGTGGCGGCGGCCAGCCTCCTCCAGCGGGAGGCGGACGTCGAGGCGCTGGCCCACTACACCTGCCGCGACCGCAACCTCCTGGCGATGGGCACCGACCTGCTGGGCGCCCAGGCGCTGGGCCTGCGCAACCTGCTGCTCGTGACGGGCGATCCGCCGAAGACGGGTCCCTGGGGCGACGCCACCGAGGTCTTCGACGTGGACGCCATCGGGCTGACCAACCTGGTGGCCCGGCTCAACCGCGGGCGGGACCTGGGCGGCCACCCCGTCGGGAGCCGGACCTCCTTCGTCATCGGCGTGGCGGTGAACCCCGCGGCCGAGGAGATGGAGCGGGAGATGGAGCGGTGGTACTGGAAGGTGGACGCCGGCGCCGAGTACGCCCTCACGCGTCCGATCTTCGATCCCGGCCGGCTGGAGGCGTTCCTGGAGCGGGCCGAGCGGGAGGAGACCCGCATCCCGGTGGTCGCGACCGTGTGGCCCCTGGCGGGGCTCCGGGAGGCCGAGCACCTGCACCACGAGGTGCCGGGGATCGACGTGCCGGCCGGCGTCCTGGAGCGGATGCGGGAGGCCGAGGAGCGCGGCGGGGACGCTCCCGGGCGGGAGGGGACGCGGATCGCGCTCCGGATCGCGGAGGCGGTGCGCCCGATGGCCGAGGGGATCCAGGTGGCCGTGCCGGCGGGGGGCATGGAGCGGACGCTGGAGGTGCTCGCGGGCCTGCGGTGAAAGAGACGGCCGGTGCCCCCCGACCCGCGGGCCGTCCGGCGGCCGCCGCGGCCGGGGGGTGGAGCAGCCGGGCGCGCCCGCGGGACGACGTTCGCCCGGCCCGGCGGCGAGCCCTACATTGCGGGGTCCGGCGAGGTGGCCCGCCACCGTGCGGCGATCCGCTCTCCGGCGCCGCGCCCCTCCGGCCGTCGCCCGCCGCCGCCAGTGGACCCGAACCGTCCCCACGGAGTGCCGATGCTCGAGAAGCTGAAGCAGCGCGACGTCCGCAAGCGCCCGTCCACGGTCCAGGTCCAGGGCCGGGTGCTCTTCCTGACCGAGGACCCGGAGCTGATCCGGCGCCAGCTCGAGGGCGAGGAGCTGGACTGGGACCCCTCCATCCCGCTCCGGGACGACATCAGCACCGACGAGATCACCCCCGGCTGGGTCTGCTACTACTACGACGAGGAGCTGGGCGAGTATCCCTTCGTCGGGCTCGAGACCGGGGGGGAGCGGCCCATCGGCCGCCGGGACCTCCTGGACGCGGGCTTCGTGGCCAGCGTCGCCGGCAAGCGCCGGGGCAAGGGCTCGAGCCGGGAGGCGGCCCCCTACGCCGAGCAGGCCGCCGGCACCCGGATCGTCCTGGCCGAGAACCTCGAGCGGATCTACCGGGAGAACTGCCAGAACCTGGGGGTGCTCACCTCCACCGACTTCTCGCTGGTGGAGAAGATCCGCCGGGGCGAGGAGATCCCGCTGGAGGCCTTCATCCCCGAGGAGGCCGGGCCCATCGAGCGCGGGATCATCGAGTACGGGGGGCTCCGGGACTACGCCGTCGCCCGGCTGCAGGGCGAGGTCCGGGTCCCGGGCGTCGACACCCCGGACGACCGTCCGCAGACGCTGGCCGAGAAGATCCTGGCCCGGCACTGGGTGAGGGACCTGCAGGCCGACGAGGTGGGGGTGCCCTCGGTGGCCCCGGGGGACACCGGCTTCGTCCGCGCCGACATCCGGTTCAGCCACGAGTACGTGACGCCGATGGCCTCCACCTTCTGGGAGGAGTTCGCCGGCGAGGACGCCGGCATCAACGAGCCGGAGTCGGTCTACTTCTTCCGCGACCACCTGGCGTTCCTGGACGAGGTGATCGGCGAGGAGAAGGAGGAGGAGGGGCTGCTGGACGCCGCCCGGGGGCTGCACGAGCGCCAGCGGGCCTTCGCCGAGAAGCAGGGCGTGAAGCTGCACGGGGAGCTGGAGGACCGGAAGGGCAGCGAGGCGATCTGCCACGTGATGATCCAGGACCGGTACGCCCTGCCCGGCCAGGTGGTGGTGGGGAGCGACTCGCACACGCCTCACGCGGGGTCGCTGGGCAACGTGGCCTTCGGGGTCGGGACCACCGCCATCGTCAACGCCTGGGCCACGAGGGACGTGCGGGTGGAGGTGCCGCCCTCGGTGCGGGTGCGGGTGGAGGGGGAGCTGGGCGAGGGGGTCACCGCCAAGGACCTGATCCTGGAGATCCTGCGCCACCCCTACGTGAAGGACGGCCGAGCCATCGGCAAGATCCTCGAGTACACCGGGCCCGCGGTGGAGCGGCTGGGGATCGACGAGCGGACGACGCTCACCAACATGGCCGCCGAGGTGGGCGCGTTCACCGGCATCGTGGCGCCGGACCGGACCACGGCCCGGTGGCTGGCGGAGCACCGGGACCTCTCGCCCGGCGAGGCCCGGGAGCTGTGCGAGGGGCTCCGGAGCGACGACGACGCCGAGTACGAGTGGACCATGGAGCTGGACGCGGCGGAGATCCGGCCGATGCTCGCCGCCCCGGGCGACCCGGGCAACGGGCTGCGGGTGGACGAGCTGGACGAGGAGGTGGAGCTGGACATCGTCTTCGCGGGCTCCTGCACGGCGAGCAAGCGGAAGGACATGGAGATGTACGCCCGCGTGCTCTCGGAGGCGGTCGAGCGGGGGGGAGAGGTCGCCCCCGGCGTCGAGTGCTACGTCCAGTACGGATCGGTGAACGTGGAGCGCGAGGCCCGGGAGCGCGGGTGGGACGAGACGTTCCGGCGCGCCGGCGTCGAGGTGCTGGCGCCGGGCTGCGGCGCCTGCATCAACGCGGGTCCGGGCGTGAGCACCTCCCCGGACCAGGTGACCATCAGCTCGATCAACCGGAACTTCCCCGGCCGCAGCGGCCCCGGGAAGGTCTACCTGGCCAGCCCCTACACGGTGATGGCCTCGGCGCTCGAGGGCCGGATCGCCGCCTGGGAGCCCGCCTGAGGGCGGACCGCCCGGGACGGGGCGCTCACCAGCGGCGCAGGGCCTCCGCCGCCCGCTCGGCCGCCGCCCGGCGGAGCGCCGGGCGGACCAGGCCGAAGAAGAGGCCGCGGAAGCCGCCCGGCCGCATCTCCTCCAGGACGCGGTCCACCTCGGCCTCCAGGTGCCGCTCCAGCCGGTCGCGGGCCGCGGCCCCCAGCTCGTCGGCCCCTCCGTCGGCCCGGTACGCGTCCTCGGGGTCGGGGCGGTAGTCCACCGCGTCGGCCAGCGCCCCCTCCAGGAGGTCGCGGGCGTCCCGGCGTCCCGCGGCGAAGTCGGAGGCCCGCCAGGAGGGCTCCAGGAGGCCGCCGAAGCCGGCCAGCCGCTCGCCGGCCAGCGGGCGGTCCGGGGAGACCAGGTGGACCGGGTGCCCGGGACGGTCCCGCAGGCCGGCGGCGGCCTCCAGCACCAGGACCAGCTTCGCCAGCCTCGTCCGTCCGGCGCGGGTGCCGACCCGGCGGAAGGCGTCGGCGTAGCCGGGCCGGTCCTGGAGCCGCTCGAGGCTGCGGTCCAGGTGGTCGAGGGCGGGGTCGCCGGCCGCGTCCTCCTCGTAGGCGATCTCCCACTCGGCCACCCGCTCCGCGAGCTCGCCGATCCGGCGTCCGAGGCCCACGGCGTCGGCGTCCTCCAGCCGGCCGTGGATCTCCGGCAGACGCTGGACCAGCGTCTCCATCAGCCGGATCCGCTCTTCCTCCTCGGCCGCCTCCAGCAGGTCCAGCTCGGCGCCCCGCCCCAGGGCCGCCCGAACGGTGAGGCGGGCGGCGTCGCCGACGCCCAGGGGCACCTCCGAGCGGGCCCCCTCGCGTCCGAGGCGGGGCTCCACCACGACGTAGCGCCAGTCGCCGCCGGCGTGGTCGTCGAAGCCGGCCGCCAGCTCCCGGGCCAGCGACAGGGGGCGCTCGGCCGCGAGGCCGTCGCCCGTCCAGTGGCGGTCCGAGGCTTCGCCCTCGCCCGGACGGGCCGTCTCCCGCGCGAGCCGCCGCAGGGGGAAGACCACCGGCACCGAGGCGGCGGCCAGGGCCGTGTCCCGGATCCGCGACCAGACCGGATGGCCGGCTCCCCGGCCCTCGTCCAGCCGGAAGCGGGCCGTGGAGGCGTGGCGGTCCGGGCCGGACCCCGATCCGGTGCCGGCGAGGTCGGTGAGGCAGAGGCCCAGCGCCAGGGACCGACCCAGCGCCGCCGCCGGGCGGTCGTCGGCGGCGGAGGGACCGTCGACGAGCTCGCCGACCATCTCCTCCATCGGCCGGGCGTCCAGCAGCCCGCTCCGGTCGGGACGGCGGGGCTCGAGCAGGTGCTCCGCCCGAAACCCCTCGACCCAGAAGCGGTCGGCCCAGGGCACGACCTCCGGGTTCACCGCCAGGGAGCGGGCCGCCGTCGCCGCCGCCAGCGCTCCCGCCGAAGCGCCGGTCACGACCCGGACCTCCACGGGGCCGTCGCGCCGGTTGCGCTGCAGCGCTCGCAGGATCTCGCTGACGGCTCCGCCGCTGTAGGCCCCCAGGGAGCCGCTGCCTCCCAGGACCAGGGCGAGTCGCGTCATGGATCTCCTCGGGTCGGACGTCTCGGGCGGGGCGTCGGGCGCGGGATCGGAACGGCCGGCAAGTTGGCCGCGGGCCCCAGGGTGGGCAAGACCGATGCCGGGGCAGCGACGCCGTCGCCCGCCCCGCCGACGGCCGGTCCGGCGGGGACGGGGGGCTCCAGCTCCAGCAGGCTCCGGGCGTCGAGCGGCTCGCCGTGGACCCAGGCCGCCCAGTGCAGGTGGGGGCCGGTGACGCGGCCCGTGTCGCCCACCCGGCCGACGAGCTCGCCGGCCCGGAGGGTGTCGCCCTCGCGCACGGTGATGTCGGACAGGTGGAAGTAGCCGGTGTAGAGGCCCAGGCCGTGGTCCAGGTAGACGGCGTTGCCGGCGTAGTAGAGCTCCCGGGCCAGGGCCACCCGGCCGCGGGCGGGGGCCCGGACCGGCGCCCCGGTCCCGCCGGCCAGGTCGACCCCGGTGTGCCGGCTCCGCAGCTCGTCGTTGAAGACCCGCCGCTGGCCGAAGGGGCTGGTCACGCGGGTCCCCCGGGGGCGCTCGAAGGGTCCGCGCGGGAGCCAGTCGTCGGTCGTCCGCGCCAGGACGGCCGTCACCAGCTTCCGCTCCTCCCGGATCCGGACCAGCGCCTCGGTCGAGGGCGAGCTGAACCGCGGATCCACGCTGAGCCGGGTGGCGGGGAAGGTGCGTTCGGCGATCCGGAGCTCGGTCCGCCGAACCACCATCGAGTCGGGGGCGAGCCGGAACCGCAGCTCCAGGGAGGCCCGGCCCGCGGAGCCGATGGGGGCCGAGGCGACGCCGAACCAGCGGTCCCCGAGCCGGGCGAAGCGCACGGGCCGCCCGTCCAGCTCCCCCTCCACCGCCGTCGGACGGCGGCCGGCCTCCGGCTGGCGGAGGTGGACGGCCACCACGTCGCCCTCGCGGGGCTCGGAGGGACGCCAGGAGAGGGCCGGCGGCAGCCAGGGCCGCGGCGGATCGGGAGGCCCGACGGGCCGGAGCGCGGGCCGATCCACCCCGGCCTCTTCGGCCGTGTCCGGGATCGGCGCGGGCGGATCGACCGCCACGGGGTCCGGCCGCCCCGCCCCGGCGCAGCCCGCGAGCAGGAGCAGGAGGACGCCGGCGAGGGCGGTCCGTCCGGCGGTCGCGGAGGGCCTCGGTGCGGGCGGCGGTGGGGTCACGGGGATCCCGCTACAGGCCGAGCTTCCGGGCCAGCCGGAACCAGAGGTCGAGGAGGCCCCGAACGCGGGGGGTGAGCCGGGACCGCTGCCACCCGTCCGCGGCGCGGCGGATCCCCTCGGAGAGGGTCGGATAGGGGTGGACCAGGTCGGAGAGGTCGCCCAGCGTCGCCCCCTCCCGCATCGCCAGGGCCACCTCGGCGACCATCGTCCCCGCCCGGGGGGCCAGCAGGTGGCCGGCCAGGAGGCGCCCCTTCCGGTCGGCGATCAGCTTCACCAGCCCGTGGCCGCTCCGGTCGGCGAGGGCGCGGTCCAGGTCGGCCAGGTCGCAGCGGAAGACCGAGACCCCGTCGCCGTGTCGCTCCCGGGCGTCGGCCTCGGTCGGCCCCACCCGTGCCAGCTCCGGCTCGGTGTAGACGGCGCGGGGGATGACCGAGTAGTCGATCTTCCGGTCGAAGGGGAAGAGCGCGTTGCGGATCACCGTCCGGGCCTCGTGGTCGGCCACGTGGGTGAAGCGCAGGCCCCCGGTGACGTCGCCGGCCGCGAACACGCGCCGCCGGGAGGTCCGGAGGCGGCGGTCGACCAGGACCCCCTCCGGGCCGACCTCCACGCCGGCCTCCTCCAGCCCCAGCCCCTCGACGTTGGGCTCCCGGCCCGTGGCGACGAGGAGCTCCTCGCCGCGGACCGCGGACCCCGCCGCGGCCTCCGCTTCCGCCGACCCCTCTTCAAATCGATTTGAAGAGGGCGTGCCGGCGGTGCCGGCCGCGGGCGGGCGCTCCGCCCCGTCCCCGGGCTCCAGGCGAACCACCCGCTCCTCGCCCCGCCGCTCCACCCGGGAGGCCCGGGCGCCGGTGAGCACCCGGACCCCCTCGTCTTCGAGGCGCTCCCGGAGGCGCTCCGTCAGCTCGGGGTCCTCGCCGGGGAGGAGCCGGTCCTCCCGCTCCACCAGCGTCGTCTCGACGCCCAGGCGGGCGTAGGCCTGGGCGAACTCCACGCCGACCGCGCCGGCGCCGAGGATCACCGCCGAGCCGGGCAGCTCCCCGCGGTCGAAGGCGTCCTCGTGGGTGACGTGGCCGGCCTCCTCCAGGCCCTCCACCGGCGGGACCGCCGGCCGGCTCCCGGTGGCGACGAGGACGTTGCGGGCGGCGAGGGTCCGCTCGCCGGTCCGGACCGCCGGATCCGGCAGCAGGCGCGCTTCCTCCCCCTCGTACACGTCGACGCCCATCTCCCGGAAGCGGTCGGGGTCGTCGTGGGGCTGGATGCGGGTCCGAACCTCCCGGACGCTCTCCAGCACCCGTCCCCCGTCCACCTCCGGGTCGCGGGGCCGGAGGCCGAACGCCCCGGCGTCGCGGAAGGCCCGCGCCCGCCGGGCCGACCCGATCAGCGCCTTGCTGGGGACGCA
>CAZJJO010000003.1:0-49172 GCA_964546375.1 uncultured Gemmatimonadota bacterium
GCGGGGTTGGCGGTCTCTGTCGGGGGGGAGGGGTTCTGGTCGTCGCTCATCGAGGGTTCCGTGGCGTTAGTCGCCCGCGCCGGGCCGGGACGGCGCCCCGCGGCGGGGTTGGGGTTCGAGGTTTCGCGGCGATCTCGGAGACAGAGCGGCAACGTACCGCGACGGACCGGGCGAGGCAACGCCGCGGCCCCCGTCCGACGGGACGGGGGCCTGGTGCTCGCGCGGTCCTGGGGTCGGCGCTCCGTCGGACCTCACGTACCCGGCCGGCGCCCTTCCGTGCCGCGGACCGGGCGGCGGGCGTCAGCCGGGGCCGAGCCCCCGGCGCCGGACCTCTTCCAGCAGGCGCTCGACCACCTGGTCGGGATCCAGCCCGGTGGTGTCGATCTCCACGGCGTCCTCGGCCCGGCGCAGGGGATCCAGCGACCGGCCCGCGTCGGCCTCGTCGCGCGCCCGGATCCGCCCGGCGGCCCGCCGCAGCCGCTCCTCGGTGGGCTCGCCGCCCTCCTCCGTCAACCGACGGCGGGCCCGCTCCCGGGGGCTGGCGGTCAGCCAGACCTTCAGGTCGGCGTCCGGGAAGATCGCCGTGCCCACGTCCCGCCCGTCGCAGACCAGGGACCGCCGGTCGGCCTCGCGGCGCACGAGCCGGTTGACCGTCTCGCGCACCGGCGCCAGCCGCGAGACCCGCGACGCGGCCTCGGCCACGTCCTCGGTCCGCAGATCCGGGCCCGGACGCTCGCCGTCCACCCGGATCCGGTAGCCCGCCTCCGCGTCGGGCTCCAGCGACAGGTCGAGCTCGGCCAGGCGTCGATCCGCCTCCTCCGGCCCGGCCTCCGACCAGCCCCCGCGGAGCGCGGCCCAGGCCACCGCCCGGTAGAGGAGACCCGAGTTCAGGTGCCGCCACCCGAGGCGACGGGCCGCCTCCCGGGCCGCGGTGCTCTTGCCCGAGGCCGCCGGCCCGTCCACGGCCACCACCGCGCTCATCGGTCGGCCCCCAGCCGATCCATGTCCCGCCAGAAGGCCGGGTAGGAGACTTCCACGCAGTCCGGGTCGTCCACCTCGACGCGGTGGCCGGCGGCGGTCAGGGCGCCGAAGGCCATGGCCATCCGGTGGTCGCCCCCGGTCCGGACGCGCCCCTCCAGCCGGCCGTCGCCGCCCTCGATCTCCAGGCCGTCCTCCCGCTCCCGGCAGGCGACGCCCAGCCGGTCGAGGTTCTCGGCCAGCAGGGCCAGGCGATCGCTCTCCTTCACCCGCAGCTCCGCGGCCCCCCGCAGGCTGGAGGAGCCCCGGGCCCGGGCGGCCAGCACGGCCAGCACCGGCACCTCGTCCAGCAGACGGGGCACCTCCTCCGGCCGGATCTCGAAGCCCCGCAGGTCGGAGGGCTCGACCACCAGATCGCCCACGGGCTCGCCGGCCTCGCGGCCGCGCTCCTCGACCTCCACCCGTCCTCCCATCCTCCGGAGCACCTCGATCCAGCCGGTCCGGGTCGGGTTCAGCCCCACGCCCTCGATCCGGACCGGGCCCGCGCCCAGGAGCGACGCTGCCGCCGGGAAGGCCGCCGAGGAGGCGTCGCCGGGCACCCGCAACTCCAGGGGCTCGAGCCGGTGGCGCTCCCCCTCCGGCGCCTCGAGGGCGGCCCGGGCGCCGTCCCCCTCCGGGCCCCACTCCACCGGCGCCCCCATCGCCGCCAGGAGCCGCTCGGTGTGGTCCCGGGAGCGGCCGGGCTCGCGCACCTCGACGCGGACCCCGTCGGCCAGGCCGGCCAGGAGGAGCGAGGACTTCACCTGGGCGCTGGCGACCCGCGGGGTGTGCACCAGGGGGCGGAGCGACCCCGAGGTCCGACGCTCCAGCTCCAGCGGGAGGCGGCCCTCCTCCTCCAGGTAGGTGATGCCGGCGCCCAGCGCCTGCAGGGGATAGACGACCCGGTCCATGGGCCGCCCCCGGAGCGAGCGGTCGCCGTCCAGCACCGCCGCTCGCCCCAGACCCGCCGCCAGGCCGCAGAGGATCCGGGCGGTGGTGCCGCTGTTGCCGCAGCCCACGGTCCCGGCGGCGTCCCGGAACTCCGCGGGCCCCTCCAGGACGACCTCGCCCGTCCAGTCCTCCGGGACGGCGGCGCCCAGGGCCCGCATCGCCCGGGCCGTGGAGCGGACGTCGTCGGCGTCGAGCAGCCCCCGGACCCGCGAGCGGCCCTCGGCCAGCGGGGCCAGCATCAGGACCCGGTGGGAGATCGACTTGTCGCCCGGGGGACGCAGCGTCTCCGTCACCGGTCGTCCCCGCCGGAGGTCGGGCGCGCGACGACGCCGGGCCCGCGGTCCTGCTCGGGGAACGGGACCTCCAGGGCCATCCCGTCCTCGGCCACGACGGTGTCCGGGAAGACCTTCTCCGCCTCGCGGCCCAGGCGGTGCGCCTGCTCCGAGTAGCGGGCGCTGAAGTGGGTCAGCGCCAGCTTCCGCACCCCGGCCTGCTCGGCGACGCGCGCCGCCCCGCGGGCCGTCGAGTGGCCCGTGTCCGCCGCGCGGACCGCCTCCGGCTCGCCGAAGGTCGCCTCGTGGATCAGAAGGTCCGCGCCGGCCGCGGCCTCCACCGTCTCCGGACAGGGAGCCGTGTCGCCCGTGTAGACGAGCCGGCGCCCGGGCCGGGGCTCGCCCACCACCTGGTCGGGCCGGACCACCGTGCCGTCCTCCAGCTCCACGGGCTCCCCCCGGTGGAGCCGTCCGAAGAGGGGGCCCTCCGGCACGCCGAGCGCCCGGGCGCGGTCGGGATCGAAGCGTCCGAGCCGGTCGTCCTCGGCCAGGATCAGGCCCACCGACCCCCCGGTGTGGCGCGTGGCGTAGGCCTCGATGCGATAGGCCTCCCGGCGCATCGACTCGCCGGGCCGGAGCTCGCGGACCTCCACGTCGAAGAGCACCCGGTCCTCGCCCAGCTCCACGGCCGAGCGGACGGTGCGGGCCCCGCCGGGGGGCGCCCACACGACCAGGGGGGCCTCCCGCCCCTGGAGGCTCATGGTCCGCACCAGCCCGATGAGGCCCAGGTAGTGGTCGGCGTGCAGGTGCGTGAGGAAGACGTCCCGGACCCGGAAGCCGACCCCGAACCGCATCATCTGCCGCTGGGTGCCCTCGCCGCAGTCCATCAGGAAGGCGTCGCCCTCGCGCTGGACCGAGAGCGCGGAGACGTTGCGGCGGACGGTCGGCCGCGAGGAGGCCGTGCCCAGGAAGGTGACCCGAAGCACGCTCATCCGGCCGCCTCCCCGGGCGGCCGATCCGGCCGCTCGTCCCGGCGAGCCCGCCCCGCCGCCTCCCGGAGGACCTCGGTCGGCGCGGCCCCCACCACCTTGTGGCGACCCACCAGCAGGGTGGGGGTCCCGTCGATCCCGTAGCGCTCGGCCTCCTCCGACGCCCGGTCCAGCTCCGAGCGGTAGCGGCCGTCCTCCAGGGCGTGCTCCAGCCCCTCGCGGTCCAGGCCGGCCTCGTCGGCCACCTCCAGGAGGACCGCGCGACGCCCCAGGTTCCGCCCGTGGACGAAGCAGGCCCGGAAGAGGGCGCGGTGGACCCGGCGGAAGGCGTCCTCGCCCACGTCGCGGGCGAACTCCGCCGCCTGCAGGGCCTCGTGGGAGTTGGCGACGAAGCCGGGCAGCTCCAGCTCCACGCCGATCTCGCGCGCCTGCCGGCTCACCTCCGCCTCCAGCCGGGCCTGCTCGTCGGGGGAGCGGCCCAGCTGCTCGGCCGGCAGGCCGTCGGCCGGGACGGCCCCGTGGACCACGAGCGGTCGCCAGCGCACCCGGAGCCCGAGGTCGTCCCCGACCCGCCGGAGCCGGGCGTCCAGCAGGTAGGAGAAGGGGCAGACGTAATCCCCGTACAGGAAGGCGTCCACGGTCGCGGGATCCCGGTCCTCCGTCGCCATCCGGCCGCGCCTCAGTCCTCGGAGGGGTCGCCGGGCTCCTCCGGCGACCCCTCTCCGGTCGCCTCCCGCCACCACGCGGCCAGGCGCTCGTCGGAGGCCCGGCCGACGTGGCCGCCGGGGCCCCGGACCCGGCGCTCCCCGCCGGCCAGCGCGGTGAAGCGGACCCCGGTCAGCCCGCGGGCCACGTCCTCGTCGGCCCACACGGGCCCGACGCTCTGGGCCAGCCACGGTCGGTCGTCGGGGCCGCGGAACCGCCGCTCGGTCCCGGTGAGGGGCGTGCCCGAGCCCAGCAGGTCCTCCAGCTCCCCGTCCTCCAGCTCGCCGAGGCGGCGTCCCGCCTCCAGCCCGGCCCGGCGGTCGAGGCGATCGTCCTCGGCGGGCTCGCCCTCCGGGCCGGCCAGGGGCAGGAAGTAGACCAGCGCCGTGCCCCTCCGCGAGCGCCAGGCCTCCACGGCGCGCCAGGGTCGGCCCTCCGCCTCGAACTCCCGTCGCTGTCGCTCCACGTCGTCCCCCGCGCTCGGTCCACGGCTCCGCGCCGTCCCGGCCCCGGGCCGGGACCGGCACGGATCAGCCGTACACTCCACCGGTCGCCTGTTCCGGCGCCCGATCCGGCTCCGGCATGCGCTCCTCGCGGCTCGCCAGGGCCTCCTCGGCCGCCGCGTCCACCTCGCGGCGCACTTCCTCCTCGACCGCCTCGAGGCGGTCCCGGTCCACCCCGCGCTCGCCCCGGGCCAGCCAGGCCTCGTAGAGGCCGATCGGGTCGCGCCGGCCCCAGCGCTCGAACAGCTCCGCCGGGAAGGTCTCCCGCGCCTCCCGCACGTCGTGGGTGGCGTGGCCGCCCATCCGGAAGGTCTCGACGGCCAGGAAGACGGGGCCCTCGCCCGCCACGCACCGCTCCCGCGCCCGCGAAGTGGCCGCGTACACGTCCAGGACGTGGTTCCCGTCCGCCCGGACGAGCTCGGCCCCGTAGGCCCGGCCCCAGCCCTCGAAGTCCTCGCCCGGGTGGTGCTGGTCGAAGCGCGTGCCCAGGGCCACCTGGTTGTTCTGGAGGACGAACACCACCGGCAGGTCCCGGACCGCGGCGAGGTTGAGGGCCTCGTGGACCTCGCCGTGCTTCGTGGCCCCGTCGCCCACCCACGTGAGGGCGATCCGGTCCTCACCGCGGCGCCGGAAGGCCCACGCGTAGCCGTTCATCACCGGGGCCAGCCCCCCGACCATGCTGACCGGGGCCTGGATGCCGTGCTCCGGGTCGCCGATGTGGAGGTCCCGCCCCCCGGTCGGCGAGTCGGCCGAGGCCAGGTAGCCGCGCAGCATGTCGGCCACCGGCATCCCCATCTCGTGGCAGGCGCCCGCGTTCCGGATCATCGGGCCGACCACGTCGCCGTCGGGGCCCTCGCGGCGGAGGGCGTGGACCGCCCCCACCGTGACCGCCTCCTCGCCCGTCCCGAGCCACGCCTTGGAGATGACGCCCTGCTTGACCCACCGCTGCAGCGCGATGTCGTGCAGGCGGAACCGCACCAGGCCCCGGTAGAGGTCCAGCAGCTCCCCGGTGGAGAGCGCCTCGACGATCTCCCGGCGCTCGGGACGCTCCGCCAGGCGCTCGCGGTAGTCCCGCAGCAGCTCCTCGTCCAGGCTCCAGTCCACGTACTCCGGGGGGTCGAACGCCGGATAGCGCTTCACGGCTCGGCGGCTCCTTCCTTCGGGTGGAGGACCTCATCCGTCGGCCGTCGGGGGCGGCGCCGGGACCGCCGGGCCCGGCCGGCGGAGACCGACGCCGGGCCGCGCTCCTTGGCCCCGGCCGGGGGCGGTCTTATCGTAAGAGGCCCGCCGACGGGAGGCCAGACGATCCGCCGGCCCGACCCCGCCCCCGGCGATCGGACCCCGAGCACCACCCGACCCGAGCCCGTCCCGAGGACCGCCCCGTGGAAGCCACCGCCGCCCCGCCCGAGCGCAGCGACGAGGACCCGGACGCCGGGCCCGACCGCCGCTCGCTGGACCTGCCGCCGGGCCTGATGCGATGGGGGCTGGTGGCCTTCGTCGGCGCCTCGGTGGCGGGGTTCGCCCTCCTCTTCTTCTACAGCCAGGACGTGGGGGCGAGCCTCCGGGGCTTCCGGCGGTTCGATCCCCTGTGGGCCCTCCCCTGCCTGGCCTTCGCGTCGCTGGACTGGTTCGGCGGCGGCGTCCGCGTCTGGCTGCTGCTCCGGCCCCTGGAGCTGGACGGGGTCTCCTACTGGGACTGCGTGAAGATCAGCGGCACCACCGCGGGCCTGGCCTACCTGACCCCCTCCGGCGTCGGCGGCGGGCCCGCCCACCTGTACGGGCTGGTGCGGTCGGGCGTCTCGGTGGGCAAGGCCGCCGCCAGCAACTTCGCCAGCCTGCTGGTCAACCTGGTCTTCCTGACCGCCGCCGGCCTGACGGCCTGGTTCGCCGGGGCGTCGGGGACCATCGAGGAGGTCCGCCTGCCGGTGGCGGACCTCTCGGCCGCCACGCTGTTCGAGTGGACGGTGAGCGTGTTCGCCGTGGTGGTGGTGACCATCGTGCTCTTCGCCGTCAACCCGCGCCCGGTCCGGGGGTGGATGATCCGGCTGTTCGGCTCCGGCCGCCGGGTCCGCACGCTCCTGCGCTGGATCCACGAGCTGCACGGGAGCCTGCTCATCTACGCCCGCAAGGGGAAGCTGGCCCTCCTGCTGGCCACCCTGTCGGGCGCCCTCCACTTCGGGGGCCGCTTCCTGCTGGGATGGGGGGTCCTCCGGGGCTTCGGGATCGAGGCGGGGTTCTGGAACATCGTCACCCTCCACGTCCTGCTCCAGTTCCTCCTGATCTTCATGCCCACGCCCGGCGGGAGCGGGGTCGGCGAGGTGCTGGCCCCGGCGCTGATGCGGCCCTTCCTGCCCTCCTCCCTCCTGGTGGCCTACACGGCCGTGTGGCGCTTCTTCCTGACGTGGCTGACCGTCGCCGCCGGCGGGGGGCTGCTGGTGCGCTGGGTGGGGCGGGACCAGCGCCGGCTGGCCGAGGCGGCGGAGTCCGGGGGCTGAGGGGGGATCGACGCACGCCCCTTGCACGCACGGGACGGCCGGATCCCGGCGGCTTCCGGCCGCCCGTCCCACGCCGTCCGTTCACCCCGAACCGCGAGGTCGCCGCCATGCAGGTGGAAGTCCCCGAGTACGAGGTCGACGACGCCCTGGCCCTGGATCCGGACGACGCCGTCCTGCTCGTGGTGGACATGCAGAACGACTTCGTCCACCCGGACGGGGCCCTCTACAACCCCGACGCCGAGGACTCCGTCCCGGTCGTCCGGGAGCTGGCCGACCGGGCCCGAGGGGCCGGGGTGCCCGTCTGGTACACCCAGGACACCCACCGCGAGGGGGACCCCGAGTGGGAGATCTGGGGGCGGCACGTGGAGGAGGGCACGTTCGGCTGGGAGATCGTCGACGAGCTCGAGCCCCGGGACGAGGACCGGGTCTTCCGGAAGTCGCGCTACGACGGGTTCTACGAGACCGGCCTCGACCACGCGCTCCGGGTCGAGGGACGCGGGACGCTGGTGATCTGCGGCACCGTGGCCAACATCTGCGTCCACTACACGGCGGCCAGCGCCGGCCTCCGGTGGTACGACGTCGTCCATCCGGTGGAGGGCCTCAGCGCCCTGACCGAGTTCGACCTGCACGCGTCGCTGCGGCAGGCGAGCTGGCTGTTCGGCGCCGACCTGGTCCGGGCCGACGGCCTCTCCTTCGGCGGATGACCGCCCGCGGGGGCGACGCTTCCCCGGGCGGCCGGATCCCGGGTCCGCCCCGTCTTGACAGGGACCCCCGGCCCGCGCCACCTTGGGGCGCCATGAACGCGCACGCCCCCCACGGCCGTCCCCACCACGTGCATCGGGTTCGTCCCCGGAGCCGGAAGGGTGCGCCGCCGCGGTAGGGAGCGCGTTCCGCGGAGACATCGAACAGGGCGCCCGCTTCCGGCCGGAGCGGGCGCCCTTTTTTCGTGCCCCTCCGGACGGCGACCGCGGAGCCCGCGGGCGGCCCGACGACCCCTCACGAGCACCGGAAGGCACACCATGCAGGAGCTGAACGGCGATCCCCTCCGGATCGCCATCCAGAACGACGGCCGGCTCACCCGCGACTCCCTGGAGCTGCTCCACGGGATCGGGCTGGAGTTCGAGGACCAGGAGCGGCGGCTGTTCTCGCGCTGCCGCAACTTCGACCTGGAGCTCCTCTTCGTGCGGGACGACGACATCCCGGAGTACGTCCAGGACGGCGTGGCCGACCTGGGGATCGTGGGCCGCAACGTGGTGCGCGAGTCCGGCGCCGACGTCCGGGAGCTGGACGAGCTGGGCTTCGCCTACTGCACCCTGAGCCTGGCCGTGCCCCGCGAGGCCGAGGCCGCCGAGCCCGCCGACCTGGCGGGCGCCCGCATCGCGACCACCCATCCCCGCTCCCTGCGCGGCTGGCTGGCCGAGCGCGGGATGGAGGCCGAGGTGATCGAGATCCGCGGCGCCGCCGAGGTGGCCCCGGCGCTGGACGTGGCCGACGCCATCTGCGACCTGGTCTCCACCGGGACCACCCTGCGGATGAACGACCTGCGCCCGGTGGGCGACCTGTGGGAGTCGCAGGCCGTCCTGGCGGCCCATCCGTCCTCGCTGGAGACGCCCGACCGGGCGGCGCTCATCGACCGGCTCCGCACCCGCCTGGACGGCCTGCTCAAGGCGCGGAGCATGAAGTACGTCACCCTGAACGCGCCGGAGGAGGCCCTGCCGGAGATCGAGCGCATCCTGCCGGGCATGAAGAGCCCCACGGTGGTGCCGCTCTCCGAGGAGGGGATGGTGGCCCTGCACGCGGCCGTCGCCGAGGACGTCTTCTGGGACGTGATGGAGCGGATCAAGGAGGCCGGGGGCAGCGAGATCCTGGTCCTCCCGGTCGAGAAGGTGATGCTGTGAGCGGGCCGGGACCGGTGCCGGTCCTCGAGGGGCCGGCGGCCGACCGCTGGGTGGAGGCCCGGGACCGGCGGGACGCCGACGTCGAGGTGGACGACGCCGTCCGCGCCATCCTGTCGGAGGTCCGGGAGCGGGGCGACGACGCGCTCCTCCGGCTGACCGAGCGCTACGACGGGGTCCGGCCCCGCCGGCTGCGGGTCCCGGCCGGGCGGTGCCGGGACGCCCTCGGCGAGCTGGCGCCGGAGCGCCGCCGGGCCCTGGAGCGGGCGGCCCGGAACGTCGAGCGCTTCCACGCCGCCCAGCGCCGGGAGGAGGCCCGGGTCGAGGTGGAGCCGGGGGTGACGGCCTGGCGGGAGTTCCGTCCCCTGGACCGGGTGGGCGCCTACGTGCCCGGGGGGCGGGCGCCCTATCCGTCCAGCCTGGTGATGACGGCCGTCCCCGCCCGGGTGGCGGGCTGCGCGGAGGTGGTCGCCTGCTGTCCGCCGGGCCCGGACGGGGAGCCGCCGGAGGCCGTGATGGCCGCCGCCGCCCTGCTGGAGGTCGACGCCCTCTTCGCGGTGGGCGGCGCCCAGGCCGTGGCGGCCCTGGCCGGGGGCACCGACACGGTGCCGGCGGTGGACAAGATCGTCGGCCCGGGCGGTCGCTGGGTGAACCGGGCCAAGCTGGCCGTCTTCGGCGAGGTCGCCGTGGACCTGCCCGCCGGGCCCTCCGAGGTGCTGGTCTGGGCCGACGGCTCCGCCGACCCGGCGCGGATCGCCCTGGAGCTGCTGGCCCAGGCCGAGCACGGGCCCGACTCGACCGCCGCGGCGGCGGTGCCGGACGCCGGGCTGGCGCGGCGCGTGAACGCGGCGCTGGCGCCCCGGCTGGCCGACCTCCCGCGCCGCGACGCGGCCGCCGAGGCGCTGGCGGGCTCGGCCCTGCTCGTGGGCGGCCGCGACGAGAGCCTCCGGAGGGTCAACCGGATCGCCGCCGAGCACCTGGTCGTCCTCCGGCGGGACCCGGAGGCGGACCTGGCCGACGTCCGGCGCGCCGGCTCGGTCTTCCTGGGACCGGACACGCCCGTGGCGGCCGGCGACTACGCCTCGGGCACCAACCACGTCCTCCCCACCGGGGGCCGGGCCCGGGGGACGGGCGGCCTCTCGCTGGACGACTTCGGCACCTGGATCCAGGTCCAGCGGATGGACCGGTCGGGCCTGGAGGCCCTGGGCCCCACCGTGGTGGAGCTGGCCGGGTGGGAGGGCTTCGACGCCCACGCGGCCTCGGTCCGCGAGCGGCTGGCGGCGGACGACCCCGCCGCGGGCGACGGCGGCGGGGCCGGCGAGCCGGCCGGAGGGGGGACGGCGTGAGCGAGCGCGTCCGACGGCTGATCCGTCCCCACCTGACCGAGGTCGAGCCCTACGCCACGGCCCGCTCGCAGCACCGGGCCGGGACCCTGCTCGACGCCAACGAGAACGCCCTGGGCCCGCTGGCGCCCGACGCCGACCCGGAGATCCACCGCTACCCCGACCCGGCCAGCGGGCGCCTCCGCTCCGCCCTCTCCGACCGGACCGGGGTGCCCGCCGATCGGCTGTGGCTGGGCAACGGATCCGACGAGGCGGTCGACGTCCTGATTCGGACCGTGGTCCCCCCCGGGGGACGGGTGGTGGTGGCCGTGCCCACCTACGGCGTCTACGCCGCCCGGGCCGAGGTCCACGGGGCCGAAGTCGCCGAGGTGCGGCTGGACGGCGACTACGACCTGGACGTCGACCGCACCGTCCGGGCGGCCGAGGGCGCCCCGCTGGTGATCGTGTGCTCGCCCAACAACCCCACCAGCAACCTGCTGGACCGGTCCCGGCTGCTGGAGCTGGTGGAGCGGACCCGGAGCCTGGTGGCCGTGGACGAGGCCTACGTCGAGTTCTCCGCCCGGCCCTCGCTGGCGTCCCGGGCGGGGGAGATCCCCCGGCTGGCGGTGCTCCGGACGTTCTCGAAGGCCTGGGGCCTGGCGGGGGCGCGGGTCGGCTGGCTCGCCGGCCACCGGGTGCTGGTGCGTCACATGGAGCGGGCCGGCCTGCCCTACCCGCTGTCGCGCCCGGCCGAGCGGGCGGCCCGCGGCGCCCTGGCGCGGGCGGACGAGATGGAGCGCCGGGTCCGACGGCTCCGGGAGGAGCGCCGACGCGTGCGGCGCGGGCTGCAGTCGCTGGGCCTGACCGTGGCGCCCTCCGACGCCAACTTCCTGCTCTTCTTCGTGCCCGACCCGGCCGGCGTCCAGCGGCGCCTGGCCGCCGAGCACGACGTGGTGGTCCGCGACCGGAGCGGCCTGGCCGGACTGGCCGGGGCGCTCCGCGTGACCGTGGGGACCCCGGAGGAGAACGACCGGTTCCTCGAAGGGCTGGAGGAGGTGCTCCGGCCGTGAGCCCCGATCGCCGCCCTCCCGCGCCGGTGAGCTGCCACGCCCACGACGACGCCTCCTCCGACGGGGCCGGCGCGCTGGCCGAGCACGCCGCCGCCGCCCGGCGGGCCGGCCTCCGGCACCTGTGCACCACCAACCACGTGGAGGTCCTGGAGGAGGACGGGAGCTGGTCGGTGCGCCGGGGCGAGGCCGTCCCCCGCTTCCGCGGGGAGGTCGAGGCCGCCGCGGCCCTCCGGCGTCGCCTGGACGGCCTGGACGTGCGGGCGGGGGCCGAGTTCGAGTACCGGCCCGGCTGGACCGACGAGCTGGACGCGGTGGCCGACGCGGTGGAGCTGGACCTGGTGATCGGCTCGGTGCACGTCGTGGACGGCCTCAACGTGAGCGGGGGCGAGGAGCCGGAGCGGTACTTCGCCTCGCGCGGCCGCCGGGAGGCCTACCGCCGGTACTTCGAGACGGTGGGGGAGATGGTCGCCTGGGGCGGCTTCGACGTGGTGGGCCACTTCGACCTGGTGGCCCGCTACGGCCACGAGCACCACGGGCCCTACGATCCCGGCGAGCACGAGGCGACGATCCGTCCCGTGCTGGCGGAGATGACCCGCCGGGGGCTCGGCATCGAGGTCAACACCTCCGGCGTGGCCCAGGCGCCGGGCGTGCCCTATCCGCGCGAAGAGGTGCTGGCCTGGGCCCGGGAGGAGGGCGTCCCCTTCCTGACGCTGGGCGCCGACAGCCACGTGCCGCGACACGTCGACCGCGGGCTGGCCGAGGGGGCCGCGGCGGCCCGCCGGGCCGGCTGGGAGGAGGCGACCGTGCTGGTCGGACGGCGTCCGGCGGGGACCGTCCCCCTGGCCCCCGGCCCGGAGGCGCCGTGAGCGGGCCGAGGGACGGGGACGGCGACGCCGCCCCGGAGGCGGGCCCGGACCGCGGCGGCCGCTCCGGCGGCGGGCCGGCCGGAGGTCCCCCGGCGCGACGGGGCGAGGCCGAGCGGGAGACCCGCGAGACCCGCGTCCGGGTCGCCGTACGGCTGGACGGCTCCGGCCGGGCCGGGGTGGACACCGGGGTGGGCTTCCTGGACCACATGCTCGAGCTGCTGGCCGGCCACGCCCTGCTGGACCTCTCGGTGGAGGCCGAGGGCGACCTGCACGTCGACGAGCACCACACCGTCGAGGACGTGGGGATCGTCCTCGGGCAGGCCCTCGACGACGCGCTGGGCGAGCGGCGGGGGATCCGCCGGTACGGCTTCCTGATGCCCATGGACGAGTCGCTGGTCCGCGTGGCCGTCGACCTCGGGGGCCGGAGCCACCTGGTCTTCGAGGCCGACTTCGAGCGGGAGCGCGTGGGCGACCTGCCCACCGAGCTGGTGGAGGACTTCCTGCTGGCGCTCTCCCGGCACCTGAAGGCCACGCTCCACGTCACGGTCCTCCGGGGGCGCAACGAGCACCACAAGATCGAGGCGATCTTCAAGGGCCTGGGGCGGGCGCTCCGCGCGGCGGTCGAGCGCGATCCCCGGCTCGGCCGCGAACTCCCCTCGACCAAGGGGCGGATCGAATGAGCCGGGGGCGGGCGCGCGAGGGCGACGGCACGGTGGCGCTGGTCGACTACGGGGCCGGCAACCTGCGGAGCGTCGAGTTCGCCCTGGACCGCCTGGGCGCGCCCCACCGCCGGGCGGCGGACCCCGCGGCGCTGGAGGGGGCCGCCGGCGTGATCCTGCCCGGCGTCGGGGCCGCCGGGTCGGCCATGGAGGAGCTGGAGGCCCGCTCGCTGGCCGGCCCGCTCCGGTCGACCGGGACGCCGCTGCTGGGGGTCTGCCTCGGCATGCAGCTGCTGACCGAGGGCTCGGACGAGGGCGAGGGCGAGGTGGAGGCCCTGGGCCGGATCCCCGGCCGGACCCGCCGGTTCGACGCCGACGTGCGGCTCCCGCAGATCGGATGGAACCGGGTCCGCCTCCGCCCCGACCCGCTCTTCCGGGGCCTGGGCGAGGAGGCCTGGTTCTACTTCCTGCACGGCCACCGGGTCGTCTGCGGCGAGGAGCACGTCGTCGGGGCGGCGCGCTACGGCGAGCCCTTCCCCGCCGCCGTCCGGCGGGATCCGGTGGCCGGGGTGCAGTTCCACCCGGAGAAGTCGGGCGCCGCCGGCCTCCGGGTGCTGGCCAACTTCTGCGCCGGGTGCGGCGTGGAGGCGGAGGGCCGATGAGGGTCTGGCCGGCGATCGACCTGCTGGACGGCCGCTGCGTGCGGCTCCACCAGGGGCGCTACGACCGGGTCACCGAGCACGGCCGCGACCCGACGGCGGTGGCCCGGCGGTTCGTCTCCGGCGGCGCCCGGGCGCTCCACGTGGTGGACCTGGACGGCGCGCGGGAGGGCGAGCCCCGGCACCGCGAGCTGGTCCTCCGGCTCCGCGACGAGCTGGACGTGCCGATGCAGGTGGGCGGCGGCCTCCGCTCGGAGGCGGCCGCGGGCCGGTACCTGGAGGCGGGGGTGGACCGGGTGATCCTCGGCACGGCCGCCGTGCGCCGGCCCGACCGCCTCGGCCGCCTCCTGGAGCGCCACGGCGGGCGGGCGGTGGCGGTGGGCGTGGACGTGCGGGACGGCCGCGTCGTGGTGGAGGGCTGGACCGAGGAGAGCGCCCTGGAGCGCGACGAGCTGCTCGACCGGCTGGAGGCGATGGGCGTGGAGACGGTGGTCTACACCGACACGACCCGGGACGGGACCCTCACCGTCCCGGACCTCGAGGGCGCCCGGACGGTGATCGACCGCGGCTTCCGGACCCTGGTGGCCGGGGGCGTCTCCCGGGCCGAGGACGTGGCCGCCCTCCGGGAGGCCGGCGCCGCCGGCGTCGTGGTGGGCAGCGCCCTCCACACCGGAGCCCTGGCCCTGGACGACGCCCTGACGGCCGCCCGGGGACGGTCCGGGGAGGACGCCGGCGGGGACGGGCCGTGAGCGTCGCCCGTCGGGTGGTGCCCTGCCTGGACGTAGACGACGGCCGGGTGGTCAAGGGCGTCCGGTTCGAGGGGCTGCGCGACGCCGGCGATCCCGCGGAGCTGGGCGCGGCCTACGCCCGCCAGGGGGCCGACGAGCTGGTCTTCCTCGACGTCTCGGCGACCCCCGAGGACCGCGGGACGGCCGTCCGCCTGGCCGAGGCCGTCGCCCGACGGCTCTTCGTGCCCTTCACCGTGGGCGGCGGTCTCCGGGACGTCGGGGCGATGCGGGAGGTGCTCCTCGCCGGGGCCGACCGCGTGTCGATCAACACGGCGGCCGTCCGCGACCCGGGCCTGATCTCGGAGGCGGCCCGACGCTTCGGCTCCCAGGCGGTGGTGGTGGCCATCGACGCCCACCGCCGCGACCGGGAGCGGCCGGAGGCCGGCTGGGGCGTGCGGGTGAGCGGCGGCCGGGTCGACACCGACCGGGACGCGGTGGCCTGGGCGGCCCGCGCCGCCGAGCTGGGCGCCGGCGAGATCCTCCTCACCTCCATCGACCGCGACGGCACGAAGGAGGGCTACGACCTGGAGCTGGTCCGCGCCGTCTGCGGCGCCGTGGACGTCCCGGTCGTCGCCTCGGGCGGCGCCGGGGCCGCCGAGCACTTCGTCGAGGCCTTCCGGGCCGGCGCCGGGGCCGCCCTGGCCGCCTCCCTCTTCCACTTCGGCGAGCTGCCCCTTCCCGAGCTGAAGCGGCGGCTGCGACGGGCCGGCGTGCCCGTCCGGCCGCCCGACGAGGCGTGGCCCTGGGAGGAAGCCCCCGCCGGCCCCTACGACCCCGACACGGAGCCCCCATGACCGACTTCGCCGACCGGATCGACTTCGACCCCGACACGGGCCTCGTCCCCGCCGTGGTGCAGGCCGCGGACGACGGCCGGGTGCTCATGCTGGCCTACATGGACGACGAGGCCCTGCGCCGCACCCTGGAGGAGGGCCGGGTGACCTTCTGGTCCCGCTCCCGGGGGGAGCTGTGGCGCAAGGGCGACACCTCCGGCCACTGGCTCGAGGCGGTCGAGGTCCGGGCCGACTGCGACGCCGACGCCCTGCTGGTCCGCGCACGGCCCCACGGGCCGGCGTGCCACACGGGCGAGGCGAGCTGCTTCGACGCCGGGCCGTCGATCCGGGCCGGGGACGGGGCCGCGGAGGACCCCGCCGGGCCCGGCGCGCAGGGATCGGAGGACGAGGAGACGCCCCCCTCGACCCGCTTCCGGACGGACGGACCCGGCGACGGCGACGATCTCGACGGGGCCGCGCCCTCCCCCGCCCCGGTGCTGGCCAGCGTGATGGAGGAGGTGATCCGGGTGGTGGCCGAGCGGGACGAGGACCGTCCCGGGGGCTCCCACACCGTGCGGCTCCTGGAGGGAGGGACCCCGGCGTCGGCCCGGAAGGTCGGCGAGGAGGCCCTGGAGGTGGTGGTGGCCGCCCTGGAGGAGCCCGACCGGCTCCGCCGGCTGGCCGAGGAGTCGGCCGACCTCCTCTACCACCTGGCCGTCCTGTGGCGGTCCGCCGGCCTCGATCCCGACGGGGTCGGCGACGTCCTGGCCGAGCGCCGCGGGGGCGGCGAGGGATGACCGACCCGCTGCCGGCCGACCGGATCTCCTGGGCCGCCTGGCGGGTGGCCGACGACGGGGAGATCCAGGTGGTGGCCACCCTGGCCCCGCCGGACGAGGAGGCCGATCCGGAGCAGGCCCGACGGTCCTACCCCACCCTGGAGGCGGCGGCCGAGGAGCTGGGCGGGAGCTTCCGGGAGGTCGTCGAGCGGGTCCTGGCGGAGGGCCGCCGCCAGGGGCGCTGGCGGCCCTGAGCCCGGCGCCCTCCGGCCGGGGGGACGGTTTCCCCGGCCCGGACGCCCGCCCACCTTGAGCCCGCCCCGGCGGCCCGGCGGGGCGTCCGACGAGCGCCGACCGACGCGACGGAAGGAGACGGAGCGATGACCGAGCACCCGCGAGGAGACGAGGGCGACGTCCCGTGGGACGGGTTCATCGCCGGGGCCCTGGGGGCCGTGGCGGTGGCGACCTGGTTCCTGGCCGTCGACCTGGCCCAGGGACAGCCCCTGCACGCGCCCTCCGTGCTGGGCACGGCCCTGCTGGAAGGGCCCGGAGCGGCGGCCCACCTGGAGGCGATCCACACCGACGTCGTGGCGATCTACTCCGGGGTCCACCTGGCGGCGTTCGCGGTCCTCGGCTTCGCGGCCGCCTGGCTCGTCGGCCTGCACCGCCGGGGCCGCGCCCCCGGCTGGCTCCTGGTCCTCGCCCTCGGCCTCCTGGCCGTCGGTCACTGGCTGGCCCTGGCGACCTTCGCCCCGTCCCTGCTCGGGAGCCTCCCGGCCTGGCAGGTCCTGGTCGGCGGCCTGGCGGCCGCCGCCGCGATGGCCGGCTACTTCCTCCTGCGCCACCCGGACCTCCTGCCGGGCCGCGGCGCGGGCGACGGGGGCTGAGGGCCGCGCCGGCCCCGATCAGCCGCCGGCCACGAAGGTCCCGTACAGCGCCAGCAGGGCCAGCGCCACGGCGGTGGAGACCGCCAGCGGCCCCGTGAACAGCCCCGAGAAGAGCGGGTCGTCGTACTTGAGGTGCATGAAGAACATGACGACCAGCGCGAACTTGGCGATCATCATCAGCACCAGCAGCGGCACCAGCACCGGCTCCAGCGCCGGGATGTAGAAGACGGCCACCTCCAGGGCCGTGAGCACGGCCAGGATGGCGGCCACCACCACGTAGGTGCGGTTGCTGGCGTGGGGCTCGTCGTGCGAGGGCTCGGCCGTGTCGGTCATCGTCTCCCGGATCTCCCGCTCGCTTCGGCTCCCGTCGTCCCGGCGCCCGGCGTCCGGCCTCCCGGCCGACCGCTCCCCGATGGGCCCGGGGATGGCTAGACGTCCTGCATCAGGTAGATGATCGTGAACAGCACGATCCAGACGACGTCGACGAAGTGCCAGTACAGCCCGGCGATCTCCACCGTCAGCGCGTCGTCGCTGTCCAGCTTCCCCCGCAGCGCCTGGACCCAGAGGGTGAGCAGCCAGATCACGCCCACCGTGACGTGGGCCCCGTGGAACCCCGTGAGGGTGTAGAAGGTGCTGCCGAAGATGTTCTGGCCCAGCGTCAGCCCCTCGTGGTAGAAGTGGGTGAACTCGATGACCTGCCCCCCCAGGAAGACGATCCCGAAGAAGGGCGTCATGAAGAGCCAGATCCGCATCCACTTCCGGTCGTCCCGCTGCACCGCCGAGAGGGCCAGCACCATCATCAGGCTGCTCATCAGCAGGACGAAGGTGGTGACGGTGATGAAGGGGACGCTGAGCAGATCGCCCGGGTAGGGGCCGGTGTGGGCGTTGCCGTGGTAGACCATGTAGGTGGCGATCAGCGTGCCGAAGAGCATGGTCTCCGACCCGATGAACGCCCACATCAGCATCTTCGTGCTGGGCAGGCCCGTGCTCGTGTGGTGGTCCAGCCCGGCGTCTCCGTGGCTCACGTCGGGACCTCCGTCCGGTCGAGGGCGTCAGCGTCCATGGTCCCGGTCAGTGCACGGCCGGCTCGAAGGCCCAGCCGAAGATGCCCCACACCGTCACCGCCACGCCGGCCGCCACCACCCAGAGGCCGATCAGCGCGCCCGCGGCCGTGAGCAGCAGGCCGCCCGCCAGCACGATGGGCCGCCAGGAGGGGCTCGGCATCACCGGCTCCTCCCCCGCGGGGACGTCGGCGCCGTCCTCGGCCCAGAGCGGATCCCGGCGCCGGACGGTGGGGATCTCCGCAAAGTTGTAGTGCGGCGGCGGCGAGGGGATCGCCCACTCGAGCGTGCTGGCGCCCCAGGGGTTGGCCGGCGCCTCCTCGCCCGCCTTCATGCTCCGGAAGAAGTTCCAGAAGAAGACCAGGATCGAGGCGGCCAGCAGGAACGAGCCGACGGTGGCCGTCAGGTTCATCTCCCCGAAGCCCAGCCCCTCCATGTAGGTCCAGGTCCGCCGGGGCATCCCCAGCAGCCCCAGGAAGTGCATGGGGAAGAAGGTCAGGTTGAAGGCCGCCACCATGGTCCAGAAGTGCCACTTGCCCAGCGTCTCGCTCATCATCCGCCCGGTGATCTTCGGGAACCAGTAGTAGATGCCGGCGAACAGCCCGAACATCGTGCCCCCGAAGAGCACGTAGTGGATGTGGGCCACCACGAAGTAGGTGTCGGTCTGCTGGAGGTCGGCCGGGGGCGAGGAGTGCATGACGCCGCTGAGCCCGCCGATGATGAACATGGCGATGAACCCGACGGCGAACAGCATCGGCGTTCGGAACCGCAGCTTCCCGCCCCACATCGTGGCGATCCAGTTGAAGATCTTCACGCCCGTGGGGACCGCGATGATCATGGTGGTGGCGCTGAAGACCGAGTTGGCCACCGGGCCCAGGCCGGCGCTGAACATGTGGTGCGCCCACACCCCGAAGCCGATGAAGGCGATGAGGACGCCCGAGTAGACGACCACCGGATAGCCGAACAGCGGCTTCTCGGAGAACGTCGGCAGCACGTCCGAGATGATCCCCATGGTCGGGAGGATGAGGATGTAGACCTCCGGATGGCCGAAGATCCAGAACAGGTGCTGCCAGAGGATCGGGTCGCCGCCGGCCAGGTGGTTGAAGAAGTTGGCCTCGAACATCCGGTCGAACATCAGCAGCACCAGGCCCACCGTGATGGCCGGGAACGCCAGGATCATCAGGAACGACGTCACCAGCGTCATCCAGGTGAACAGGGGCATGCGCATCAGCTTCATGCCCTCGGCCCGGAGGTTGAGGATGGTGACGGCGAAGTTCAGCGCGGCCACCAGCGAGCTGACCCCCAGCAGCTGGAGCCCCAGCACCCAGAAGTCGATCCGCATCCCCTGAGAGAACTGGGTCGAGGTCAGCGGCGCGTAGCCGAACCAGCCGGCGTCCGGCGCGCCGCCGAAGAACCAGCTCGCGTTGAGCAGGAGCCCCCCCGCCAGGAAGGTCCAGAAGCTGAACGCGTTGAGCCGGGGGAAGGCCACGTCTCGGGCCCCGATCTGCAGCGGCACGACGAAGTTGAAGAAGGCGGCGCTGAGCGGCATCAGCGCCAGGAAGATCATCGTCGTGCCGTGCATCGTGAAGAGCTGGTTGTAGGCGTCGGCGCTGATGACCGCCGCCTCGGGCTGGGCCAGCTGCACCCGGATGACCAGGGCCTCGAGCCCCCCCACCACGAAGAAGAAGAGGGCGGCGAGCCCGTACATGATGCCGATGCGCTTGTGGTCGACCGTGGTGAGCCAGGACCACAGGCCGCCCTCGAAGTACTCGCCGTGTCCCGCGTCCCCCGTCGGGGAGAGCGCCGCCGCGTCCGTCATCGCTCCCTCGGTCCGCTCGCGTCCACGTCCGTCCCGTCTAGTCGAGGCTCTGGAGGTAGGCCACCAGCTCGCGGATGGTCCGCTCGTCCAGCTCCCGGATCTGCATCCGGTTGTCCGGCTTCACCACCTGCGGGTGCTTCAACCATCGCGCCATCCCCGCCGAGTCGTTCGGCAGGACGCCCGCGGCGATCCGCTTCCGGCTCGCCACGTGGGTCAGGTCCGGGCCCGTGGTCGCGCGGGCCATGGTGCCACGGATGGTGTGGCATCCGAGGCAGGCGCTCTCCATGAACGCCTGCTTGCCGGCCCGCTGGAGCTCGGTGCGAGGGGTGTCCGCCGGCGCCCGCTGGTTCTCCACCCAGGCCCGGAAGTCGTCCGGCTCCTCGGCCACCAGCGACATGCCCATCAGGGCGTGCGAGGTGCCGCAGAACTCGGCGCACTGCCCCGTGTACCGCCCCGCCGAGTCCACGGTGAACCAGAGCCCCGTGGTCTCGCCCGGGTTGACGTCCCGCTTCCCCCCCACCCGGGGGATCCAGAAGCTGTGGATCACGTCGGCCGAACGGAGCGTGAGCTGCACCGTCCGCCCCACCGGGACGTGCATCTCGTTGGCGGTGGTGACCCCCAGGTCGGGATAGCGGAACTCCCACCACCACTGGTGGCCCACCACCTCCACCTGCAGGGCGTCGGCGTCCTCCGGCGGGTTGTCGACCTCCCAGATGGTCTGGATCGTCGGCACCGCGATCAGGGCGAGGATCACCGCCGGCAGCAGCGTCCAGCCGATCTCCAGCGGGATGCTCCCGTGCACCGGATCGGGGCGCTCGTCGCCGCCGCGGTCCCGGAACCGGAAGACCACGTAGACGAGCAGGCCCTCCACCACGACGAAGACGACCACGGCCCACCAGAAGATCGACATGAAGAGCCCGTCGATCCTCGAGGCGAAGTCCGACACCGGATCCAGCGTCGACTGCGGGAACGGGCCGCCGCATCCGGCCAGGGCCAGGACGACGAGCAGGCCCGCCGCCAGGGCCGGGGTCCGCCAGCGAGCTTTCGGTCGGCCTGCCATGCGAGGGAGGGGCTCGAACGTGGGGTCCTTGGAGGATGGCCCGGGAGGGCCGAGAGCGGGCCCCGAGGTTACCGGCGGCGGCCGGGGGCGTCAACCCGCCAGCCCGACCAGCCGGCCCGGGCGCTCCAGCACCCGCCAGGCACCCGCCTCGCGGCAGCGGCGCGCGAAGTCGGGCCGCTCCTCCTCCCCCTTGCTCCAGAGAGCCCCGGCGAACCGGACGTCCGCGGCCCGGGCGGCCTCCAGGTCGCGGAGGGCGTCCCCGACGTAGACGGTCCGTCCGGGCTCGACGCCCAGCTCCTCCAGGGCCCGTCGGAGGCCCTCGGGCGAGGGCTTGGGCGCCTCCACCTCGTCCTCGGTGATCACCGTGTGGAAGGGGCCCAGCTCCACCCGGCGCCGCGTCACCTCCCAGGCGGGCCGGCTCTTGCCCGTGACGATCCCCAGCCTCCGGCCGCGCCGCCGGAGCCCGTCCAGGGTCTCCACGACGCCCGGATAGACCCCCTCGAAGAGCTCGTCGTGCAGCTCCTCGTAGTGGCGCCGGAACCGCCGATGGGCCGTCTCGCCGCGCTCCGCCCCCAGCAGGCCGCGGAACAGGTGGCGCTCGGCCGAGGGGCCGACCGCCTCGACCTCCTCGCGGGTGGGCATCCGCTCCACCATCGGCTCGAGGGCCCGCCGGTACGCCTCCAGGTACAGCTCCCAGGTGTCGACCAGGGTGCCGTCCAGGTCGAACAGCACGCCCTCCGGCCCGTCCGGCCCGGCCGGGGTCGAGCCCCCGCTCCCCCCGGTCATCGCTCCCCCTCCCCGGCGCTCACGCCGTCAGGTTCGCGCCGACGTCGGGGGCGCCGCGGAAGGCCCGGAGCGTCAGTGGCGGAAGAGCCGGCGGCCCGTGAAGACCATGGCGAGGCCGTGCTCGTCGGCCGCCGCCACCACCTCCTCGTCCCGGATGGAGCCGCCGGGCTGGACCACCGCCCGGACCCCGGCCTCGGCGGCCGCGTCCAGGCCGTCCCGGAAGGGGAAGAAGGCGTCGGAGGCCAGCACCGAGCCCTCGGTCTCGTGATCGAAGCCCGCCGCCTTCCGCACCGCGATCTCCACGGCGTCCACGCGGCTCATCTGTCCCGCGCCGATCCCGATGGTCGCCCCGTCGCGGGCCAGCACGATGGCGTTGGACTTGACCGCCTGGATCGCGGCCCACGCGAAGCCGAGCTCGGACCACTCCTCCTCGGAGGGCTGGCGCTTGGTGGGCACGCTGACCCCCTCCGCGCCCGCCAGCCCCTCGGGGTCCACCGGCTCCGGCTCGGTCTGGATCAGCAGGCCGCCCCGCACGCCGCGGGCCTGCAGGCCCGGACGCACGTGTCCCCGCTCCTCCTCCCGGTCCCGCTCGTCCGTCCGGGGCTCCAGGACCCGCAGCTTCTCGCGCTCCTGCAGGATCCGCAGGGCCGCCTCGGCGTAGCCCGGCGCCACCAGGCACTCGACGAACAGCTCGGAGATCTCCTCGGCCACGGCCTCGGTGACCGGCTCGTTGAACGCCACCACCGACCCGTACGCGCTCTGCGGGTCCGAGGCCAGCGCCTTCTCCCAGGCCTCCACCGGCGAGCGCCCGACCGCCAGCCCGCACGGGGTGGTGTGCTTGACGACGGCGCACGCCGACCGGTCCCCCGCCCGGAAGGGCTCCACGGCGGCCAGGGCGCCGTCCACGTCCAGGAGGTTGTTGTAGCTCAGCTCCCTGCCCTGGTGCTGCTCGAGCGCCGGGATGCCCCAGCTCCTGCCCGTCGCCTCGCGGAAGAAGGCGGCTCGCTGGTCCGGGTTCTCCCCGTACCGGAGCTCCTGGACCCGCGACAGCGACCACAGCATCTCCTCGGGCATCCCCGGGCCCGCCCCGCGGTCGCGGGTGGCCGTCCGGAGATAGCCGCCGATGGCGGCGTCGTAGGTCGCGGTGTGGTAGAAGACCTTCGCCGCCAGGTTGCGGCGCAGCTCGGCCCCGTCCTCCTCGTCCAGCGCCTCCAGGACGCGCCCGTAATCGTCGGGGTCGCAGACGGGCCACACGAAGCCGTGGTTCTTGGCCGCCGCCCGCAGCAGGGTCGGGCCGCCGATGTCGATCTGCTCCTGGGCCTCCGCCAGGGTCACGTCCGGCCGCTCGACCGTCTCCCGGAAGGGATAGAGGTTGACGGCCACCAGGTCGACGGGGCGGAAGCCGTGCTCCTCGAGCTGATCCATGTCCCCGGCCACCGTCCGCCGGGCCAGGATGCCCGCGTGGACCGCCGGGTGGAGCGTCTTGACGCGCCCGTCGAGGATCTCCGGGAACCCGGTGAGCTCGTCCACCGGCGTCACCTCGACCCCGGCCGAGCGGAGCTCGCTGGCGGTGCCGCCGGTCGAGACGACCTCCCATCCCCGGTCGGCGAGGGACGAGGCGAACTCCGCCGCCCCGGTCTTGTCGGAGACGCTGATCAGCGCGGTGGGCATGGCTGGCTTCGGCCTTCGGGTGCGAGTCGGGCTCGGGGGGCGCGGCCGCCCGGGCCGGGCGGGAGGGAGGCCGCGCGGCCCGCGACGGCGGGCCGCAGTCTCGGGCGGCGGGGCCCTCGCGTCAACCGGCGGCGGGGACGCTCATTCCTCCTCCAGCGTGAAGCGCTCGCCCGGAAACCACGGCCGCTCCCACCGGGCGCGGCCCTCCTCGTCCAGCCAGACCTCCCCGCGGGCCAGCGCCGCCACCACCTCGGGAAGGACGCGGTGCTCCCGCTCCAGCACCCGGGCCGCCAGCCGGTCGGGGTCGTCGTCCTCCTTCACCGGGACCGGCCACTGGGCGATGATGGCGCCCTCGTCGTACGCCTCGTCCACGAAATGGACCGTGGGTCCGCTGACCCGGGCGCCGCTCCGGAGCACCGCCTCGTGGACCCGGCGGCCGTACATCCCCTTCCCGCCGAACGAGGGCAGGAGGGCCGGATGGATGTTGACCATCCGCCCGCGGTAGGCCCGGACCACCGGCGCCGGGACCCGCCGGAGCCAGCCCGCCAGGACCACCAGGTCGGCGTCGGCGGCGTCCAGGCGGCCCAGCAGGAGCTCGCCGTCCTCCCGCCCCTCCTCGAGGACGGCGGTCTCGACGCCGGCGTTCCGGGCGCGATCCAGGGCGCCGATCCCCGGGCTGCTGCCCACCACCAGGGCCACGCGGGCCGGGGGATCGGCGTCCCGTCCGAACCGGTCGAGCAGCGCCTGGAGGTTGGTGCCGCCGCCCGAGGCCAGCACCGCCACCCGCGCCGGCGTCTCCCCGGCCGCCGGGCCGGGGCCCCGGTCGCCGGGCCGGTCCGAGGTCCGATCCGGCCGGCCCTCAGCCACGGTCCTCCCCCGCCTCCAGGCCCAGCGCGTCCACCACCGCCGCCAGCAGGTCGTCGGCCACCCGGACGCCCTCGGGCGGTTCCCCGGACACCTCGTGGCCCGACCGCAGGAGATAGCCGGTGCCGCCGGTCCGCACCGCGGGCCGGACGTCGCTGATCTTGTCCCCCACGTAGAGGGCGTCCTCCAGGGCGACGCCCATCCGCTCGGCCGCGGCCCGGTGCATCCCCAGGTCCGGCTTCCGGCAGTCGCACGGCTCCTCCGGGGCGTGGGGGCAGTGCTCGACGGCGTCCACGGCGCAGCCGTGGAGCGCCAGCCGCCGCTCGACCTCCTCCTGGACCGCCCGGAAGTCGGCCTCCCCGTAGTAGCCCCGGCCGATGCCCGACTGGTTGGTGACCACGACCACGGGCACCCCCCGGGCGTTCAGCAGCGAGACGGCCCGGGCGGCGCCCGGCAGCAGCTCCACGTCGGCGGGATCGTCGACGTAGCCGGCGTCGCGGATGATGGTGCCGTCCCGGTCCAGGAACGCGGCCGAATACCGCATGGTCCTCCTCGTCCGATCGATCGTGCCACCGGCGGCCGGAACCGGCCGCCGGACTCAGTCCGAGCCCGCGACCCGCCGAAGGGCCCGGCCCAGCGCCCGCGCGGCCTCCGGCTCCCGGCCCGGCGGGAGGGTCCGGAAGTCGAGGCGGAACTCGTCGTCGCGGATGCGCCCCACCAGCGGAGGCTCGCCCGCGCGGCAGGCGGCGTCCACGCCGTCGGGGGCCGGTCCCCGGACCGCCCAGCCCGCCGACGCGACGCGATGGTCCGGGTAGGCGCCGCCCCCCACCACCGCCTCCATCGAGCGCGTCCGGACCTCGACGCCGTCCGGCACGTCGAGGTCCGCCCGGGCCCGCTCGGCCCGCTCCCGCACCGCCTCGGCCGGCTCGGTCAGGCTCCGAAGCGCCGGCACCCGATCGGCGGCCCGGTCGGGGTCCCGGTAGAGCCGCAGCGTGGCCTCCAGGGCCGCCAGCGTGGCCTTGTCCACCCGGAAGGCCCGCAGCAGGGGGTTCTCCCGCAGCCGGCCGACCAGGTCGGGCTCGCCCAGCAGGACCCCGGCCTGGGGCCCGCCCAGCAGCTTGTCGCCGCTCCAGGTCACCAGGTCCGCGCCGGCCTCCAGCGAGCCCGTCGGCGTGGGCTCGGCCGGGAAGCCCGGCAGCAGCTCCGGCCGCAGGAGCCCCGATCCCAGGTCGTGCACCACGGGCACGCCCGCGTCCCGCCCCAGCTCGACCAGCTCCTCCAGGGGGACCCGATCGGCGAAGCCCTCGACCCGGTAGTTCGAGGGATGGACCTTCAGCAGCATCCCGGTCCTCTCGCCCACCGCCTGTCGGTAGTCCCCGAGGCGGGTCCGGTTGGTGGTGCCGACGCCCCGCAGGGCGGCCCCGCTCCGCTCCACCACGTCGGGGATCCGGAACGATCCGCCGATCTCGACCATCTCGCCCCGGGAGACCACCACCTCGCGGTCGGCGGCCAGCTCGTTCACCGCCAGCGACACCGCCGCGGCGTTGTTGTTCACCACCAGGGCCGCCCCGGCCCCCGTCAGCTCGCACAGCAGCCCCGCCGGGTGGTCGTGCCGGCTCCCCCTCCCTCCCGCCTCCAGGTCGTACTCCAGGTTCGCGTAGCCCTCCGCGATCCGGTCCACCGCCTCCCGGGCCTCCGCGGCCAGGGGCGCCCGGCCCAGGTTGGTGTGCAGCACGACGCCGGTGGCGTTCAGGACCGGCCGCAGGGACGGCCGGCCCGCACGGCGCAGACGCCGCTCGGCCCGATCGAGCAGCCGGCCCGCGGCAGGCGCCTCCTCCAGCCCCTCGGCCTCGATCCGACGCCGCGCCCCCTCGAGGGCTTCCCGCAGGGCCCCCTTCACCGGCTCCCGTCCCCATCGGTCGATCCAGCCCGCGACCCGGTCCTCGTCCAGCAGGCGGTCGACGGCCGGCAGCTCGCGCCGGGGGTCGCGGGCGCCGCTCACGGGTCCCGGTCCCGCGCCGTGGTGTCCGGGACGGCGGCCGAGTCGGGGACGACGGTCGTGTCCGCCGGGGCGGCGGTGTCCGGGGGCGCCCCGTCGCGCCCCGCCGTGTCCGCCGGCGGAAGGGTGTCCGTCCCCGGCGCCCGGGCCCCGGCGGTGTCGGCCGCCGCCCCGGCCTCCGCCGTGTCCCCTTCCGCGGCGGCCGGGGCCCGCCGGTAGACGAAGAGCGTGTCGCCGCCCCCGGCCAGCCCCTGCAGGTTCCGGATCCCGCTGGCCCGGACGCGGTAGCGGACGCTGTCGCGGAGCGGACGGTCCGTCCGCAGGTGGAGCGTCCGGGAGGGCAGCGGGAGGGTATCGGCCGGGACCGTGTCGCCCGGCGGCAGCGTGTCGTCGGCCGGCAGGGTGTCCCCCGGGGGCTCGGCGGCGGCCTCCGGGCCGAGCGTGTCGGCGACGGCGGCCTCCGGCGCGGCGGTGTCGGCCCGGGCCGCGGTGTCCTCCGCGGCGGTGTCCTCCACCGCGAAGCCCGCCGCCGCCCGGGTCGTCCCGACCCCCGCCAGCTCCACCGTGTCGCCCCCGGCGGCGGTGACCGTGACCGCGCCGGCGTCGACGTCCTGGGCCGGATCCAGGTGGTCGTCGAAGGTCAGCTCCACCTCCACGCTGTCCACCGCCTCGGCCAGCGCCAGCCGGGGCGGCGTGCTGTCGGGCTCCAGGAGGCGGAGGTCCAGCTCGACCGTCGCGCCTGCGTCGGGCAGCCGAAACGCCGCCGAGTCCCAGGGCTCGAGCCGGCGGTCGAGCGTCCGGTTGCCGTTGAGGTCCCGGAACGCGTAGGCGCGATAGGCGTCGGGCGGGAGCGAGGGCAGCTCCACCCGCCCGCCCGTGTCCGCCACGGCGCCGTAGGGGACGGAGTCGCCCTCGACCGCCAGGAAGAGGACGCGGGCCCCCTCCTGGGGTCGACGCTCGACCCGGTCGACGATCCGGGCCGAGACCCGCGTGTCGGTGATGGCCGGCCCCGTGGAGAACGTCACCTCGAAAGGCTCCTCCCGCTCGTTGCCCAGCAGGTCGGTCACGCCGCCGGGAAAGCGGATGCGGTAGACCGCGCCGGGCCGCCAGCCCTCCTCCGGCCGGACCCGGATGTCGTCGAAGCCGAACTCCACCCGGTAGCTGTAGACCGGCGAGGCTTCCAGGCGCCGGGCGAGGCCCCGGGGCGGCTCGATGGGCTCGTCGAAGCGGACCCTCAGCGGCCCGTCCGGCCTCGGGACCACCGAACCGTCGGCCGGCGTGATCGACCGGATCCCGGGCGGCGACTGGTCGGGCTCCGTCCCCGGCGGCGGCTCCTGCTTCGCGCAGGCGGCCGCGGTCAGCAGGACGAGGAGCAGCAGCCAGCGCCGCCGACCGCCGCGGCCCTCCTCCCCGGACCGGTGCGGGAGGCCTCGCCCGGACCGGGTTCGGCCGCCCGCACCGGGCTCAGCCGTCGTCCCCGGTCTCCGCCAGGGCATCGCGCTGCCGGTTCAGCCGCTCCCGCTGCTCCTCCAGCGACGACCGCTTCTCCCGCTCCCGCTCGACGACCTCCTCGGGCGCCTTCTCCAGGAAGTCCTCGTTCGCCAGCTTCCGGCGGGAGCCCTCGAGCAGCTCCTCCACCCGGTCGATCTCCTCCCGCAGCCGCTCGCGCTCCCGATCCAGGTCGACGACGTCCGCCAGCGGGACGAAGAGCTCGGTCCCCGACGGGAGCACGGTCCGGGCGCCGGGGCCCGAGGCCCCCTGGACCCCGTCCGACCGGATCCGGCCGACCTCGGCCAGCCCGCGGACGCCCTCCCCCTCGGCCTCCAGGGCCCGCGCCAGCGGCGCGTCCACCGCCCCCAGCCACACCTCGACCTCCGTGCCCGGCTGGATCCGGTACTCGGACCGGAGGTTCCGGACGGCGGTCACCAGCTCCTGGAGCCGCTCCAGGGAGGCCTCCGCCTCCGGGTCCTCCCACCCGGCCGGCGGATCGGGCCAGGGCCCGGTCATCACGGTCTCCCGGTCCCCGGCGCCGGGAACCTTCAGCGCCAGCTCCTCGGTGATGAAGGGCATGATCGGATGCAGCAGCCGCAGCCACCCGTCCAGGACGTGCGCCAGGGTGACGGCCGCGGCCCGCCGGCCGGCTTCGCCCCGGTCCCCGTAGAGCCGGGGCTTGGCCAGCTCCAGGTACCAGTCGCAGAACTCGTCCCAGACGAAGTGATAGACGCCCTGGGCCGCGTCGTGGAGCCGGAACCGCTCCAGCCGGTCGGTGACCTCGACCGCGGTGCGCCGGAAACGGCTCAGGATCCAGCGGTCGGCCAGCTCGAGGTCGACCGCGTCCGGCGAGGTCGAGAGGTCGTCGGGCTCCAGGTGCTCGAGCGCGAAGCGGGCCGCGTTCCAGATCTTGTTGCCGAAGTTCCGGCCCACCTGGAAGGCCTCGTCCAGGTCCTTGTAGTTGAGCCGGATGTCCGCCCCCATGGCCGAGCCCGAGACCAGGGTGTAGCGGAGGGCGTCCGCGCCGAAGCGGTCCACCACCTCCATCGGGTCGATGCCGTTGCCCAGGGACTTGGACATGTTCCGGCCCAGGTGGTCCTTCACCATGCCGTTGATCACCACGTCGGTGAAGGGCAGCTCGTCGAGGAACTCCAGGCCGGCCATCACCATCCTGGCCACCCAGAAGAAGAGGATGTCCGGCCCCGTGACCAGCGTGTCGGTCGGATAGAAGGCCTCCAGGTCCTCGGTCTCCTCGGGCCAGCCCAGGGTGCTGAAGGGCCAGAGCCACGAGCTGAACCAGGTGTCCAGGACGTCCGGGTCCTGCTCCACCTCGCCGCCGCAGTCCGGACAGGCGTCGGGGGCCTCGCGGGCGACGATCTCGTCGCGGCCGCAGTCCCCGTCCGGGCAGTACCAGACCGGGATCCGGTGGCCCCACCAGAGCTGGCGGCTGATGCACCAGTCCCGGATGTCCTCGAGCCAGCGGGCGTAGTTCTGGCCGTAGCTCTCCGGATGGAAGCGCAGCTCGCCCTCCCGCCAGGCCTCCAGGGCGGGCTCGGCCAGCGGCTCCATCTTCACGAACCACTGGAGGCTGAGCCGCGGCTCGACCTCGGTGTCGCACCGGTAGCAGCGGCCGACGGCGTGGACGTGCTCCTCGACCTCGGCCAGGAGCCCCTCCTCCCGCAGCTCCTCGACCACCGCTTCGCGGGCCTCGAACCGGTCCAGCCCGCGGAACCGCTCCGGGGCCGCGTCGGAGATCGTGGCGTCGTCCTCCATCACGTCCACGGTGGCCAGGTCGTGGCGCCGGCCGATCTCGAAGTCGTTCGGGTCGTGGGCCGGCGTCACCTTCACGACGCCGGAGCCGAAGTCGGGATCGACGAAGGCGTCCTCCACCACCGGGAGGCGCCGCCCCACCAGCGGGAGCACGACCTCGCGGCCGACCAGCTCCCGGTAGCGCTCGTCGTCCGGGTGCACGGCCAGCCCCGTGTCGCCCAGCATCGTCTCCGGCCGGGTCGTGGCCACCGTCACGTGGCCCTCCCCGTCGGCCAGCGGATAGCGCATGTGCCAGAGCCGGCCCTCCCGCTCCTGGTGCTCCACCTCCTCGTTGGAGAGGGCCGTCGCACAGCGGGGGCACCAGTTGATGATGTAGTTGCCCCGGTAGATCAGCCCCTTCTCGTACAGCCGGACGAAGACCTCCCGGACGGCCCGCGACAGGCCCTCGTCCAGGGTGAACCGGGTCCGGTCCCAGTCGCACGAGGCCCCGATCGCCTTGAGCTGGCCGATGATCCGGGCGCCGTACTCGTCGACCCAGTCCCAGACCCGGTCGACGAACGCCTCCCGCCCCAGGTCCCAGCGGGCCCGCCCCTCCTCGGCCAGCTCGCGCTCCACCACGTTCTGGGTCGCGATCCCCGCGTGATCGGTCCCGGGCACCCAGAGCGCGTCGGCCCCCTGCATCCGCCGCCACCGGACGAGGACGTCCTGGATGGTGTTGTTGAGGCCGTGCCCCATGTGCAGCTCGGCGGTGACGTTCGGGGGCGGGATGACGACCGTGTACGGGTCGTCGGCTCCCCCGGCCTCGGGGTGGAAGTAGCCCGCCTCCTCCCAGCGCTCGTAGTGGCGGCGCTCGAGGTCGGACGGGTCGTATCGCGGGCTGAGCGTTTCGGACACGTCGTTGGGTCCGTCGGTGGGTCGTCGGCTCCTGGCGAGCTCGGGGCGGTCGGCGGGCGGGATCGCCTGCATCCGGCGCGGCCGCCCCCGTCCGGGTCGAGCCGGCAGTGTAAGGCCCCCTCGCCCCGGGGGGCAACGGCCGCGCCGCGGCCGATCAGGGCGGGCGGAGGCCGCCCTCCGCGGTGTCGGAGGAGGCGCCCTCGCGCTCCTCCCGGGTGCGCTCCTCCATCGCCTCGATCCGCTCCTCGCGGGTCTCCTGGGCGGCCTCGATGGCCTCCTGCCGGCGGATCTCCCGCAGCTCCCTCAGCTCCCGCTCCAGCTCCCGGCGCCGGGGTCCGGTGGGCGAGAGGATCTGGCCCACCGGCAGGGGGATCGTCACGTCGCCCAGGTGGATCCCCTCCGGCGAGATGCCCCAGCGCTGGCCGTCCTCGTCGGTGAAGGTCCAGTCCCGGGCCTCCTCCAGCTGCTCCTGGCTCAGGCGCAGGCTGTCCAGGTACTGGCCGAGGATGGCCCGGAGGGCGCTGTCCGCCCGGGTCCCGCCGCCCAGGTAGCGGCGGGCCACGTCCTCGTCCCAGAACTCCCGCCACAGCCGGGGGTCGCCCCGCCGGGGCGTCAGCGCCTCCACGTTCGAGACCCGGGCCTCCTCCTCGCCGGCGGTCTCGTCGCCGACCTCCTCCGTCGCTTCGTCGGCTTCCTCCGCCTCCTCCTCGGTCGGCTCCGGCTCCTCGGCCGCCGGCTCGGGGCGGACCGGGGGCGGGGGCGAGGGGACCGGGGGGACGTCGGCGAGCTCGCGGACCTCCACCCGGGTGACCTGCAGTCCGGGCCGGGGGGTCGGGGGCGAGGGGCGCGCCTCCTCGCCGTCCGGCTCGGGCATCCGGAGCTGGCGGCCCAGGACCAGGAGGACGCCCAGGTGGACGGCCAGCGAGACCACCAGCCCCACGCGGAAAGCCCGGCGGTAGGACCGGTCCCGCTCCGTGCGGCGCTCCCGGTCCTCCAGCCGGTCCGAGCGGACCCGGTCCGGGCCCCGCGCCCCGCGGTCGCCGCTCACAGCAGCTCCCCGACGCGCTCGGCGGCCTCGACGCAGCGCTCGGGGGGCTCGGCCAGCGCCACCCGGATCCAGCCCTCGCCCCCCTCCCCCAGCGCGGAGCCGGGCATCAGGAGGACGGCCGCCTCCTCGAGCACCCGGCGGGCGAAGCCCGCGGCGTCCGCCCCGCCGGGGACCGGCATCCACAGGTACAGGGTGGCCTCGGGCGGTCGGACCTCGAAGCCCGCCCGGCGGAAGGCCTCCACCGCCGCGTCACGCCGGCGGCGCAGCCGGGCGCGGTTCTCCTCCAGGTAGGCGTCGCCCTCGCGCAGGGCGGCCGCCCCGGCCGCCTGCACGGGCAGGAACGCGCCGGTGTCGTAGAAGCTCTTCACCTTCGCCAGCGCCTCGAGGACCGCCGCCGATCCGCAGGCCCAGCCCAGCCGCCAGCCGGTCATGTTGAAGGCCTTGGAGAAGGAGTGGAACTCGACGCCGGTCCCGGCGGCCCCCTCCACCTCCAGCAGGCCCGGCGGCGGCTCGCCCCCGAAGTAGACCTCGGCGTAGGGGTTGTCCCAGGCCAGCACGGCGTCCCGCTCGCGGCAGGCCGCCGCCACGGCCTCCAGGTAGCCCCGGTCGACCGTGGCGCCGGTCGGGTTGTTCGGGTAGTTGAGGTAGACCAGGCCCAGGGGACCGTCGGCCTCGCGGATCCGTTCCGGCGGCACGCGGAAGCCGTTCTCCGGACGGAGCCGGACCCGCTCGACGCGGGCGCCGGTGAGGTGGGGACCGCCCAGGTAGGCGGCGTAGCACGGGTCGGGCACCAGCGCCCTCTGGCCCGGGTCCAGCACCGCCGCCGGCAGGTGGGCGATCCCCTCCTTCGAGCCCAGCAAGGGGAGGACCTCCCGGGCCGGGTCGGGCCGCCGGCCGAAGCGCCGCTCCATCCAGTCGGACACCGCCCGGCGGTACTCGGGCAGGCCCCGCTGGAAGGCGTAGCCCTGGAGGCCCGGATCGCCGGCCGAGGCCCGCAGCGTCCTGACCGCCGCCTCGGGCACGGGCAGGCCCGGATCGCCCGCCCCGAGATCGATGACGTCGCGACCCTGCTCGCGCAGGCGAGCCCGGATCTCGGGGGCGTCGGCCAGCGGGTAGGAGGGCAGCTCGCGCAGACGGTCCGGGGGCCGGAACGCCTCCCCGGCGACGTCCGTCCCCTCGACCGCCATTCAGCCGCTCCCCTCCCGGTCGTCCAGCTCCAGCGCAGCCTCGTACGCGTCGTTCCGGGGTACACCGAAGACCTCGCCAAGATGGTCGGCCACGTCGCGGGTGCTCCAGCCGCGCCGCAGCAGCCGGCGGGCCGAGGCCTCGACCTCCGCCGACCGCCCGTCCGTCCCTTCCCGCGCCTCCGGGTCGGCCCCCTCCAGGACCAGCGTCACCTCGCCCTTCAGCTCCCGGCCCGCCGCCTCCCGGCCCAGATCGGCCACCGTGCCCCGCCGGATCTCCTCGTGGAGCTTGGTCAGCTCCCGGCAGAGCACGCAGGTCCGGTCGCCGAGGCCGCGGTCCTCCCACGCCTCGAGGAGGGACGCCGTGCGGCGCGGCGACGCGAACACGACGACCGTCTCGGGCGCCGACGCCAGCCGCTCCATCCACGCCTCCCGCTCGCCGCCCGACCGGGGGGGGAACCCCATCAGGGTGAAGCGGTCGGCCGGGAGACCGGAGGCCGACAGGGCCGCCGTCACGGCCGAGGGGCCGGGGACCGGCACCACCCGGTGCCCTCCCTCCAGGGCCGCGGCCACGGCCCGGCGGCCCGGATCCGACACCACGGGGGTGCCGGCGTCGGAGACCATCGCGCACCGCCCGCCCTCCTCCAGCCGTCCGCGGATCTCCTCGAGCCGGGCCGCCTCGTTGTGCTCGTGGAGCGAGCGGAGGGGCACGTCCGCCCCGATCGCCTCCAGCAGGCGGCCGGTGCGGCGGGTGTCCTCGGCGTAGACGACCTCGACCCCGGCCAGCGTGTCGCGGGCCCGGTCCGAGAGGTCGGCGAGGTTGCCGACCGGGGTCGCCACCACGTAGAGGCCGGGCTCCATCAGCGGGAACGGCGACGCCCCCCGGGGCCGTGGAGGGCGCCGGGAGGCGGGGTGCGGTGGATGCCGCCGTCGCCGGCGGTCGTCAGCTGTGCTCCTCGATCTTCTGCTCGAGCTGGGCCTTGGGGACCGCCCCGACGACCGTGTCCACGTGCTCGCCGTCCTTGAAGAAGAGGATGCTCGGGATCGAGCGGATGTTGAAGCGCTGGGCGATGCCCTGGTTCTCGTCCACGTCGACCTTTCCGACCTTCAGCCGGTCGGCGTACTCGGAGGCGAGCTCCTCGACGATGGGGCCGACCATGCGGCACGGCCCGCACCACTCCGCCCAGAAGTCCACCATGGCCAGTCCCTCCGCCCCCTCGATCTCGTCGGCGAAGGTGTCCTCGGTCACCTCGATCGGTTCGGCGCCTGCACTCATGATCCGTCCTCGTCTGGGTTCTGGGGGTCGCCGGCCTCGGGCCGGGCCGATGGAATTTCCCCGCGGCCTTCCATACCTTCCGCCGACCCGAATGTTCGCGGGGGCCGGGGCGCGAAGGCGAGCGCGGGAGCGTCCGGCTCCCGCCCGGGGAACCGTCCCGACCCCACCGACGTTCCCGGAGCCGGACCGGCCCAAGACATGGCGGACGATCGCAACATCGACCACGTGGGCATCGCGGTCAACTCGCTGGAGGACGCCGTGCCCCTCTGGTCCCGGATCCTGGGCCGGGATCCGTCCGGGCGGGAGGAGGTCGAGTCCGAGGGGGTCCGGGTGGCCTTCTTCGGGGAGGGATCCGGCCGGGTCGAGCTGCTCGAGCCCACCGAGCCCGACTCGCCGGTGGCCCGCCACCTCGACCGCCGTGGGCCGGGCGTCCACCACGTCTGCCTGCGGGTGCCGGACCTGGAGGCGGCCCTGGAGCGGGCCAAGCGCGAGGGCGCCGAGGCGATCCCGCCCGGCGTCCGCGAGGGGGCCGGGGGGCACCGGGTCGCCTTCCTCCACCCCGGGACCACCGGCGGCGTCCTGCTCGAGCTGTCCGAGGCGCCGTCCGGCGGCTGAGGCCGGCGGGAGGGGCCGGCCCGGGACGCGGAGGGACGCCGTGACCGAGTTCAGCGTGGTCGTGCCGACCCTGGACGAGGAGGAGCGGATCGGCGCCGCCCTGCGCTCCGCCCGGCGCGGGCTGGGCCCGGAGGCCGAGCTGGTGGTGGTGGACGGGGGCAGCCGGGACGCCACCCGCGACCGCGCCGCCCGCCGGGCCCGGGTGCTGAGGGCCGGGCCGGGACGGGGCGCCCAGCTCGACGCCGGGGCCCGGGCGGCGGAGGGGCGGATCCTCGTCTTCCTGCACGCCGACTCCCGGCTGCCCGAGGACGCGGCGTCGGCCATCCGCGACGCCCTGGAGCGGCCGGGCGCCGTGGCCGGCTGCTTCCGGTTCGCCCTCGCCCCCCCCTCTCCGCCCCTGAGCCGGTGGTCGCTGCTGGAGGCCGCCGTCCGACTGCGGACCCGGCTCTTCCGGACGGCCACCGGCGACCAGACGATCTTCGCCACCCGGGCGGCCTACGCGGCGGCGGGGGGCGCCCCGGACTGGGAGCTGTTCGAGGACGTGGAGCTGGTGCGGCGCCTCCGGCAGGTGGGCCGGTTCGTCCCGCTGGAGCTCGAGGCGAGCACCTCGCGGCGCCGCTGGGAGCGGCGCGGCTTCTGGCGCACCGTGGCCCGCCACCTGCTGCTGCGCCTGGGCTATCGGCTGGGGCTGTCCCCCGAGCGGCTGGCCCGCCGCTACCGGACCGGGGTCACTCCTCCCGGGTGAGGGCGTCCATCACCAGCCGCTCGACGAACCAGCGGCCGTCGGCCGTCTGCACCGCGATCACCGGTACCTGGACGGTCCCGTTGCGGGTGCCCCGCACGGTGGCGACGTAGCGGGCACGGTGGGGCCCGATCCGGGCCAGGTCCCGGCGCTGGATCTCGAAGCTGTCGTGCTCCAGCAGGCCGCCCAGGACCATCATCCGCTGCTCGACCTCGTTCACCCCCAGGTCGGCCTCGGCCGGACCCTGCCGGGTCCCGAACTGCCGGCGCATCGCCTGGTAGTCCTTCTGGCCGGCCGCCTCCAGGAAGCGATCGACCGCCACCTCGGCCGTGGGCGAGCCGTAGTCGGCCTGATCGTCGCTCAGCCCGCCCGTGGAGCTGGCGCAGCCGGCCAGCGGGAGGGCGGCCGCCGACAGCAGCACGGTCGCGAGGCGGAGCAGGCGGCTGGATCGGATCACCGTCGTCCCTGGTGTCGGGGTGGAAAGGGGGGCGGCACCGCTCCGTCAGCGGCCCGCCGGGGGGCGGGGGCGCGACCCGACGCCCGGGCCGGCCGCCGCCCGGAGCCCGGGAGGTAGATACGCCGCGGCCCCGGCACGGTCAACCGGCCGGCGACTCCGCCGGCTCCCGGCGCTCGGCCTCCCCGTCCGGCCCCGCGCCGCCGGCGGACGGGCCGGTCGCCCGCTCGAAGGCGAGCCCCTCCCCCGCCGGATCGACGTCGCCGAGGATCCGGTCGCCGTCCTCGAACTCGCCCTCCAGGAAGGCCATCGACAGCGGGTTCTCGATCCGGCGCTGGATCACCCGCTTCAGCGGCCGGGCCCCGAAGGCCGGGTCGTAGCCCTCCTCGGCCAGCCGGCGCTTCGCCTCGTCGGTCAGCTCCAGCTCCACCTCCCGCTCGGCCAGCCGCTCGCGCACCCGCTCGAGCTGGAGGTCCACGATCCGGCGCAGATGCTCGCGCGTGAGCGGCCGGTAGACGAGCACGTCGTCGACCCGGTTCAGGAACTCCGGCCGGAAGTGGTCGTGGAGCCGGTCGGTGACCCCGTCGGCCACGGCGTCCCAGTCCTCCGCCTCGTCCCGGGCCGCCTCCAGGATCCGATCGCTGCCGATGTTGCTGGTCATGATCAGGACGGTGTTCCGGAAGTCCACCGTCCGCCCCTGCCCGTCGGTGAGCCGGCCGTCGTCGAGGATCTGGAGCAGGAGGTTGAAGACCTCGCGATGGGCCTTCTCGATCTCGTCGAACAGCACCACGCTGTAGGGATGGCGGCGGACCCGCTCGGTGAGCTGGCCGCCCTCCTCGTGGCCGACGTAGCCGGGCGGTGCCCCGATCAGCCGGGCCACGGCGTGGCGCTCCATGTACTCGGACATGTCGATCCGGACCATGGCGTCCTCGTCGTCGAAGAGGAACTCCGCCAGGGCCCGGGCCGTCTCGGTCTTCCCGACCCCCGTGGGGCCCAGGAAGATGAAGCTGCCGATGGGCCGGTCGGGGTCCTTGAGGCCGGCGCGGCTGCGCCGCACGGCGTCCGAGACCGCCCGGATCGGCTCGTCCTGGTTCACGACCCGTCGGTGGAGGTGCTCCTCCAGGTTGGCCAGCCGCTCCTTCTCGTCCTCCATCATCTTGGAGACCGGGATGCCGGTCCACGAGGAGACCACCTCGGCCACGTCCTCCGGCCCGACCTCCTCCTTCAGGAAGGACGCCCTCGCCTGCATCTCCGTCAGCGTCGACTCGGCCTCGGCCAGCTCCTCCTTCAGGTCGGGGATCTCGCCGTGGCGGATCTCCGCCGCCCGGCCCAGGTCGCCCTCGCGAGCGGCCCGGTCGGCGGCGAGGTTCTTCTGCTCCAGCTCGCGCTTCAGCTCCCGGACCCGCTCGATGGCCTCCTTCTCGGTCATCCAGGTGGACTTCATCCCGGCCAGCCGCTCCTTCAGCTCCGAGAGCTCGGACTCGAGCTCCTCGAGGCGGGCCTCGCTCTTCGGGTCGTCCTCCTCCCTCAGCGCCTCGCGCTCGATCTCGAGCTGGGTGACCCGGCGCTCGACCTCGTCGATCTCCTGCGGCATCGAGTCGATCTCGATGCGCAGGCGGGAGGCGGCCTCGTCGATCAGGTCGATGGCCTTGTCCGGCAGGAACCGCTCGCCGATGTAGCGGTCCGACAGCCGGGCCGCGGCCACCAGCGCCGGGTCGGTGATCCGCACCCCGTGGTGGACCTCGTAGCGCTCCTTGAGCCCCCGGAGGATGGCGATGGTCCCCTCGACGTCGGGCTCCTCCACCTGGACCGGCTGGAAGCGCCGCTCCAGGGCCGGGTCCTTCTCGACGTTCTGACGGTACTCGTCGAGGGTCGTGGCACCGATCATCCGCAGCTCGCCCCGGGCCAGCGGGGGCTTGAGCATGTTCCCGGCGTCGACGGCCCCCTCGGCCGACCCGGCGCCGACCACGGTGTGGAGCTCGTCGATGAAGCAGACGTAGCGGCCCTCGGACTCGGTGATCTCCTTCAGGGCCGCCTTGAAGCGCTCCTCGAACTCGCCGCGGTACTTCGCCCCGGCCAGCATGGCGGCCACGTCGAGCTGGACCAGCTTCTTGTCGGCCAGCGAGGAGGGCACGTCGCCCTCGACGATCCGCTGGGCCAGCCCCTCGACGATGGCGGTCTTGCCCACCCCCGCCTCGCCGATCAGCACGGGGTTGTTCTTGGTGCGCCGGGAGAGCACCTGCATGATGCGCCGGATCTCGGCGTCGCGGCCGATGACCGGGTCCAGGTCCCCCTCCCGGGCCTGCTCGGTGAGGTCGATGGCGTACTTCTCCAGGGCCTGGTAGCGGTCCTCCGCCTCCGGATCGGTGACCCGGTGGGGGCCGCGAACGTCCGCGATCGCCGATCGGATCGCCCCGCGGTCGGCGCCGCGCTCCTTCAGCATCTCCCCGGTGGTGCTGGCCCGGTCGCCGGCCAGGGCGACCAGGAGGTGCTCCGAGGACACGTAGGCGTCGTCCATCTCCCGGGCCAGCTCGTCGGCCTCGTCCAGGACGCGGCCCAGCTCGCGGCTGACCTGCGGGGAGGCGCCGGTCTGGGTGGGCAGGCGCTCCAGGCGCCCGTCCAGCTCCCTCGCCAGGGCCGAGGGGTCGACCCCCACCTTCTCGAGGACCGGACCCACCACGCCGCCCTCCTGCTCCAGGAGCGCGACCAGCAGGTGGACGTCCTCGACGGCGGGGTTGTCCGCGCGCTCGGCCCGGCGGGCGGCGTCCTGCAGCGCCTCGCGGGCCTTCACCGTGAGTCGGTCGCCGGAGATCATATCACGTTATCTATGTTGAAAGAAATGGATTGACAGCGTTCATCTCGTCCATCGAGCGAAGTCGTCGCCGGGGCGGCTCCGGGGTGGTCGCCCGCTCCCCCGCGGCCGGCGGGGCGGCCGTCACTCGATGTCCACCGGCCGCGCCTCCGAGGCCGACTTCCGGGGGAGCCGGATCTCCAGGACGCCGTCCTCGAGCCGGGCCGACACGTCCTCCTCCCGGATGTCCGGCGGGAGGCGGAGCGTCCGGCGGAAGCCGCCGTAGCCCCGCTCGCTGCGGAGGACCTCCGAGCCCTCGGACAGCTCGGGCCGGGGGCGCTCGCCCGAGATGGTGAGCTCGCCCCCCAGCGTCGCCACCCGGACCTCGTCCCGGCCGACGCCGGGCAGGTCGACCGTGACCACGTAGTTCCCGTCGGCGTCGCGGACCATGTCGACCCGGGGGAACCGCCGGCCGGCGGCGCCGCGCACGCCGTCGAGGACCTCGCCGACCACGTCGCCCACCAGGTTCTGCATCTCGGAGATCGCCCCGCTCCAGCCGCCCGGGCCGGGTCCCCCGCCCGGGGAGCCGGTCTCGGCCCGCTCCCCCGGGCCGTCCCCGGACGGTCCGGCGTCGCCGGTGGCCCCTCCGTCCGCCGCGCCCGCGTCCGCGAGATCGGACTCCGGGCCCGCGCCGCCCGGCGCGTCCCCGGCCCGCGGGCCGTCCGCGCCTCCCGGTTCGGAGGGGTCGCGATCCTGACGTCGATCCCGGTCGTCCATGGCGTGCTCCCGTGCGCCGAGTGTCGGCCGGTCCCGTCGCCGGGCCCGGCCCGTGGTCTCGCTCTCGGCTCCTGAAAGGGGGCAAGAGGCGTGCCCCCCGAACCCCCCTTGCGGGGCCGGGACGATGCGCCATCCGGGCGCGACGGCGGCGGGCCGGGCCGCCGGCCTGTCACAACGGCAGGGTGGTCTCGGCGCGACGAGGTCCGCCCGAGCCCCGGGGCGGCCCCGGGCGGCGGCGGAGGCCCCGGGAAGCCCGGCCGACTGCTTGACATCCCGGTGCGGCCGCGGGTAGCCTGCAAGCTGTTTCCGCACGGCCGCCGGCCGCGTCCGCGCCGGCCCGCCCGACGCCCCCGATCCGACAGCCAGCGACCAGAGAGGAGCCCGCCCCATGGCGGAGTCGCCCCAGACCGGCGCCGCGCCCGAGACGCGCGGTCTCCCGCCCGAGGCGTACGAGGAGATTCCGGGCGACGAGTACACCCCTTACGTCGCCAAGGAGACGAACCTCCCCGAGTTCACCCTGAAGGCCGTCGTCATCGGCGTCCTGCTGGGGGTCGTCTTCGGCGCGGCCAACGCCTACCTGGGCCTGCGGGTCGGGCTCACCGTCAGCGCGTCCATCCCCGCCGCCGTGATGGCCATCGCCGTCTTCCGCTTCATCCGGAGCGGGACGATCCTGGAGACGAACATCGTCCAGTCGGTGGGCTCGGCCGGCGAGTCCCTGGCCGCGGGCGTGATCTTCACGATCCCGGCGCTGTTCGTGTGGGGCCTGGACGTGGACCAGCTCGAGGTCTTCACCATGGCGGCGCTGGGCGGGCTGCTGGGCGTGCTGTTCATGATCCCGCTGCGCCGGTTCCTCATCTCCCGCGAGCACGGCAAGCTCCCCTACCCCGAGGGCACCGCCTGCGCCGAGGTCCAGGTGGCCGGCGAGACCGGCGGCTCGAAGGCGAAGCTGGTCTTCGGCGGGCTCGGCCTGGGCGGCCTCTACAAGCTCCTGGCCGACAGCAACGCCCTCCAGCTCTGGAACGAGAGCCCCGAGATCCCGCTGTGGGGCAAGGCGAAGATCGGGGCCGACGCGACCCCCGAGCTGCTGGGCGTCGGCTACATCATCGGATGGAAGATCGCCCTGATCATGTTCAGCGGCGGTGCCCTGGCCTGGCTGGTGATCATCCCGGTCATCGACCTGGTCGGCGGCGGGCAGGTCATCTACCCCGGCCAGGTCCCGGTGTCCGAGATGTCCACCGAGGCGATCTGGAACCGCTACATCCGCTACATCGGCGCCGGCGGGGTGGCCTACGGCGGCTTCATCACCCTGGTGAAGTCCTTCGGCACGATCTGGGAGAGCGTCAAGATCGGCATGGAGGAGATCGGCGAGGCGGCGGGCGAGGCGACGGCCGAGCTCGCCCGGACCGACCGGGACGTGCCCCTGAAGTGGGTGGGCCTCGGCGCCCTGGTGATCTGCCTCATCATCTGGTGGGTGCCCGTCATCCCCGTGAACTGGGCGGCGGCGGTGGCCATCGTCGTCTTCTCCTTCTTCTTCGTCACCGTCTCCAGCCGGATCGTCGGGCTCATCGGCTCCAGCTCGAACCCGGTGAGCGGGATGACCATCGCCACGCTCATCGCCACCGCCCTGATCTTCGTGGCGCTGGGGATGGGCGACATCCCCGACGCCCGGATCTCCATCCTCGCCGTGGGCGCCATCGTCTGCATCGCCCTGGCCATCGCCGGCGACACCTCGCAGGACCTGAAGACCGGGTTCCTGGTGGGCGCCACCCCCTGGAAGCAGCAGGTGGGCGAGATGATCGGCGTCCTCACCTCGGCCAGCGTCATGGGCGGGGTGCTGATCCTCCTGCACGGCTCCTACGGGATCGGCAGCGAGACGCTGCCCGCCCCCCAGGCCACGCTGATGAGCCTGGTGATCGACGGCGTGCTCGAGGCCAACCTCCCGTGGAGCTTCGTGATCGTGGGCATCGTGCTGGCGGCGATCGTGGAGCACGCCCTCAGGCAGCCCTCGCTGGCCTTCGCCGTGGGCCTCTACCTCCCGGTGTCGCTGACCACCCCCATCCTGGTGGGCGGCGGCCTGCGGAAGCTGACCGAGGCCGCGAGCGAGGGGAAGGAGATGGAGGACAAGCGGGAGGGCGGCGTGCTCTTCAGCTCCGGGCTGATCGCCGGCGCCGCGCTGGTGGGCGTCCTGCTGGCCGCGGTGATCTTCTTCGCCGAGCGGGTGCCGGTCTTCCAGTGGCTGGTGGACAACTGGCACGTCGGCCACGCCTGGCAGGGGCCGGTCTGGCTCCAGACGGTCGTCGGCATCCTCGTCTTCGCCTGGCTGGCCTGGTTCCTCTGGCGCCGGGCCGAGTCGGCGGTCGACGACGGGGCGACCGGCGCGTGAGCCGTTCGACCGCGGGAGGGGCCGGCGGCCGCTTCCTCGCCCCGACGGCCGCCGCGGCCGCGCTGCTCCTGCTGGCGGCGGCCTGCGGCGACGGGGGCCCGGAGGAGCCCGCGGGCGTGGTCCCGGACTCGGTCTACGTGGAGGCCATGGCCCGGCTGGTGCTCCTCGACACGGCCGTCTCCCCCACCCTGGAGCCGGCGCCCGCCGGCGCCGCCCTGGACTCGGCCCGGGAGCGGGTGCTGACCCGCTGGGGCGTCGACGCCGAGGACCTGCTCGAGTTCGCCCGCAACCGGGGCGAGGACCCGGAGCGGATGCAGGCCGTCTGGCAGCGGGTCTACGAGATGAGCGGCAGCCTGAAGGAGGACGACTGGCGTCCCCTGCCCGACAGCCTCGACCCCCTGGCCGGCGACACCCTGCCCGGCGCCGCCCCGGCGCGGGCCGGCGACACGGTCGGCGGGCCCGACGCCGGCGCCCGGCAGGACACCGCCGCCGGGGCGGGGGGAGCGGGCGTCCCCGACACCGCCGGGTCGGCCTCCCGTGATCCGTCGCCGGCCCCGGCCGGCGGGGGCTCCGACCCTCTCCCCGCTCGGAGCGCCCCGTGAGCGGGGACGCCGCCGACGGGCCCGGGAGCGAGACCGCGACCGCCTCTCCGCCCCGGTCCGGGGACGGGGAGTTCGGCGCGGACGGGGCCGGTGCCGGCGAGGCGAGCGAGGGGGAACGGGCGCCGGCCGGGTGGGTCCGCCGGCTCGGGCGGTTCGGCATCGCCGGGGTCCGCCACGCCGGCCGGATGGGCATCCTGCTGGGCGCCACCCTCTCGGCCTTCCGCCGGCCCCGCCGGTACCTGCACGAGACCTTCGTCCAGGCCAAGCGGATGGGCGTGGACAGCGCCGGCCTGGTCCTGCTGGTGGGCGCCCTCAGCGGCTCGGTCCTGGCCCAGCAGAGCGGCTACCAGTTCACCACCCTGCCGATGTGGATCGTCGGCGAGGCGGTGGCCGCCGGGATGCTGACCGAGCTGGCCCCGGTGCTGACCGCCATCGTGCTCGCGGGCCGGGTGGGGGCGGGCATCGGGGCCGAGCTGGGCACCATGAAGGTCACCGACCAGATCGACGCCCTGCGGACCCTGGGCCGGGACCCGGTGGTGGAGCTGGTGGTGCCCCGGGTGCTGGCCGGCACGCTGGTGCTGATCCCGCTGGTGATCCTGGCCAACGTGGTGGGCGTCTTCAGCGGATGGCTCACCGGCATCGGCCTGCTCCCGATGAGCACCCACGAGTACGTCTTCGGCGTCCGGAGCTACTACCACACCGCCGCCCTGGTCTTCTCGCTGGTGAAGGGGGTCTTCTTCGGCTTCACCATCGCCTTCATCGCCTGCTACGTCGGCCTGCGCGCCGAGGAGGGCGCGGCCGGCGTCGGCAAGACGACGACCAACGCGGTGGTGGCGATCATCGTCGCCATCATGGTGCTCGACGTGGTCCTGGCGCCCGTCTACAAGGCCGTCTCGTGACCGGGGACCGCCGCTTCGCCGCGCGGGTAGGCGGACGGGGAGCACGGGCCGGGCCGGGGCCCACGCCGACCCGCCGTCCCGACGGGATCCCGCCCCGGCGACGGGGGAGCCGACCACGGGGGAGACGCCGCCGATGATCCGCATCCGAGGGCTGAGGAAGTCGCTCAACGACCAGGTCGTCCTGGACGGCGTCGATCTGGAAGTCCACGAGGGCGAGACCGTCGTGGTCATGGGCCCCTCGGGCACCGGCAAGAGCGTGCTCATCAAGCACGTGGTCGGCCTCTTCGACCCCGACGAGGGCACGGTGGAGGTCGACGGCATCTCGGTGCCCGACGCCGACGCCCGCGACATCGAGCGGGTCCGCTCGAAGATCGCCTACGTCTTCCAGAACTCCGCGCTCTTCGACTCGCTCACCGTGGGCGAGAACATCCGGCTGGGCCTGCCCGCCGACGAGTGCGACCGCGACCCCGAGGGCTGCCGGGAGAAGGTGCGCGAGAGCCTGGTCCACGTGAACCTCGACGAGGACGTCCTGCCGCTCCTGCCCGCCGAGCTGTCGGGCGGCATGCAGAAGCGGGTGGCCCTGGCGCGGGCCATCGTCGGCCGCAAGAAGTACGTCCTCTACGACGAGCCGACCACCGGCCTGGACCCGGTCAACGCCGCCCGCATCAACGAGCTGATCGCCCGTCTCCAGGACGAGATCGGCCTGGCCAGCGTGGTGGTCACCCACGACGTCGAGTCCGCCTTCTTCCTGGGCGACCGCATCGCCCTCCTCTCCGACGGACGGATCCGGGCGATGGGCACCCCGGGTGAGCTCCACGAGAGCGAGGACCCGGCGGTGCGCGAGTTCCTGACCGGGATGGACCGGCTCTCGCGGCGGCGGGGCCGCCGTCCGGAGGCCGCCGCGGCCGGGGCGGGCTCGCCGTGAGGGACCCCGGCCTCCGGTCCGAGCACGAGGCCGAGGTGCAGGTGGGCCTGCTGATGCTGGCGGGCCTGGTCGCCCTGCTCGGCGGCGTCGCCTGGATCGCCGGCCTGGACGTGGGCGGCGACCAGTACGGCTTCCACGTGCTGGCGCCCGAGGCCTCCCAGGTCAGCCAGGGCTCCCGCGTCTACCTCCGGGGCGTCGACGTGGGCTCGGTCCGGGGGGTCCGGCTCGCCGAGAACGGGGTCCTGCTCGACGTCCAGGTCTCCGGCGAGGTCGACCTCCCGGCCGACAGCCGGGCGGTGATCAAGCCCTCCGGCTTCCTCGGCACCCAGATGGTCGAGCTGCTGCCCGGCGGCGCCCGGGAGCGGCTGAGCGCCGGCGACACCCTCGCCGGCGGGACCGGGCGCGACCTCCAGACGCTGGCCTCGGAGATGGGCGGCCGGGCCGAGGACGTGCTGGACCGCACCGCCCGCCTGCTCTCCGACAGCACGCTCCGGGCGGTCCGGTCCGGCGCCGACGACCTGGCCGGCACCCTGGAGGAGACCCGTCGGCTGGTCCGCTCGGAGCGGGAGACCGTCGGCGAGCTGCTCGAGGAGATGCGGTCCACCGCCTCGAACCTGGACCGGGCCACCTCCGGGCCGGAGCTGCGGCGCACCGTGGCCCGGCTGGACAGCCTCGCCGCCGAGCTGGGTCGGGCCAGCGAGGAGCTCACCGCCTCCAGCCGGTCGCTCGCCTCGATCCTCGACAAGGCCGACCGCGGCGAGGGGTCGCTCGGCAAGCTGGTGAACGACGACCGGCTCTACGAGCGGGCGGCCGCCGCCGCCGAGAACCTCCGGCGGGCGTCGGAAGAGATCACCCTCCTGACGAAGGACCTGCGGGAGAACCCGAGGAAGTACCTGAAGGACCTGAAGTTCTCGGTGTTCTGACGGGGCCCGGGGTTCCGGTGCCCTGAGGACCCGTTGCCGTGCGGCCGACGGTCTGGCCGCCGGGCCGCTCACCCGCCGTCCCCGGACGACACCTCGCGGACCAGGCGGAAGCCCCGGGCGTCGCCTTCCCGCTCGGTCCAGTTGGGATGGGGCCAGTAGTAGTACCGGTGGGCCGCGCGGATCGTCCACGGGAAGTGGCCGAAGGCCCCGCCCCGGGTGACCGGTCGCCGGCACGCGAGGCCGCGACGGTCCTCCCACCCCTCCTCCCGCCACCACTCCGAGCTCTCGACCCGGGCCGAGCCGTCGCCGGGATGCCCCTCGTGGCTCGGGTGCCAGCAGTCGGCCGTCCACTCCTCGACGTTGCTCAGCATGTCGTGCAGCCCCCAGGGGTTCGCCGGGTACGAGCCCACCGGAGCCGTGGACTCGCCGTCCCGGCGCGTGCCGCACCCGTCGCAGGGCACCCGGCCCTCGCCCAGCTCGTCGCCCCACCAGCGGGCCGTCCCGGTGCCCGCGCGGGCCGCGTACTCCCACTCCGCCTCGCTCGGCAGGCGGTAGGTCTCGCCCGTCCGCTCGCTCAGCCAGGCCGCGTACTGCTTCGCGTCGGTGCGGGTCACGTGGATCACCGGCCGGTCGCCCCGCCCCCAGCCCTCGTCGTCCGGCTCGTGCTCGCAGCCCCCCGCCTCCACGCAACGATCCCACTGCGCGAAGGTCACCTCGTGCTCGCCGATGGCGAAGGGCGCCTCGATGGTCACCTCCACCCGGGGCCGCTCCGCCCGCTCGGTCTCCTCGGGCCGCGTCGGGATCTCGTCGGCCGGCGCCTCCCCCTCGGGGGCTCCCATCGTGTAGCTTCCGGCCGGCAGCTCGACCATCACCGGACAGACCTCGCAGTCGCGGATCCTCCGCAGGTCTTCCCGCACCGGCGGCGCCCACTCCGGGCGGTCCGAGACATCCGGGCCGGCCGACCCGGCGGCCGATGCGTCGGCGGCCGCCTCCCCCGATCCGGCCTCCCCCCCGTCGCCGCCCGCCGCGGACGCTCGCAGCTCCAGGAGGACGGGCACCGGCCGGGCCGTGCCCTCCTCGATCCGGAGCGCCACGAAACGGTCGGGCGCCAGGAAGGCCACCGGCATCCCCGGAACCTCCAGCGTCCCGCGATACGCCCCGTCGGCGCCGAAGACGTCCACCGGCCCCGGCCGTACCCCGTCCGGGGTCCGGGTGACCCAGAGGCGGCCCGCCGGATCCGCCGCCAGCGACATCACCGGGGGGGTCGTCTCGACGTGGCCCACCTCGTCGACGATCCGGCCGGCGTCCACCCCGCAGCGGCGCATGAGCCCCCGGTACGGGCCCGGCCCGCGGCGGACCCACCGGACCGCCGTCGCCCGGGTGACCTCGAGGGGCTCGATCCGGCGTCGGACGCTGCGGACCATCGAACCGCCGACGAAGACGTCGACCCGATAGCCGGGCCCGCGGCGGACCCGGACCGTGTCGCCCCGGCCCGACCAGACCACGTCCGGCGCGCCCACCTCCGGCGCCGGCGCCGAGACGCACAGCTCCATCCGCACCAGCTCCCGGGAGAGGGTCCGGATCACCTCCGTGCCCTCCGGCCCCCGGGCCACGAGCCGCTGCTCCCGGACCTGCTCCGAGCCCGGCCGGCCCGCCGTCACCGTGTAGAGGCGGTCCTCGCCCAGGGCGATGCCCGGACCCCAGTAGCCGAACCGCGCCCGGCGCTCGTTCAGCAGCTCCCCCGCGCTCGACCAGGTGGAGAGGATCCCCCGTCCCGTGTCCAGGACCGTCAGCGCCCCGTGGCGGTCCAGCGTCACCGCCGCGGGGCTCCGGAACTCGCCCGGGCCCTCTCCCCGGCGGCCGATCTGCCGGACGAAGTCGCCGTCCCGGTCGAACACGGCCACCCGGTGGCCCGTCCGGTCGGCCACGTAGACCCGTCCCGCCGCCGGGTCGGCCGCGATCCCCCACGGGGCCGCCGTGAGCGCGCTGTCGGGAGGCGCAAGCTCGGCCACCCGGACGGCCTCGGTCCCCAGCGGCCGGTCCTCCCCGGTGCTCTCCACGATCCGGACGCCGGCGGAGTCCCGGACGGCGGCCGCCGGCCCCTCCGCCCCGTCCCCGCAGGCGGCGACCGCCACCAGGAGCCCGACCAGCGGGAGAGCCGAATGCACGGCCCCGGCGAGCCCGCCGCGACCGATCCCGGACCGCGGGCCGTGCCGCCGGCGTTCCCGGCTTCCGGACCCGTTCGTGCCGTCGGCGTCCGCCACGACGTCGCCTCCCCGTCATATGGTTCGTCTTTGTATAGAAGATCTATACTATACGGGTCGGTCGGTCCGCAAGGAGGCCCGGCGGAAGGGTACGACCGTCCGGCGGGGGCGGTCCGGGAAATCCCTCCGCTACAGCCCCGTCGGGTGGTCCAGGAACTCGGCCTCGACGCCGAACTCGTCGGCCAGCCGGCGGGCCACCGCCTTCACGCCGAAGGTCTCGGTGGCGTAGTGGCCGGCGTAGACCACGTTCAGCCCCAGCTCCTGGGCCTGGTGGAAGGTGTGGTGGGGTCCCTCGCCGGTGACGAAGGTGTCCAGGCCGGCCGCCTCGGCCTGGGGCAGCAGCTCGCTGGCCGCGCCCGTGCAGATCCCCACCCGCCGGACGTGGGGCGGGCCGCCGGGGACGAGCGTCGGCTCCCCCCCGCCGCAGGCCGTGGCCACCCGGCCGAGGAAGTCCTCGCGCGGCAGGTCGGCCGAGCACCAGACGCCCAGCCCCTCGTTGCCGTCGAACTCGCCGAACCGCCCCTCCACCTCCAGCTCCAGGGCGTCGGCCAGCAGGACGTTGTTGCCCACCTCGTCGTGGGCGTCCAGCGGCAGGTGGGCGGCGTAGAGCGCCAGGTCGGCGTCCAGGAAGGCCTTCACCCGCCGGTAGTTCCGCCCGGTGAGCGGCAGCGGGTCCCCCCAGAAGAGCCCGTGGTGGACCACCAGCAGCTGGGCCCCCGCGCCGGCCGCCATCTCGGCCGTGGCCCGGCAGGCGTCCACCGCGGCGGCGACCTTCTCGACGGGCTGGCGGCACTCGACCTCGAGCCCGTTGTAGGCGCCCGGGTAGTCGTCCAGCTCGTGCACGTCCAGCCAGCCGTCCAGGAACTCGGCGATCTCCGTCAGGTCGGCCATCGTGGATCTCCCGTCCCGGGTGGGGTCAGCCTGGAATCTCCGTCGGCGCCGTGACCGGAGGCCGGCCGCCCGGTCCTCTCCGATCCGCCGCCGGCACGCCCGGCGCCGGAGGCTCGCTGCGGGAAGCCCGGCCTCCCGCCCCTACCCCCTCCGGTGGCAAGGGACCTGCCACCGAGGTCCCGTCCCGGCGAGGAAGATCGCGCAGGCTCACCCCCGCGAGCGAGCGAAGCGACGCGAGCCCGGCGTCGCCGTCCGCCGTCCCGAGCGAGCGGAGCGATGCGAGCCGCCCGAGACGGACGGCAGGGCAACCAGGGCCCACCGCCCACCCCGGAGGCCTCCCGGTCGGGCCGAGGCGAGCCTCCGGCGGCGGAGCGGAGCAGATCACCGGGCGGCGCCCGCCGCCCGGAAGCTGCGGAGCGTCAGCCGCCGGCAGCGAGCCGACGGCCCGACCGGGAGGCCGGCGCCCCCGCCCATCGCCGTCCCCCCATCGAGGCGCACCGAGGGGATCGTCGGGCGTCGGCGGTCCGGGCGGGGACGTCCCCGGAGCGAGCCCCCGGCGCCGCAGGCGTCGGCAGCGAGCCGCAGGGGACGCGCCGCCCGGACCGCCCGACGCCCCCTACTCCCACTCGATCGTCGCCGGCGGCTTGGACGAAACGTCGTACGCCACCCGGTTGATCCCCGGCACCTCGTTGATGATCCGGTTCGACGTCCGGGCCAGCACCTCGTGGGGGAAGCGGTACCAGTCGGCCGTCATCCCGTCGCGGCTGGTCACCGCCCTGAGGGCCAGCACGTTCTCGTACGTGCGGGCGTCGCCCATCACCCCCACCGTCTTCACCGGCAGCAGCACCGCGAAGGCCTGCCAGATCTCGTCGTAGAGGTCCGCCGACCGGATCTCCTCCAGGTAGATGGCGTCCGCCTCGCGCACCGTCTCCAGCCGGTCGGGCGTCACCTCGCCCAGGATCCGGACCGCCAGCCCGGGGCCCGGGAACGGGTGGCGGCCCACCATCTCCTCGGGCAGGCCCAGCTCGCGGCCCACCTGCCGGACCTCGTCCTTGAACAGCTCCCGCAGCGGCTCGACCAGCTCGAACGGGAGGTCCGGGCGGAGCCCGCCGACGTTGTGGTGCGACTTGATCTTGGCCGACGGGCCGCGCACCGACGTCGACTCGATAACGTCCGGGTACAGGGTCCCCTGCACCAGGTACTCCGCCTCGCCGTGCCGCCCCGCCGCCTCCTCGAAGACGTCGATGAACGTGTGGCCGACCCGGATCCGCTTCTCCTCGGGGTCGGTGACCCCCTCCAGCTCCGCCAGGAAGCGGTCGGCGGCGTCGATCACCTCCAGCCGGTAGTCCAGGTGCTGGC
>CAZJJO010000004.1:0-45174 GCA_964546375.1 uncultured Gemmatimonadota bacterium
CCGGCGACGGGCCCCGGGCCTCCGACGCCGGTCCCGCCGCCCGGGCCGGCGGGGCGGACGCCGCCGCGCGGGGAAGGGAGGAGGCGCCGTGAGCGGCGGGCGCGGCGAGGGACGGGCGCTGGTGGTCCTCCCCACCTACAACGAGGTGGCGAACCTGGGGGAGATCCTGCCCCGGATCCTCGCCCGGGACGCGCGGATCGACGTGCTGGTGGTCGACGACGCCTCGCCCGACGGCACCGGGGAGCTGGCCGACGAGCTCGCCCGGCGGGAGGAGCGCGTCGAGGTCCTCCACCGGGAGGGCAAGCTGGGACTCGGATCCGCGTATCTCCGCGGGTTCGACTGGGGGCTCGACCGGGGCTACCGGTGGCTGCTGGAGATGGACGCCGACTTCTCCCACGACCCCGAGTACCTGGACGACCTGCTGGAGGCCGTACGGGACGCCGACGTGGTGGCCGGCTCCCGGTACCTGGAGGGCGTCAACGTGGTGAACTGGCCCATGGCCCGCCTCCTGCTGAGCTACTACGCGAACAAGTACGCCCGCTGGGTCACCGGGCTGCCGGTCACCGACGCCACCAGCGGCTTCAAGTGCTTCCGCCGCGAGGTGCTGGAGGCCATCGACTTCTCCCGCGTCACCTCCACCGGATACGCGTTCCAGATCGAGATGAGCTTCCGCGCCTGGCAGCTCGGCTACCGCGTCGAGGAGATCCCCATCGTCTTCGTCGACCGCGACGTGGGGGAGAGCAAGATGTCGGGCGCCATCGTCCGCGAGGCCGTCTGGAAAGTGTGGGCGCTCCGCCTGCGCTCGATCCTGGGCCGTCTGTGAGTCCATCGGTCCGCTCCGTGCGCCTCGGCGCTCCGGCGGCTGCGGCGTCCGACCCGGTCCGGGGGCCCGGCAGCCGTGCGGAGAACGGAGACGGAGCAGGGGACGTGTGTCGGCGGTCGGGGGTCGAAAGGGGGTGTCCGTCGCCGGGCGGGACCGAACGTCGTGCGATCCGCCCTAGTTTACATAATGTATCTTATGTGCCATGTGGAAACCCGCGGGGAAAACGACCGAACCGCTGCCGACGCGCGGAATTCCGTCGTCTCGGCCGCAGGCCCGCCCTTCGCCCCTCGGTTCGCCCGTCGGCCGGGCGTCCCATCGCGAAGGCGACCCGATCCTCGCCCGGCCGACCCCGCGGACCGGCGGGGGCGGACGCCGCGGGCCGACCCGGCCCGCTCCGTTCAGGAGGGACCGCCCCGGCGTTCCGGACCGCGTCGCGGCCGGGAGCCGGCGACGGCGCTTCGGGGTGAGCGGGATCGGATCGAGGGAGACGGGAGCGGGCGGCCTCGGGGTCGCCCTCGAGCAGCGGAAGGCCGACATGGGTTGGTCGGGGTCGGGTCCCGCGGGGGTCGGAGCGGCCGGGCAGGCGCTGAGGGGGCGCCGGAGGCGAGGGACGCGAAGGCCGGATCGGGAGCGATCCGGCGGATTCGAACCGTCCCGGGGTCGCGGCCCGGCCGATCCCCTGGAAGCCGCTAGTTACGTGAGAACGGGTACCTCCTCCCGCCGCCGTGGAGACGAAGGAAGGGGCCGCCCGTCCCGGGGCTCAGGCTCAGCCCTGCTCCTCGGCCCCCTGCCCCGTCTCGCCGCCGTCCCCGGCCTCTCCCGCGGCCAGGCGGGCCCGGACCTCGCCGAGGCGGAGGCGATACGTGTCGGCCTCCTCCTCGTCCGCCTCCTCGACCAGCCGCTCGTAGATCGTCGCCGCCTCCTGCAGCCGGCCCTGATCGGCCAGAAGCCGGGCGCGTTCGGCCCCGGCCTGGCGGCGCTGGAAGCCGAAGCGGGCGCCATCGGCGAGACCCGCCAGGGTCTCGAGGGCCGCGGCGGTGTCGCCGGACGCGACCTGCGCTTCGGCCAGGAGCTTCCGGGTCGCGTAGCCCATGGGGGTCTCGGGACGGGTCTCGTCCACCACCGGTCGAACCGTGGAGACGGCCTCTCCGGCCTGCCCGCCCAGGAGGAGCTGTCGCGACAGGAGGACCCGGGCCCGACGGCCCGGACGGGTCCCCCCGAAGCTCTGCAGGTACCCTCTCAGGGCCTCGACCACCGCCGTGTCCCCGGCGGCGGCGCGGGCCTGGACGGTCTGCAGCTCCGTCGCGGCGCGGGCCTCGAGGTTCTCCTGGTAGGCCCGATACCAGAAGAAGGCGCCGACCGCCAGGATCAGGAGGACCGCGGAGGCGACCACGGTGGCGGTGTTCCGGGCCGCCCAGGCCCAGATGCGGTTGATGGCCCGGATGAAGGCGTCCTCCTCGTCGGGCGGGCGGTCCCGGCCCTTGCCGGGTTGTGCGACGGGTCCGGATCCAGCGACTGGCATGGCTTTCGGTTCCTCTCGTGTGTGGGCTGCGCTCCTGACGTGTCGCTACAGGCGAAGAGCTACAAGGTTATGCTGTACAACGTGATGTAATCGTCGCCGACGTCCGGGGGGGCCGCGTTCGCTTCCGCGGCGAGCGCCGCCACCCCCACCACCGTGGCCCCGCTCCGCTCCAGGCTCCGGGCCGCGGCGCGCAGCGTCCCGTCTCCCCGCGCCGCCGCGGCCACCAGGAGGACGCGGCGGGCCCGTAGCTCCTCCCCCGTCTCCCGCCCCGCGAACACCGTCCGGACGTCCCCGTCCCCTCCGGGGGAGGTCGGATCCGTCCGGAGGGCGAGCAGCGGAGCCTCCGTCCGGTCGGCCAGGGGGGCGGCCAGCAGCCAGCCCGCGGGGTCGAGGGCGGCCACCCGGTCGACCCGACGCGGGCGGAACGCCGACGCCAGGCGACCGAGGACCGCGTCCCGGAGGTCCGGATCCTCCAGGGCCGCCAGCACCCGGTCCTCGTCGGTCGGCGGTCCCTGCTCCGCTCCCGGGGCCGGCTCCTCCAGCCGGCGCCGAAGCCGGCGGGCCAGGTCCCCCTCCTCGGCCCCGGCGGAGGGCGGAACGTAGACCGGCGGCGGCCAGGGCCTCTCCCGGGCCGGTCGGTCGGCCCGAAGGGGACGATCGGGCACGTACGGCTCCGGCGTTCCGGTCAACGACCCCCTCCCCCGGGCTCGGCGCCGCTTCCCCCCGGAGCGTCCCGGGCGGACGAAAGCGGCCCCCAACCTATCCGCCGCCGGCTCGACGCGTCAACGAAGCGCGACCGCGGCCTCAGAAGAGCCATCGCACCGCCGCGAACCCCAGGACGATCAGGACCGCGAGGACCACCGTCAGCAGGTTGAACCAGCGGTCGATGAAGTCGCGGATCGGCTCGCCGAAGATCCGGAGCAGCCCGGCGACGAGGAAGAACCGCGCCGCCCGGCTCACGGCCGAGACGACCACGAACGGCAGCACGGGGACCCGGAAGCCGCCGGCGGCCAGCGTGAACACCTTGAAGGGGATGGGCGTGAAGCCCGCCGCCCCGAGGGTGGCGACCAGGTTCTCGCGGTAGAGCCGGCCGACACGGAGGTAGACGTCCTGGTAGCCGTACAGCTCGAGGATCGGCCGCCCCACCGAGTCGTACAGGGCGCTCCCGCACCAGTAGCCCACCAGCGCTCCCGCCACCGAGCCCGCCGTGCACAGCAGGGCGAACCGGAGCGACCGCTTCGGGCGCCCGATGCAGAGCGGGATCAGCAGGACGTCCGGCGGGATCGGGAAGAAGATCGCCTCCGCGGCCGCCAGGCCCGTGAGGGCCGCGGGGCCGGACGGCCGGTCGGCCCACCCCACCACCCAGTCGTAGAGCCGCCGGACGACGTTCGGTCGGCCCTCCTCCGCGCCCTTCACCATCCCTCCTCGCCCAGGAGCGGGACGAAGCGGGCCCGGTCCACCGTGGTCTCCGTCCAGCCGTCGGCCCCCCGGCGCACCAGCCGGAGCTCCTGGTCGTCCCCCTCTCCCACGGGCACCACCATCCGCCCCCCGGAAGCGAGCTGGTCCCGGAGGGCGCCCGGCACCTCCGGCGCGGCCGCTCCGACCAGGATGGCGTCGAAGGGCGCCTCCTCCGGCCATCCCCGGCTCCCGTCGCCGATCCTCAGGGTCGCGTTCTCCATCCCCAGCTCCGCCAGCCGGTCCCGGGCCCGCTCGGCCAGCTCGGGCACCCGCTCGACCGAGTACACCTCCCGGCAGAGGCGACACAGCAGGGCCGTCTGGAACCCGGAGCCGGTGCCGATCTCCAGGACCCGTTCGTCCCCCTCGAGAGCCGCCAGGCTCAGGTGGAGGGCGTGGACGCCCGGGCGGGAGATGGTCTGGCCGTGGCCCAGCGGGAGCGCCGCGTCCTCGTAGGCCCGACGCCGCAGCGCCTCGGGCACGAAGCGGTGCCGCGGGACGGCGTCGAAGGCGTGGAGGACGGCCAGGTCCTCGATCCCGGCCGAGCGCAGCCGCTCGACCAGGCGGCGTCGGTCCCGACGGTGGGCCCGGCCGCTCACGTCCCCGCGTCCAGCCGCCAGGAGCGGACCCGCTCCATCAGCTCGAAGTTCGTGAGGTCCAGGTGGAGGGGGGTGACGGAGATGAAGCCCGCGCGGACGGCCCGGAAGTCCGAGTCCTCCCCGCCCGTCCAGTGGGACTGGCCGCCCCCGATCCAGAAGTACTCGCGGCCGTGGGGGTCCTCGCTCCGGGTGAGCGAGTCCGAGTAGACGCGTCGCCCCAGCGCCGTCACCCGGACCCCCTGCACCTCGTCCGCCGGGATCGGCGGGAGGTTGACGTTGAAGAAGGTCTCCTCCGGAAAGTCGTCCCGGTCCGTCAGCGACGCCAGCAGGCGCCGCACGTGGGGGCCGTAGCGGCGCAGGCGGTCCTCGCGGCCGCCGGCGAAGGAGACGGCGATGGAGGGGATCCCGAGGATGGTGGCCTCCATGGCCGCCGCCACGGTGCCCGAGTAGAGGACGTCCTCGCCCATGTTCGGCCCGTGGTTGACCCCGGAGACCACGAACTCGGGCGGGTCGTCGAGCAGCTCGTTCACCGCCAGCAGGACGCAGTCGGTGGGGGTGCCGTCCACCACGAGGTGCCCCTCCTCGCTCCGGGTCACCCGGAGGGGCCGGTGCATCGTCAGGCTGTGGCTGCTCGCGCTCTGCTGGCGGTCGGGGGCGGCCACCTCGACGCGCCCCAGCTCCGCGGCCGCGTCGGCCAGCAGGCGGAGCCCCCGCGCGTGGACGCCGTCGTCGTTGGTGACCAGGAAGCGGACGCCCCCCCCGTGGCCCTCCCCCGCGTCCACGCCGCTCGGCTGGCTCCGGCTCGCCCGGTCCGTCCCCTCGCTCATCCGTCCGGGCTCAGGAGCTCCACCAGCTCGTCGGCCTCGCGCCGGAGGTCGCGGACCGTGTGGCGGTCCCAGGCCACCCGGGAGGCCCGGGCCAGCTTCCCCTCCCGACGGAGCTGCTTCAGCTTGTCGGCCGCTCCCTCGATGGTGTACTTCTCGGTGTACAGGAGGTGGCGGAGGAGCTGGACCAGCTTGATCTCCTTGCGCCGGTAGATCCGGTTGCCGGCCTGGTTCTTGGAGGGGTTGAGGGCGCCGAACTGGGACTCCCAGTAGCGCAGCACGTGGGGCTCGAGCCCCGTGATCTCGCACACCTCTCCGATCGAGTAGTACTCCTTGGGCGCGATGCGGTCGTCGGTCACGTCAGCTCCAGCGCTCGGGCTTCGGGTCGCGGGCCATCAGCTCGGCCAGGGCCTCGCGGGGCTCCACCTCCTCGAACAGCACGGAGTATACGGCGTCGACGATCGGCATCTCCACCCCGTGGCGCCGGGCCAGCCGGCGGGCCGCCCGCGTCGTGGGCACGCCCTCCACCACCGTCTGCACCTCCTCCAGCGCCTCCTGCAGGTCCGCCCCCCGGCCCATGGCCAGGCCGGCCCGGCGGTTGCGGCTCAGGTCGCCCGTGCAGGTGAGGATGAGGTCGCCCGCGCCCGCCAGGCCCGACAGGGTGGCCTCCTCGCCCCCCAGGGCGACGGTGAGGCGGCCCAGCTCCGCCAGACCCCGGGTGATGAGGGCGGCCCGGGCGTTGTTGCCCAGCTCGAGGCCGTCGCTGATCCCGGCGGCCAGCGCGATGATGTTCTTGAGCGAGCCGCCCAGCTCGGTCCCCACCACGTCGGTCTGGGTGTAGACCCGGAGGTGGTCGTTCCGGAAGAGCTCCTGGCACGTCCGGGCGTCCTCCGGCCGCTCCGAGGCCGCCGCCACCGCCGTCGGGAGGCCCCGGACCAGCTCGGCGGCGAAGCTCGGTCCGGAGAGGACCACCAGCCGGCGGGCGTCTCCCTCGTCGAGCACGTCGCGCATGACCTCGCTCATCCGCAGGCCGGTCTCGATCTCGATGCCCTTGGAGCCGCTGACCACCAGCGGGTCCTCGGGAAAGGCGTCACGGGCCTCCCGGAAGACCTCCCGGACCGCGTGCGAAGGGGTGGCGGAGACGACCACCCCGGCCCCGCGGAGCGCGTCGGCCATGTCGGCCCGGGCCCGGAGGTCGGGGGCCAGCTCGACCCCGGTCAGGTACTTCTCGTTCGTGGAGCGCCCGTCGATCTCCTCCGCGACCGCCGGGTCGTGGGCCCACACGGTCGCCTCGTGGCCGTTCCGGACCAGCACGTCGCCCAGGGCCGTGCCCCAGCTTCCCCCGCCCAGGACGCAGATCCGCCGCTCTCCGGTCACGCCTCCCCGCCCTCCCCGGCGCCGAACTGCAGCTCCTCGCCGCGGGCCAGGCGGCCCACGTTCGCGCGATGGGTCCACCAGACGAACGCCGCCAGCACCGCGGTGAAGGTCACCTTCTCGGGCTGGGCGTCCAGCAGCCACGCCGCCACCGGCAGGGCCGTGGCCGCCGACAGCGACGCCACCGAGACGATACGGGTGAGGAAGACCAGGGCCAGCCAGACCAGCGCGCCCACGGCGACGGCCACCGGGGTGAGGGCCAGCAGCACCCCCGCGGCCGTGGCCACCCCCTTGCCCCCGCGGAACCGGAGGAAGACGGACCAGACGTGGCCGGCCACGGCCGCCATCCCGTAGGCGAGGGCGAGCCCGGCGACGCCGGATCCGTCCCAGGACATGAAGAAGTAGGCGGGGACGAAGCCCTTGCCCACGTCCACGACGACCACGGGGAGGGCCCACCGCCAGCCGAGCACCCGGTAGACGTTGGTCCCGCCCAGGTTCCCGCTTCCGCGCCGGGTGAGGTCGACCCCGGCCGCCCGCCCGGCCAGCCAGCTCGAGGGGACGGATCCCAGGAGGTAGGCGGCGACGGCCAGCGCGGCGACGCTCGTCACGCCCGCCCGCCTCCCCGCTCCCGCACCTTCATCCGGATCGGCACCCCCTCGAAGTTCCAGGCCTCCCGGAACCCGTTCTCCAGGTAGCGGACGTAGTGCTGCTTGAGCTCGGACGGGCGGTTGCAGAAGAGGACGAACAGGGGAGGCTCCGTGCCGGGCTGGGTGCCGTAGTAGATCCGCACGTCGCCGCCCGGACCCTGGGGCGGCTGACGCCGGTCGAGCAGCTCGTGGAGGACGTCGTTCACCTCCGGGGTCGGGATCCGCCGGCGCCGGTTCTCCTGCACCTCCAGCGCCAGGTCGAGCGCCTTCCGCACCCGCTTGCCGGTCTTCGCCGACGCGGTGAGGACCGGGACGCGCCGGAGGTACGCCGCGCGCTCGCGCAGGGCCTCGACGAAGTCACCGACCATCCCGTCCCCGCGGTCCTCCACCAGGTCCCACTTGTTCGCCACGAAGACGAGGCCGCACCCCTCGTCCCACGCGCGCTGGCCGACCCGGAAGTCCTGGTTGGAGACGCCCCGGTCGCTGTCGGTGATCAGCAGGCACACCTCGGCCCGCTCGATGGCGGCGGTCGTCCGGAGGCGGCTGTAGAACTCGACCTCGTCGTCGACGCTGGAGCTGCGTCGGAGGCCGGCCGTGTCGACCAGGCAGAGGGTCCGGTCCCCGTAGGAGAGATAGGTGTCGATGGCGTCGCGCGTGGTGCCCGCCTCCCGGTGCACGACCACCCGGTTCTCGCCCAGCAGGCGGTTGACGAAGCTGGACTTGCCGACGTTGGGCTTGCCGATCACGGCCAGCCGCAGGTCGGCGGCGGGCGCGTCGTCCCGCTCCTCGGGCTCGGGCAGCTCGGCCACCACCCGGTCCAGCAGGTCGCCGCTGCCCTTCCCGTTGAGGGCGGAGACGGGCACCGGGTCGCCCAGGCCGAGGCGGTAGAAGTCCAGCTCCGACCGGTCGCCCACCGGCTCGTCCACCTTGTTCACCGTGAGGACCACCGGGCGGCCCGAGCGCCGCAGCAGCTGGGCCACGTGCTCGTCCACCGGGTGGACCCCGGTGCGGGCGTCCGCCACGAACACCACAGCGTCGGCCCGCTCGACGGCCAGCATCACCTGCCGCCGGACCGACGCCTCCATGGGCCGCTCCGGATCGTGGACCAGCCCGCCGGTGTCGACCAGCAGGAAGGGCTTGCCGGCCCACTCGGCCGCCGCGAACTGGCGGTCCCGGGTGACCCCGGGGCGCTCGGCCACGATGGCCTGTCGGCGACCGATGACCCGGTTGAAGAGGGTGGATTTGCCGACGTTGGGCCGGCCCACGATCGCCACCACGGGCCTCCGCTCCGGCGCCCGGTCCCCTTCTCCCCCCTCCGGGGGCGCGGCGGACCGGCCGGCCGGGGACGACGCCGCCGAGCCCTCGCTCAGGAGCCGCCTCCCACCTGGCCGTAGCGGAACCCGGCCACCTGCTCGTCGGTCTCCAGCCGGAGCTGGAAGGACTGGGTCTGGCCCTCGCCGGGCAACGTCAGGGTCGCCTCCTTCTCGGCCACCGTCTGGCCGTCCGGACCGAAGAACTCGAAGGGGATGGTCACCTGCTGGCCGGCGGCGGCGCGGCCGGTGACCTGCCCCCGGACCACGTAGGCCTGCCCCTGCCGGATCATGTTCAGCCGGGGGAACTCGAGGGCCATGTTCTGCATCCGGGGCAGGAGCCGCTCGACGGCCTCGGTCCTTCCCTGCCGGTCCAGCGCCTGCATCAGCGATCGGTAGAGCCCCTTCTGGTAGGGATACCAGTCCACCATGCTGTCGGCCAACGCGGCCGCGCGCCCGAAGTTCTGCGCGCCCAGGTTCGCCTGCACCAGGTTCTCCATCGACGACTTGTCGTAGGGGCGGGAGGCCCGCGCCTGCCGGAAGGCGCGGACGGCGCCCTGGTAGGTGTTCGACTCCATGAGGCCCAGCCCGACGTTGAACCACTGCCGGAAGCCGAGGTCGTCCCGCTCGAGCAGGTTCTGGAAGACCGCCCGGGCGCTGTCCTGCTGTCCGGCCCGGCGCAGGCTCACGGCGTAGTTGATGTTGGCGGTGACGTCGTCGGGGTGCCGTTCCAGGTAGTCCTCGTAGATGCTCAGCGCCGAGTCGATCTGCCCCTGGTTGCGGAGCAGCTCGGCCAGGTTGACGGCGGCCGCCCGGAGCTGCTCCGAAGCCTCGGCGATCTCCATGGACTGCCGGTACAGCTCGCGGGCCCGCTCGGTGTCGCCGGTCCGCTGGTTGAGGAGCGCCGCGTTGTTGAGGGAGCGGGCGTCCTCCTTGATCCGGTTCGCCCGCTCGAAGGCCTCCAGGGCCGTGGAGTCGTCGCCGGACTGGTAGGCCCGGATCCCGGCGTTGTAGGAGTTGGCCCAGGCGGCCTGGCGCTCCTGTCGTGCCAGCCCGCGGCACGGCTCCTGGGGCAGCAGCTCGGTGAACCGGTCCAGCATCGAGTCGGCATCGGCGTAGCGGTCGAGGCCGATGTAGGCCCGACCGGCCAGCAGGTGGGCGGTGGCGTCGGCCGAGTCCTGGCGCAGGGCGAGGCGGAGCCGTGTGAGGGCCTGCTGGTAGCTCTGCGCGGCCTGATCGGGCGAGATGGAATCGAGCTGGCTCGCCTGTACGAGATGATCCCGGGCCTGTCGCGTGACCTCCTTGGCCTCGAGCGGACACTGCGTCTCGGCCTGCTCCTCGGCCTGCTCTTCGCCGCCGCCCTCGCCCTCCTGGCCCTTCGCGAGGGCGGGCGCGGCCAGCGCCAGCAACCCGGCCAGCAGGAGAGTTCCTCCGGCACGAACCGTTCGCTCAACCACGTGTCGCTCCCTTCTCGCTGATCGTCTGTCGGATCGTCCGTCGTCGTTGTGGCGTCGGGCCGATCGGGCCGGCCGGAAGGGGATCCGGGCCGTCGCCGAAACGCCCGAGGAATCCGCGGCCCGGGGATCCCGTCGCGGCGGCCGGGCCTCGCTTCGGCCCCGTTCCTACCCTCGGGCGGAGGCGGCGGTCCGGCGGCGGTCGCTCAGTAGACCAGGCCGTGGGCGGTGTTGAAGAGGACGACCTCCTCGCCCTCGGCGATCTCCCCCCGCCGGGCCAGCTCCCGGGCCGCCGCCAGCGTGGCGCCGCCCTCGATCGAGGCGTGGACGCCCGCCCTCGCCCCCAGCTCCCGAGCGCCGGACCGCATGGCCTCGTCCGACACCGCCAGCGCGCCGCCGCCGGACCCGCGGAGGGCCCGGAGGACGAGGAAGTCGCCCAGGGCCGAGGGAACCCGGAGGCCCCAGGCCCCGGTCCCGGGGTCGTCCCAGGGGCGGGCCTCCTCGCGCCCCTCCCGCCAGGCGCGCACCATCGGCGCGCAGCCCTCCGACTGGACGGCGTACAGGCGGGTGCGGACGTCCTCCAGGCGACCGATCTCCTCCAGCTCCTCCAGCACCTTCCACGTGGCGATCAGGCCCGTGCCGCCCCCGGTCGGATAGACCACCGCGTCCGGCGCCCGCCAGCCCAGCGCCTCGGCGATCTCCAGCATCATGGTCTTCTTGCCCTCCACCCGATAGGGCTCGTGCAGGGTGGAGACGTCGAAGGCGCCGGTCCGCTCGGCGTGCTCGGCGGCCCGCCGGCCGCACTCGTCGATGAGCCCCTCCACCTGCTCGAGCTCCGCCCCGAAGGCGCGGCACCGCCGGCGCACGCCCTCCGGGGTGTCGGCCGGGACGAAGACGCGGGCGGGCAGACCCGCCCGGGCGGCGTAGGCGGACAGCGCCGCCCCGGCGTTGCCCGCGCTGGGGATCACGAAGGCCTCGGCGCCGTCGCGGGCGGCCCGGGTGACCGCCGCCGACAGCCCCCGGTCCTTGAAGCTCCCGGTCGGGTTGCGCCCCTCGTCCTTCACCAGCAGCCGGACACCGCCCAGCGGACCGCCGGGATCGGGCACCGGGAGCAGGGGCGTGCCCCCCTCGCCCAGGGTCACCGGAGGCTCGTCGGCCCGCAGAGGGAGCAGCTCCCGGAACCGCCACATGCCGCCGGACCGATCGCCCCAGGCCCGGGCGAGCTCCGCGGGGTCGCCCCGCCCCGTGTCGTAGCGGGCCAGCAGGGGCTTGCCGCAGGCTCCGCAGACGGTGGCGCCGGGGCTCGCGTCCGTGGTCCGGCCGCAGGCGCCGCACGCGAGCTCTTCGCTGAACATCATCCCTCCCGTCACCCGTCGGACGCCCGCGCGAGGCGCTCCAGGGTCCGCTCCCGGCCGATCACCCACGCCACGTCCCCGAGGTCGGGCCCCTCGAGCGCACCCGTCAGGGCGGCCCGGAGCGGGTGGTAGAAGGCGGCGCCGCCGACGGGAGCCGTCTGGCGGGCCTCCGCCAGCCCCCGACGCACCTCCTCCCTCGCCCACCGCCGCAGCCCCGACCACGCCTCGCGGGCGGCGGCCAGGACCGCCCCGGCCTCCGGGTCGGCCAGCGCCCGGGCCGCCTCGCCCTCGGGCTCGGGCTCGGCGAACAGCTCGCGCGCCTCCTCCGCGGCCCGCGTGAGCAGCTGCACCCGGTCGCGGGCCAGCTCGGCCACCGCCCGGCGCTCCCGCTCGTCCAGCTCCAGGCCCTCCGCCTCGAGGTACGTGCCGAGCCGTTCGGCCAGCCACCCCGGCGGCTCGGCGGCGATGTGCCGGCCCGAGAGCCACCGCATCTTGTCGGGGTCGAGCTCGGTGTCGGCGACCCCGACGCGGTCCAGGTCGGCCTCGTCCACGATCCGGTCCCGGGGCAGGAACTCGTCGCCGCTCTCGCTGGACCAGCCCAGCAGCGACAGGTAGTTGACCACCGCGTCGGGATGGTAGCCCTCGCGGCGATACGCCTCCAGGCTCCGGGCGCCCGCCCGCTTGGAGAGCGGCCCGCCCCCGGGGGCCAGGACCATGGGGACGTGGGCGAAGACCGGCGGATCGGCGTCGAGCGCCCGGTACAGCGCGACCTGCTTCGGCGTGTTCGAGAGGTGGCCGCCCCCCCGGATCACGTGCGTGATCTCCATCAGCAGGTCGTCGACCACGGCCGCGAAGTTGTAGGTGGCCCGTCCGTCGGAGCGCAGGATGACGAAATCGCCGAAGGTCCCGGTCTCCACCGCGATCTCTCCCCGCACCCGGTCCCGGAAGCGCACCTCCCCCGGCGCGACCCGGAAGCGCACGCTCGGCTCCCGCCCCTCGGCCCGGAGCCGCTCGCGCTCGCTCGCCGGCAGGTTCCGGCATCGCCCGTCGTAGGCCGGCGACTCGCCGGTCTCCAGCGCCGCCTCCCGCCGCGCCTCCAGCTCGTCGGGCGTGCAGAAGCACCGGTAGGCCCGGCCCCGGTCCAGCAGCCGCTCGGCGTGGGACCGGTGGAGGTGGTCCCGCTCGCTCTGGCGGTAGGGCCCCCGGGGTCCGCCCCTGTCGGGCCCCTCGTCCGGCTCGAGACCCAGCCAGGCGAGGCCGTCGACGATCGCCTTCTCGGCGTCCGGGTCCTCCCGGCGGCGGTCGGTGTCCTCGATGCGCAGGACGAAGCTCCCCCCGTGGCGCCGGGCGAGCGCCCAGTTCAGCACGGCGGTTCGGGCGTTGCCGAGGTGCAGCGCGCCCGAGGGGCTCGGGGCGAAGCGCGTCCGGACCTTCACCCGCTCTCCCCGTCGCCGAGCTCCTCGCGGATGCGGCGGGCCGTGGCCGCGCCGACCCCCGGCGTCTCCACCAGCTCGTCGGCCGAGGCCCCGCGGACCGCGTCGAGGCTCCCGAACCGCTTCAGCAGGGCCTGCTCCCGCGAGGGGCCGACGCCCGGCACCTCCGAGAGCCGGGAGCGGAGGGTGCGGCGGCGCCGAAGCTTGCGGTTGTAGGCCAGCGCGAAGCGATGCGCCTCGTCCCGGACCCGCTGCAGCCAGTGGAGGCCGGGGTCGCTCCGGTCCATCCGCACGGTCCCCTCCTCCCCGGACCGGTGGATCTCCTCCTCGCGCTTGGCCAGGGCGATCAGGGGCAGGTCCGAGACGCCCGCCGCCTCCATGGCCTGCCGGGCCGCCCCGAGCTGGCCCGCGCCGCCGTCCACCACCACCAGGTCGGGGAGATCGCCCCCCTCGCGGACCCGCCGCTCGAAGTACCGTCCCACGATCTCCTGCATCATCGCGTAGTCGTCGGACCGTCCCTCCTCGGTGCCCCGGATCCGGAACCGGCGGTACTCGTCCTTCTTCGGCCGTCCCCCCTCCAGCCACACGGCGCTGCCCACCGAGTCAGCGCCCTGGAGGGTCGAGACGTCGAAGCACAGCAGGTCGCGGGGAGGCGTCTCCAGCCCCAGCGACCGGGCCAGCGAGCGCGCCGCGCGGGGGGCCGCCGGGTCGCTCCCGTCCCCGTCCGCGTCGGGGTCGGTCCCGTTCCCGCCCGCGGCCCCGACCGCCTCCCCCTCCTGCTCCAGCAGGTGCTCGGCGTTCTCCCGGGCCAGCTCGACCAGCCGCCGCTTCCGGCCGCGGCTCGGGACGCGGATCCGGAACGGCCCGTCGCGGCGCATCGACAGGTACTCCTCCACCAGGTCCCGGTCCTCGAAGTCGGCGGGGACGATCAGCTCGCCGGGCAGGTCCTCCTGGCGCAGGTAGAAGCCCTTGACGAAGGCCCCGGTGACCGCGGCGACGTCGTCCTCGAGCTGGCGCAGGAAGTGGACCTCGCGGCCCAGCAGGCGTCCGTCGCGGACGCGGAGGACCACCCCGCAGGCCAGCCCGTCGGCCCGGGCGACGCCCAGGACGTCCCGGTCGCCGCCCCGGAAGTCCACGGCGGCCCGCTGGCGCTCCATGGACGCCAGCCCCTCCAGAACGTCCCGAAGCTCGGCGGCCCGCTCGAAGTCCAGCTCCCCGGCCGCCCGCTCCATCCGCTCCCGGACCTCGGCCTTCACCTCCCCGGTCCGGCCGGAGAGCACACGGACGATCTCGTCGATCATCGCCCGGTACTCCTCGCGGCTCTGGTGGCCGGCGCAGGGCGCCTCGCAGCGGCCGATGTGATAGTCGAGGCAGGGCCGGTCGGGGAGCTCCTCCGGCATGTCGTAGTGACAGCTCCGGACCGGATACAGCTTCTTGAGCATCCGGAGGGCGCTTCGCATCCCCCCCACGTCGGTGTAGGGGCCGAAGTAGCGGGACCCGTCGCGCTCGAGCTGACGGGTCACGGTCACCCGCGGGAAGGGCTCCTGGACGGTGACCTTCACGTACGGATAGCTCTTGTCGTCGCGGAGCTCGACGTTGAAGCGGGGCTCGTGCTCCTTGATGAGGTTCCACTCCAGCAGGAGCGCCTCGCCCTCGGAGTCGAGCACGAAGGTCTCGAGGTCCTCGACCCGGCGGACCAGCTCGCGGACCCTGACCCCGCGGTTGGCGTCGGCGTGGAAGTAGCTCCGGACGCGGGAGCGGAGGGACTTGGCCTTGCCGACGTAGAGCACGTCGCCGTCGGCGTCCCGGAAGACGTACACGCCGGGCCGGTCCGGCAGGTCGCCGGCCTCGGAACGGAGCCGCTCGATCCTGTCGGTGGCGGGCTGTGTCATCGGCCTCGAGGCGACGGCTCGGCCTTCCCGGAGGTCCCCGGCGGCGTCCCGGCGATCAGCAGGTATGGTACCCCCGCGACCAGCAGCGTTCCGGCCAGCACCGCCGCCCGGCCGACCACGTCGTCCGGGGGCACCAGCCCCGCGAGCCAGCCCCGCGCCGCGTGACCGGCCCCGCCGGCCGCGGCGGCCGCGGCCGCGATCCGGAGGACCCGCATCAGCTCCCGCCGGCCGAAGAGCGTGCCCACCTCGCGCCGGAGGCCGCGCCACAGCAGCACCAGGTTGGTCCATCCCCCCACCGCGCCGCCCGCGATGAGCCCGGCCACCGCCACGGCCCCCAGGCCCCGCGCCCGCAGCCAGAACATGAGCGCCGCCCCGACCCCCACGCCCAGCGCCACCGAGACGGCGGCGTACTTCAGCGGCGTCGTCGTGTCCTGCATCGCGTGGAACCCGCTGGCGAACAGCTTCACCGAGCTGGTGGCCACCAGGCCCAGCCCGTAGGCGACCAGGATCGCGGCCACCAGCGCCGTGCTCCGGGCGTCGAACGCCCCGCGCTCGAAGAGCAGCGCGGTGATCAGGTCGCCGAACAGGATGAGCGCCACCGAGGCGGGCAGGACGAACCAGAGGATCTGGAAGAAGCCCCCCCGCAGCCGGGCCCGCAGGGCCGGGGCGGCCGTGTCGCGCGACATCTCCGGGAGCGACGCGGTGGCCACCGAGACGCCAAAGAGGCTGAGCGGCAGGTAGGCCAGGCGCTGGGCGTAGTACAGGCCGGCCACCGCCGCCGTGGGCAGGACGCTGGCCAGCATCAGGTCCACCAGGCTCGAGATCTGGAACACGCCCTGGCTGGAGATCACCGGCACCGCGTTGGAGACCACGGTGCGGAGGGAGGCCCCGTCCCACGACCAGGAGGCCTCCAGCCGTCCGATCCGTCGCGCCACCGACGGGAGCTGGACGCCGAGCTGCAGGAGGCTGCCCGCCAGCGTGGACCAGGCCAGCACCGTCACCAGGGGCTCCCAGCCGGCCCACTCCCCCACGAAGAGGCCGGCCACCTGGGCCAGGTTCCAGAGCACCGGCGCCGCGAACGGGAGGAAGAAGCGACGGTGGCTGTTCAGGACGCCCAGCGCCCAGGCGGCCAGGATCATGACCCCCGCCATGGGGAAGAGGACCCGGACCAGCGAGGTCGTCAGGGCGGCCGCGTCGCCGCCCCAGCCGGGCACCACCAGGCGGGTGAGCAGGGGCGCGGCCAGCACGCCGGCGGCGCTGAGGAGCCCGGCCACGGCGATCACCACGCCCAGCACCTCGCGGGCCAGGCTCCGGGCCTCCTCCGGGTCCTCCTCCAGCAGCTCGCTGTAGACGGGGACGAAGGAGGCCGACAGGGTCCCCTCGCCCAGCAGGTGGCGCAGGAGGTTGGGGATCCGGAGCGCCGCGTTGTAGGCCGAGGCCGCCAGGCCGGTGCCGAAGAAGGCGCCGATGGCCACGTCGCGGGCGAAGCCGGAGACGCGGCTCAGCAGGATCCCGCCCCCCACCGACACGGCGGACCGTCCCACCGAGGTCGACGCCGGGGACGGGGACGGCTCGCGGGGGCTGCCCGCGCCGGGGGCTTCCGCCCCGCCGTCCTCGGGCGGCTCGGCCGGCCGCTCCGAGGTCCCCGCCGGCCCCGCGGCCGCGCTCATCCGGGTCCCTCTCCGGGGTCCGCCCGTCCCCGCGCCCCGCGGGCCACCCGCTCCGGGAACGCCTTCCCGTAGCGGGCCAGGTAGTAGAAGGGGGAGAGGACCCGCTCCTGCGGCCGGCCGTCGGGCCAGAGGTGGAGGGCCGCCTTCCGGATCTGCTCCAGGACCACCGCGTGCCGCTCGTCCACCCGGTCGTCCACCGCCCCGGCCAGCTCGTCGAGCACCTCGAAGGCCCCGTGCCGCGCCGCGCCGACGGCGGACCGGATGCCGGGCAGCTCCCGCGCCACGGCCTCCTCGACGTCCTCCAGGGCGCGTCCGACCCGAGCGCGGGCCTCCGAGAGCGCCCGGTCCACGTCCGCCGGTCGGCCCGCCTCGCGGACCTCCCGGGCCAGGCCCTCGCCGCCGTCCCGGAAGTCCTCCGGCCGGACGTCCAGCTTGTCGAGGACCTTGCCGACCTTGTCCTCCAGGACGACCCAGCCGTCGCGGGGGCGCAACCGGGGGAACGGCACCCCGGCCCACCCGAACAGCTCCGGGAGCTGGGTCCAGTACGCCAGCTCGGACGGGCCGAGCACGGTGACCGCCGTGGGCAGCAGCCAGCACGAGGCCGCCGGCCGCAGGGAGACGTCCGGGCTGAACCGGCCGGGCCGCGCCTCCAGCTCCGCCCGCACCTCTTCCGGGTCCGTCTCCCCCCCCCGTCGGCCCAGCCGGAAGCCGCTCCCGGACCGGTACAGGCGTGTCCGGCCCTCCGGGGTGTCCACGAAGAGGGGGAGCGCGCCCTCCCGGCGCTCGACCTGTGGGTCCCATCCCGCCGACCGGACCCGGTCCGTCCCCCGCGCCAGGCACCGCTCCACCTCCCCCGGCTCCTCCAGGACTCGACGGAACAGCGGCGCCTCGGCCCGCCGGACCTCCTCCGAGGCCGCGTCCAGCCACGCGATCCCCGGCCCGGGGAGCAGGCGGCCGAGGGTCCGTCCGAACGCCTCCGAGATCCGGCGGCCCGGCGCCCAGTCATCTCGAAGCGACTTCAGTTGATCATCTACAAACTCCGACGATGGAAGGTGTTGAGCGAACTCGTCGATCCGGTCGACGATCGTCTCGGGCAGCGGGCTCGCCCCCACGGCCCGCCCCTCCCGGCCGGCCGGCGGGTCCAGGCGGACGTCCCGCAGGCGGTTGTCCGTGTCCAGCAGGCGTGTCCGTCCCACCTCCCCCCAGTCGTGGTCGTCGCCGGCCACCCAGAACAGGGCCACCGCGGGCGTGCCCGCGCCGGTGAGCGCCTCCGCCGCGGCCACGGCGGTGAGCGCCTTGTAGAGCACGAGGAGCGGCCCGCCGAAGAGGAGCGGCTGCTGACCGGTGGTCACGAACACGGCGTCGCCCTCCAGGGCCGCCTCGGCCCGCTCGCGGGCCCGGTCGGTGGTGGCGCGCACCGCGGCCGGCGGCAGCCGTCCGCCGGGCGCGACCTCCGGGAGGGCCCCGGGGTCGGCGGCCTCGCCCCCCGGCGCCAGGCGGGCCCCGGGCAGCAGGTCGCGGGCGCCGCCCTCCCCCCGAAGCAGGGCCTCGGCCAGCGAGCCCGGCTCGGCCGGCGAGCGGGACAGGAGGCGCGGCGGCTCCGGGCTCACGCCGCCTCTCCGACCAGCAGGAGCCTCGGCGCGTCGGCTTCGAAGGCGTCGCCCCCGTAGCTTCCGAACCGGTCCCGGACCCGCAGGCCGGCGTCGTCCATCAGCCGCTCCAGCTCGGATGGCTCGTAGAGCCTGACGCGCTCGTGGAACACCCGGGGCTCCTCCTCCCCTTCCTCCTCGATCTCGATGCGCTTGACCACCGTGTCGTCCTCGAGCCACCGCCGCTGACGGACCGTCCGCCCGCCTTCGGTGCGCTCGTCGCGCGGCACCAGCTCGTCCCGCACGCGAGCGGCGTTCAGGAAGTCCATCAGGAAGGTCCCGCCGGGGGCCAGGACGCGCCGCACCTCCCCGAGGACCCGACGGTCGTCGGCCCGGCGCTCGAAGTACCCGAACGAGGTGAAGAACTGCACCACGGCGTCGACGCTCCCTTCGGCCAGCGGCACGGCCCGCATGTCCCCCCGCACCAGGGGGCCGTCGAAGGTCCCGGCCGCCCGCCCGAGGAGCGGTTCCGAGAGGTCCAGCCCCACGGGCCGCCACCCGGCCGAGGCCAGCGGCGCCAGGTGTCGGCCGGCGCCGCACCCCAGGTCCAGGACCCGTCGCCCGGAGCCCCGGCCGGCCACCCGTCGGAAGAGCTCCACCGCCCGTCGCGCCTCGTCCCGGTCGCGGTGGGGATAGACCTCCAGGTAGGCCTCCCCGAACCACCGCCGGTACCACGGCTCGCGGGCCTCCCGACCGCTCATGCTCCTCCCCGATGGTAGGGCTCGCCCCGGGCGATGGTTCCCGCCCGGTAGAGCTGTTCGGCCAGCACCAGCCGTGCGAGGCCGTGGGGCAGGGTCATCGGCGACAGCGACAGCCGGTGGTCGGCGGCCCCGAGGACCCGCTCGCCCAGACCCCGCGCCCCGCCGACCAGGAAGGCCGCCCCCGGCCGGCCGTAGGTGGCCATCCGCTGGAGGTGCCGGGCCAACCCTTCGGACGTCAGCCCCTTGCCCTCGCGGGTGAGGGCGAACGCCTCCAGGTCGTCCGGGAGCCGCTCGAGGAGCGCCTCGGCCTCCCGGCGACGCCCTTCCGCCTCCGAAAGCCCTCCGCCGGCCGCGTCGACCTCCACCACCCGGAGGTCGAAGTATCGGCCGGCCCGACGCTCGTACGCCCGGACGGGCTCGGCCACGCCCGGTCCGCCGGGCGAGCCCACCGCCATCACCAGGACCCGCACGGATGCCCTCCCTCCTTCAGCGGGCCAGGACGGTGTCGCGGAGGTGCGCCTCGTTGTCCCGCCGGGGATGGCTCTCCGTGTAGTGGAGCCCGCGGCTCTCCCGCCGACGGAGGGCGGAGCGGACCACCAGCGTGGCGACCTTCCCCAGGAACGACACCTCCCGCGCCCGGAGGGCGGAGAGCCCCGACCCGTCCCGCTCCAGCGGCCGACCGGTCAGCTCGGCGAGCCGGTCGCGGGCCCGGACGAGCCGCTCGTCCGAGCGGACGATCCCCACCTCCTCCCACATGAGGTCGCGGATCCGCTCCTCGACGGCGTCCGGGGGGTCGCCCGGCGCCGAGAGCCGGGGGGGGCGGACCGGCCGTCCCGGCGTCGGGCTCAGCTCCCGGAGCTCGCCCTCCAGGCGGCGCGCGGCCCGGTGGGCGAAGACCACAGCCTCCAGGAGGGAGTTGGAGGCCAGCCGGTTGGCCCCGTGGACCCCCGTGCAGGCCACCTCCCCCGCCGCGTAGAGGCCCTGGAGGGACGTCCGTCCGTCCCAGTCGGTGAGCACGCCCCCGCACTGGTAGTGGGCCGCCGGCACCACGGGAACGGGGTCGTCCGGCAGCCGGATGCCGCGCTCCGCGCACGCGTCCCGGATGTTCGGGAAGCGCTCCTCGACGGTCGCCTCCGTCAGCTCCGAGAGGTCCAGCAGTACGTGGGGGTCGCCCGTCCGCTTCATCTCGGCGTCCGTGGCCCGGGCCACGACGTCGCGGGGGGCCAGCGACCCCTCCCGGTGGTGGTCCGCCATGTAGGCGCGCCCGTCCCTCGTCCGCAGCACCGCCCCCTCGCCCCGCACCGCCTCGGAGATCAGGAAAGCGTGGGTGCCGGCGGGGTGGAGGGCGGTCGGGTGGAACTGGACGAACTCCAGGTTGGCCACGGCCGCGCCCGCGTCGTAGGCGACGGCGACGCCGTCCCCGCAGGCGATGGCCGGGTTGGTGGTGTGGCGGTAGAGCCGCCCCGAGCCCCCGGTGGCCAGCAGGACCGCCCGGGAGCGGATCTCCCGCCAGCGCTCGCCCTGCACGTCCAGCGCCAGGGCTCCGGCGCAGCGAGCCCGCCAGGTCACCGGATCGGCCGCCGTCCGCAGCGACCAGACGAAGTGGTCCTCGAGGAGCCGGATGCTCGAGGAATCGGCCACGGCCGTGAGCAGCGCGCGCTCGATCTCACGGCCCGTCAGGTCCGCGGCGTGGAGGATCCGGCGGCGGCTGTGGCCCGCCTCCCGGCCCAGCGCGAGGTCGCCCTCCTCGCGGCTGAAGCGCACGCCCCACTCCATCAGCTCGCGGACCCGTTCCGGGCCCTCCCGCACCAGCTCCTCCACCGCCCGCGTGTGACAGAGACCGGCGCCGGCGGCCAGGGTGTCACGGCGGTGCAGCGCGTAGCTGTCGTCGTCGTCGACGACGGCGGCCAGCCCGCCCTGGGCGTAGTTGGTGTTGGAGTCGGCCCGGTCCTTCTTCGTGAGCAGGAGCACGTCGGCGTACTCGGACGCCTTGAGCGCGAAGGTGAGCCCGGCGATGCCGCTGCCCACCACCAGCACGTCGGTCTCCAGGGTGTCGAGGTCCGTCACGCCGTCGCCTCCAGGATGCGGCCGATGCGTCGGAGGAGCGCCGAGCGGCCCCGGGCCCAGGCCACCTCGTCGCGGAGGTGCCACAGGGGCGTCGACTCGCCCACCTCGTCCTCCAGCTTCACCACGTCCTTCAGGGTCCCGACCATGCCCCGGTCCCCGGCGCGGGCGATCATGGCCTCGAGCCGGTCCGGGTCGGGACGGCCGTGGTCGGGCGCCCGGACCCGGAGCCCGGGATCGAGCCCCCGCTCCCGCAGGGCCCGGAAGAACGGTGCCGGATGCATCACCGACGCCACGGCCACCTCGGGGTCCGGGGAGGCGACCTCCCGGGCCGCCCGGTTCGACGGGACGAGACCGGCCGGCCGGAGGCGGCAGGCCGCCACGGCCGCGTCCGGGACCCGCGAGCGGAGCCACCCGACGAAGCCCGCGGGGAACGGGAGGGCGCCCTCCCGGCGGGTCAGCACGACCGCGTCGGCCCGGCCCAGCGCCCACCATCCCTCCCGCATCGGCCCGGCCGGCAGCCGTCCGCGGAGGCGCGCGTCCCGGGACCCGACGGCCACCACCTCCACGGCCCGGGCCATCCGCCGATGCTGGAGCCCGCTGTCCACCAGCGCCAGGTCGGCCCCGGCGTCGGCCGCCCGCTCCACCGCCTCCGTCCGGTCGCGCCCGCCGACGACGATCCGGCCGGCCCCCAGGCGCCGGTGGACCTCGAGCTCGTCCGCGTAGCCGTGGGTGACGACGGCGGGCCGCCGTCCGCGGGCCTCCAGCTCCCCGGCGAGGGCGGCGGTCACGGGGGTCTTGCCGCTGCCCCCCGCCGAGAGCCCCCCGACGGAGATCACCGGCACCGACGCACGGCGCGCCCCCAGCACGCCCGTCTCGTGGAGGAAGTTCCGGGCCTCGGCGCCCAGGGCGTACAGGACGCCGGCCGCCCGCAGGGCCGGCCCGGGTCCCCGGCGCCAGGCCCGCCGGAGCCGCCGCTCGCCCGCTCCGCGGAGGTCCGCGTCGCCGTCGGCGGCCTCGGGCGGGGAGACGCCGGACGTCGTCGTCATCCGTCGTCCCGGGCGGCGGCCTCGCACCGGCGGCGCTGCTCCTCCAGGGCCTGCCGCACCCGCCGGGTCCATCGCCCGACGGCGCCCGGGTCGTCGGACCGCTCCTCGGCCGGCGGCCCGGCCGCCTCCCCGGGGACCTCCAGCGGCTCCCCGCGGCCCAGGTAGACCCGGGCCAGGGGCGCCGGGACCAGGAACCGGTCCCAGCTGGCGAGACGACGGAACCGGGAGGCCGCCGCGGCCAGCGGGACCACCGGACGGCCGGTGGCCGCGGCCGCCCGGACCACGCCGGGCTTGCACTTCCGCGCCGGCCCCCGGGGTCCGTCCGGGGTGAACGCCAGCGGGCGCCCCGCTCCCCCCGCCCGGATCATCTCGCGCAGGCCGTCCTCGCCGCCGCGGGTGCTCGAGCCGCGGGCCGCCTCCATGCCGAGGCGATCCAGGACCCGGGCCAGGATCTCCCCGTCCCTGTGCTCGCTGACCAGCGCCACGGCGTCCTGGCCCCGGTGCGCCATCGCCAGGGGGAGCAGGTGCTCGTGCCAGAGCGCGTAGACGACCGGCTGGAGCGGGAGCGGGGGCCGCGCCGGCCGCACCTCCCCGCCCGGTCCGACCCGACGCCATCGCCAGGTGGTCGCCAGCGCCCGGGCCGCGCCCCCGGCCAGCGGGGCGGCCACCCGCGGGGGCACCTTCACCCTTCACCCTCCATGAGGGCGAAGGCCTCGTCGGCCACGCGACGGGTGCAGCCGGGCTCGCCGAGACGATCGCGCACCTCCTCCAGCCCTCCTCGCATCGCCCGCCGTTCCGCCGATTCGGCCGACAACAGCGGCTCCGCCTCCCGCACCAGACGGTCGGGCGTGAGGTCGTCCTGGATCAGCTCCGGCACGACCTCGCGCTCCGCCACCAGGTTCACGAGGGCGACGTGGTCGACGCTCACCAGGCGACGGGCCAGCAGGAAGGTGAGGGGGTTGACCCGGTAGCCCACGACCATCGGGACGTCCGCCAGCGCCAGCTGCAGCGTGACGGTGCCCGACTTGGTCAGGGCCGCGCGGGCGTCGGCGAGCACCTCCTCCGGCGTCGCCAGCCGGCCCGGGGCGCCGGCGAACAGGTCCGACGGAAGATCGGGCGAGCGAGCGACCCGCACCTGGAGGTCCGGATGCCGGTCCCGGAGCCGGCGGGCCGCTTCCGCCAGGGGGGGCAGGATGCGCTCCACCTCCTGGGCCCGGGAGCCGGGGAACAGCCCCAGCACGGGCGGCCCGTCCTCCTCCTCGCCCTCCGGCCCGACCGGGTCCTCGCCCCGGGGACCGACCTTCCCGGAGGCCCGCCCCCCGCCCCCGTCGACCGGACGCCCTTCGTCCAGCAGCGGATGACCCACGAAGCGGACGTCGGCGCCGTACTCCGACAGGAACGCCTCCTCGAACGGCAGGACCACGCAGACACGGTCGGCGCAGCGGGCCAGCCGGCGGGCCCGGCCCGACCGCCAGGCCCACACCTGCGGCGCGATGTAGTAGAGCACCGGCACGTCCCGGCGGCTGGCGCGGCAGGCCAGCGACAGGTTGAACCCCGGGTAGTCGATGGGGATCACGAGGTCGACCTCCTCCCGCTCCATCCAGCGGCGGACCCGCCACCGGACCCGGAGGAGGGACGGGAGGTTCCGGACCACCTCGGCGAACCCCATGACCGCCAGCGTGTCCAGGTCCGCGAGGAGCTCCACGCCGGCCGCCCGCATCCGGCTCCCGCCCAGGCCGACGAGCCGGAGGTCCGGATCGCGGCGGAGCAGCTCCCGGGCTAGGCGCGCCCCGTGCAGGTCGCCCGAGCTCTCGCCGGCCGACAGGAAGACCGTCCGCCCGGAGCGGCCGGCGGACGTCACGCGGCGACGGCGTCCAGGATCCAGATCAGGACCAGGACCAGCACCAGCAGGAGGACCAGCACCCGGGTCTTCGGGGCCTCGTCGCCCCCCGTGCCGAGCCGCTTGCGCTGCTCCCGGAGCTTCCAGAGGCTCACCGTCTCCCCCGGTTCGGATGGATCCGGCCGGTCGCGGTCCCGGCGGGACCGGTCAACCGGCCGGTCGGGCGTGGGCGAACCGGTCGATCTCCCGGCCGATGCGGTGGGCGATCTCCAGCGCGTCCCTGCCCTCGCGGGCCGAGACCACCCGCGAGGCCTCGCCGCGGACCGCGTCCAGGAAGGCCTCGAGCTCGAGCCTGAGGGGCTCGCGGCCGTCGCCCTGGATCGGCACGCGGTCGACGAGGTCCTCGAGCCCCCCCGGCCCGTCGTCGTCCCCGGCCCCGGCCGGGCGCCCGTCGCGGCGGCGGAGGAACTCGCCCCGCCCCGCCGCCAGGTCCAGCCGAAGGTATCCCGTCGACTGGAAGACGCGCAGCGTCCGGGTCTGCTCCTCCGAGACCCGGCTGGCCGTGATCTCGGCCACCGTCTCGTCCTCGAAGACGAGGCGGGCGTTGGCGATGTCGACCGAATCCGTCATCACCGGCGTGCCCACGGCGTGCAGCGACGCCAGAGGGCTGTCGACCAGCCCCAGGACCAGGTCGATGTCGTGGATCATCAGGTCCAGCACGACGGTGACGTCCGTCCCCCGGCGCCTGAAGGGCGCCAGGCGCAGCGACTCCACGAAGCGCGGGCGCTCCAGGTGGGGGGTGGAGGCCCGGATGGCCGCGTTGAACCGCTCGACGTGGCCGACGCGGAGCTCGAGGTCGCGCCGCTCCGCCTCCCGGATCAGGTCTTCGGCCTCCTCCAGGGTGGCCGTGAACGGCTTCTCCACCAGCACGTGACAGCCCGACGACAGGGCCCGGCGGGCGACGGGATGATGGGCCGCGGTGGGCACGGCGACGACCACCGCCTCGGCCGTCTCCAGCAGCTCCTCCAGCCGCTCGAAGTGTCGGGTGCCCCGCTCCCGGGCCACCCGCTCGCCGGTCGACTCGTCGGCGTCGTGGACGCCCACCAGCCGGGCCTCCGGCAGCTCGTCCAGGATCCGGGCGTGCTCCCTCCCCAGGCGCCCCACGCCCACCACCGCCGACGCCAGGGCGCTCACGTGGTCACGCCCCGCTCGCTGGCGCGGACGAACTCGATCATGGCCCGGACGTCCTCGGTCGCGGGGCCGCTCTCGGCCAGCCGCTCGACGGCGTCGCCCAGGTTGAGGTCGGACCGGAAGAGATCGCGGTAGGCGCTCTCGAGGGCCCGGATCCGCTCGTCGTCGAACCCCCGGCGCCGCAGGCCGGTGCTGTTGATCCCGTACGCCGAGCAGGGGTTGCCGGCCGCCGTCGTGAAGGGCACGACGTCCTGGGACAGCCGGCTCCCGCCGCCGACGAAGGCGTGTCGGCCGATCCGGGCGAACTGGTGGATGGCCGTGACCCCGCCGACGATCGCCCAGTCCCCGATCTCCACGTGCCCCCCCATGTTCACGCTGTTGGAGAGGATGACGTGGTCCCCGATGCGGCAGTCGTGGGCGACGTGGGCGTAGGCCATGACGAGGCAGTCCGCCCCCACGACGGTGGAGCCGGACGCGGCGGTGCCCCGGTTCAGGGTGGCGTACTCCCGGACCACCGTGTGCGGCCCCAGCTCCAGGGTGCTGGCCTCCCCCTCGTACTTCAGGTCCTGGGGGTCGGTGCCCACCACGGCCCCGTGGTGGATCTCGCAGCCCTCGCCCACGCGGGTGTCCCGCTCGACCAGGGCGTGCGATCCCACCCGCACCGAGGGGCCCAGCTCGACGCCGGGTCCGATCACCGCGAAAGGGCCCACGCTGGCGGAAGGATCCACCACGGCGTCCTCGTCGACCACCGCCGTCGGGTGCCGGACGCCCGGTTCCTCCCAGACCGTCCGGCTCGCCCCGGCCCGGGCGTGGCCCGGCGCGCCCCGGGAAGCCGCGCCTCCGAACCGGCCGTCGCCGACCTCGGCCTCGCCGCTCATCGGTCCATCACCCGCGCCAGCAGCTTCGCCTCGGCCACCTCGTCCCCGTCGACGCGGCCCACCCCCTGCATCCGGCAGACCCGACCGCGGAACTGGAGCATCTCCAGCTCGAAGATCAGCCGGTCCCCGGGCACCACCGGACGGCGGAACTTCACGTCGTCCAGCGACATCAGGTAGACGACCTTGTCCTCGGGGTCGTCGAACTCGTTCATCAGCAGCAGCCCCCCGGCCTGGGCCATGGCCTCCACCACCAGCACTCCGGGCATGATCGGATGGTCCGGGAAGTGGCCGGTGAAGAAGGGCTCGTTGATCGTCACGTTCTTCTGGCCCACGATCCGGCGGCCCGCCTCGATGGCCAGCACCCGGTCCACGAGCAGGAACGGGTACCGATGGGGCATGTGCTCCATGATCTCGTGGATGTCGAGCGTCGGCGGGCCGCTCCGCTCCGCCGCCCGCACCAGCTCGCGGGCCAGCTCGACGTTGCCCCGATGGCCGGGCCGCTCGGCCAGCACGTGGCCCCTGAGCCGGCCCTCGAGCAGGACGAGGTCCCCGACCAGGTCCAGCAGCTTGTGCCGGGCGAACTCGTCGGGAAAGCGCAGCTCGGTCCCCTCGGCCAGCCCGTCCTCGGTGAGGACGATGGTGTTCTCGTGGCTGGCCCCCATGGCGAGGCCGCGCTCGCGCAGGGGCTCCCGCCAAGCCTCGAAGCCGAAGGTCCGGGCCGGGGCCACCTCGCCGCAGAAGCTCTCGTCTCCGGGGGACGCGCTCACGAACTGGTGTCCGATGAGCGGGTGGTCGAACTCGATCTCCGAGGAGACCCGATAGCCCTCGTAGGGGAGCACGGTGTAGCGGGAGTCGCCCGCCTCGAGGCGGATCGGCTCCTCCAGCTCCAGGAAGCGGGCCGGCGCGTCCTGCTCGCGGACCCCCGCCTCGCGGATCGCCTCGCACCACGGCGCGGCGCTGCCGTCCAGGGCCGGCGGCTCCGGCCCCCGGAGGCGCACCTCGGCGTTGTCCACCCCGTGGGCCGCCAGCGCCGCCATCAGGTGCTCGACCGTCCGGACGCTGACGCCGTCCCGGGAGAGGACGGTCTCCCACTCCACCCGGCTGACGTGCTCCAGGCGGGCCGGGATCTCCGGCTCGCCGTCGACGTCGACGCGCCGGAAGACGACGCCCCGGTCCGCCTCGGCGGGACCCACGTCTGCCGCCACCGGCTCGCCGCTGTGCAGGCCGGTCCCCTCCCGGACGATCCGTCCGTCCAGGGTGGTCTGGCGGGCCGCCGGCTCCCCGTCCGCGCTCACGCCTCGCCCCCCTGCCCTTCTCCGCCCTCCAGGCGACGCTCCAGCTCGCGGACCCGTCTCCGGAGGTCGGGGAGCCGGAAGAGGGCCGCGCTGGCACGCATGGCCTCGCCGTGGGGACGGGCCGGATACCCCGAATAGGTGGCGTTCTCCGGAACGTCGCCGATGACCCCGGCCTGCGCCGCGATCCGGGCTCCGTCGCCGATGGTGAGGTGGCCCGCGATGCCGGCCTGGCCGGCCATCTGGACCCGATCGCCCACCTCGACGCTCCCGGCGATGCCCACCTGGGCCACGATCATGCAGTCCTCTCCGATCCGGACGTTGTGCCCCACGTGGACCAGGTTGTCGATCTTCGTGCGGGCTCCGATCACGGTGTCCCCCAGCGCGCCCCGGTCCACGGTGGCGTTGGCTCCGATCTCGACTTCGTCCTGGATCTCGACGCCCCCGATCTGGGGGAAGTGCACCGCCCCCTCGACCTCCTCGGCGTAGCCGAAGCCCTCGGTCCCCAGGCGGGCGCCGGTGAGCACGCGAACCCGGTCCCCCATCTCGACCGGACCGAGAATGGAGCAGCCGGCGCCGATCTCGCAACCTTCCCCGATCCGGGCGCCGGGGCCGACGACGGAGTTCGCGCCGATCCGGGTGTCGGCCCCGATCCGGGCGTCCTCCCGGATCACCACGTGAGGTCCGATGGACACGCCCGGTCCCAGCTCCACGTTCGTCCCGACGACGGCCGTGGGATGGACGCCTTCGGGCGGCTCCCGCCCCGGGTGGAAGCGTCGGATCAGGCGCCCGAAGGCCGCCCGCGGGTTGCGGACGCGGACGAGGGCCGTGTCGCCCGCGTCGACCTCGAGCTCCGGCGGCGCCAGCGCGGCACCGGCTCCGGATCCGGCCAGGGCCCGGGCATAGCGCTGGTCGACGACGAACGTCAGGTCGGTGGACCCGGCCTCCTCCACCGGGGCCACGCCGGTCACCTCCGTGTCGGCGTCGCCCTCCACCCTTCCGTCCACGGCCTCGGCGATCTCGACGGCCGTGACGCGGAGCCCGCCGTCGCGGCGGTCCGCGGAGCTTCCGGCCTCCCGTTCCGGCCCCGACGAGGGCCGGCTGCCGGCGTCGCTGATGGTCCCCTCAGGACCCGGAGCCGCCGCCGGAGGCGGCGTCTTCCCCGGCCGCTTCCCGTCGGAGCCGCTCGAGGACGAGGTCGGTGACGTCGAGGCGAGGCGCGGCGGCCCGGACGCCGGAGGCGGCCACGTCGAAGACCATGTCGTAGCCGTTCTCGGCGCGGATCCGCTCGATGACCGCCCCCACCCGCTGGAGGATCGGATCGAGCAGCTCCTCCCGGCGCCGGGTCGCCCGCTCCTCGAGCTCCCGGGCGCGGCGGGTCAGCTCCTGCCGCCTCTGCTGGATCTCCCGCTCCCGGCGCCGGAGGGCCTGGTCGTCGAGCCCCTCCCGCTGCGACTCCAGGGACTGGCGGAGCGAGTCGATCTCCGAGGCCAGCGCCTCCACCTCCGCCCGGAATCCCTCCAGCTCCTCCGACCACGTCTGCTGCGCCTCGCTCGCGCCCGGCGCCTGACGGAGGATCTCCTGCGAGTCGACGTAGACGATGTCGGCGTCCGGCGGGGCGCCGCCGGTCCCCTGCGCGGCGGCCGACGCGGTTCCCGTCGCCAGCAGGACCGCCAGGCCCAGGCCGACCGCCCGGAAGCGGGGGAGCTCGCTCATTCGAAGCACTCCTCGGTCACGGGGATCGCGTCGGTTCGGGCTCGGCCGCGCCGGCAGGATCTCCGGCCGGCCTCAGAAGATCCGGCCGAACTTGAAGTGGAGCTGCCATCCGGGATCCGGGCGGCCCAGGACGTCGCGTCGGTCGAAGCCGTACGCGTAGTCGATGCCCAGGGGCCCGAAGGGCGTCACCAGGCTCACCCCGACGCCGGACCCGACGAAGAGGTCCATCGGGTTCAGGTCGGAGGCCTCGGCCCACACGTTGCCGGCGTCCATGAACGCGTTGACGAAGACCTGGGAGGAGAGGCGGGCGCCGACCTGGGCGGTGGTGGTGAAGTAGGACTCCCCGGCCCGGTCCAGGGTGCTGAAGCCCGTGGTGTTCCGCGGGACGTGCCCCTGGGGCGTGATGGTCGCTTCCTCGTAGCCCCGGAGCTCCTGCCCGACCTGGGTGCCGCCCATGAAGAAGCGCTCCCGGAAGAAGGGGTTGTCGCCGATGATGATCCCGCCCTTGAAGCTCAGGCCGGCCGTGAGCTGGATCGGGTTGGCCTCCATCCCCCCCTGGCCGAGCTGGGCCACGGGGACGAACCAGTCGCTCTCGAACCGGTACTTGCCGAAGTCGCCCCGGCCTCCCAGGCGCCCGCCGGTGAACTGGGCCGCGACCAGGTTCCGGCTGCCCCCGACCGGGAAGGTGCCTCCCCGGCGGGTGTCACGGACGAGCCGCAGCGACGCCGAGCTGCGCGTCCCGTCCAGGATGAGGCCGCGGTCGCGGGGACTGACGCCGAACAGGCGGAGGTCGCTGACCTCGTCGTCGAACAGCGAGTAGCTGACGAACAGGCGGGTCGAGCTCATCCCGGGCACCGGAGTGCCCACCTCGAGCGACCCTCCGGTCTGGCGCCGCTCGCCCAGGCTCAGGTTCCGCAGCCGGTCCCGGGAGCTGCGGAGCTGGACGGTGGCCGACTGCCGGGAGCCGAAGACGCCCGGATCCGAGTACATCAGCTCGATGTCCTGGGTCCGACCGCCGAAGATCCAGCGGAACCGACCGCTCTTGGCCTGGCCGAAGAGGTTGGGCTGCTCGTACCCGACGAACCCGGCCAGCCCCGTGCCCCCGGACGCGGACATCCCGAAGTTCAGGTTGCCGGTCTGCTTCTCCTTCACCCGGAGCGTGACGTCGACGTCCCCGTTCTGGCGCGGCTGGATGTTCACCGCCTCCTGGGGGGGGAGCTGCTCGAAGAACCCCATCGACTGGATCCGCCGCACGCTCTCGATCAGCCGCTCCTGGGAATAGACGTCCCCGGGCAACAGGCCCAGCCGCTGGCGGATGATCCGGTCGTGGGTGTAGTCGTTCCCCACGATGTTCACGTGGTGGAGGTAGGCGGGATCGCCCTCCTGGACGTTCCAGGACACCCGGACCAGCCGCTCGTCGCCCGGGACCGAGTCCGACGGCAGCCGCTCGATGGCCGGCACGACGGAGGCCCGAAGGTAGCCCGCGTTCCGGTACAGGTCGCCGACCTGGCCGGTGGCCTCGCGGAAGGCCGTCCGATCGAACGGCGGCAGGCTGTCCGTCGGGACGTCGCCCTCCGGCAGGCTCTCCCCCTCGGCGAAGTGTCGCTTCAGCCGCTCGGCCGGGAAGTGCCGGTTGCCGCGGATCCGGAAATCGGACAGTCGGTAGCGGGCCCCCTCGTCCACGCTCACCCGCACCCGGCCCTTCCCCGTCGACCGGTCCACGATCACGGTGTCGCCCACCACGCTGAAGTCGATGTATCCGTGGCGGCCGTAGAAGTCCGGGAGCCGCTGGCCGAGGTCGCGCCGGAACTCGTCCCGCTTCAGCTCGCCCGACTGGAACCAGAAGAAGCCCTCGGGACCGGTGGAGATCGCCGACAGCAGCTCGTCGTCGTCGAAGGCCTCGTTGCCCTCGAACTCGACGCTCGCCAGCCCCAGCCTCGGGCCCTCGTCCACGCGGAAGGTCACGCGAACGCCGCCGTCGACCTCCTGGAGCGCCGTGTCGATCCGGGCGCGGGGGAACCCCTCGTGGGCCAGCAGGTCCCGGGTCATGGCCCGGGCGCGTGCCATCCGGGCGGGGCTGAGCGGCTCGCCGTCCTGCAGGCCGACGGTGTCGCGGACGGTGCCGGCTCCCACGTGTCGGAGCCCCTCGAAGGCGTAGCGGGCGACGAACGGACGCTCCTCGACGTGGATCGTGAAGACGGCCGGGTCGCCGGAGCCGACCCGGACCTCGACGTCCGAGAAATCGCCGGTGGAGAAGACCCGATGGATGGCGTCCTGGATGTCGGGATAGGAGACGTCCATCCCGGCCCGCAGGCCGCTCACCTCGACGATCCGCTCGGCGCTGACCCGCTCGTTCCCCGCCACGGCGATGCTGTCGGCCGTCACGGAGCTGGCCCGCGGCCCGGCCTGCTGCTGGGCCCGCGCCGGAGCCGTCGCCGTCAGCAGGGCGAGGCCGACGGCGAGGAGGCCGCCACCCCGCGGGAGGGACGGGGAAAGGCTCACGTCGTCGAGGAGGCCGACGCCGTGTGGAACGCCAGGGACCCGGTCCCCTCCTCGCCCCGGTCCACCAGGATCTCGTCGCCCTCGGCGAACTCGGCCATCAGGATCTTCTCGGAGAGCGGATCCTCGATGTAGCGCTGGATCGTCCGCTTCAGGGGACGGGCGCCGAACTTCTGGTCGTAGCCCTCCTCCACCAGGAAGCGCACCGCCTCGTCGGTGACCCGGATCGACAGCTCCTCCTCCCGGAGCCGCTCCTTCACCTCTCGCAGCATGATGTGGACGATCTCGCCGATCTGCTCCTTGGTGAGCGGGTGGAAGACGATGATGTCGTCCAGCCGGTTCAGGAACTCCGGCTGGAAGGTGTTCTCGACCTCGTCGTTCACCTGCTCCTTGATGCGGTCGTAGTCCATGCCGCCGCCGGCGTGGAAGCCCAGGCCCGACCCGGAGTGGATGTCCTGGGCCCCGACGTTGGAGGTCATGATGATGACCGTGTTCCGGAAGTCGATGGTCCGGCCGTAGTTGTCGGTCAGACGGCCCTCGTCCAGCACCTGCAGCAGGATGTTGAACACGTCGGGGTGGGCCTTCTCGATCTCGTCCAGGAGGACGACGCTGTAGGGGCGCCGGCGCACCGCCTTGGTGAGCACGCCGCTCTCCTCGTAGCCGACGTACCCCGGCGGCGCCCCGATCAGCCGGCTGACCGAGAACTTCTCCATGTACTCGGACATGTCCACCCGGATGAGCGCCTGCTCGTCGGCGAAGAGGAACCGGGCGAGCTGACGCGCCACCTCCGTCTTGCCCACGCCGGTCGGGCCGCAGAAGATGAACGTGCCGATGGGGCGGTCGGGGTCCTTGAGGCCGGCGCGGGAGCGTCGGATGGCCCGGCTGACGGCCTCGATGGCCTCGTCCTGACCCACGACCCTCTCGTGGATCTCCTCCTCCATGCGGAGGAGCCGCTCGGTCTCGGCCTCGCGCAGCCGCGTGACCGGGATCCCGGTCCAGCGGGAGACGATGAACGCGATGTCCTCCTCGTCCACCACGGGCCGGTGCTCCTTGCGCTCCTTCTCCCACGCCTCGCGGCGCCGCTTGATCTCCTCCTGGATCTCCTTCTCGCGGTCACGCAGGTCGGCGGCCCGCTCGAAGTCCTGGTCCCGGATCGCGGCGTCCTTCTGGTCCCCCAGGTCCTCCAGCTCCTGCTGGAGCTCCTGCACCTCGGGCGGGGGCACCTGTGCGCCCAGCCGGGCCCGGGCCCCGGCCTCGTCGATGACGTCGATGGCCTTGTCCGGCAGGAAGCGGTCGGTGATGTAGCGCTCCGACAGCTTGCTGGCCGCCTCGAGCGAGGCGTCGGGGATCTCCACCCGGTGGTGCTCCTCGTAGTGCGAGCGCAGGCCCTCGAGGATGTCCACCGTCTCCTCCACCGACGGGGCCTCGATGATGACCGTCTGGAACCGCCGCTCCAGGGCCCCGTCCTTCTCGATGTGCTTGCGGTACTCGCTCAGGGTCGACGCGCCCACGCACTGCAGCTCCCCGCGGGCCAGCGCCGGCTTGAGCATGTTGGACGCGTCGATGGCGCCCTCGGCGGCCCCCGCGCCCACCAGGGTGTGGAGCTCGTCGATGAAGAGGATCACGCCCTCGTTCTCCGAGATCTCGGAGACGATGGCCTTGAGCCGCTCCTCGAACTGCCCCCGGTACTTCGTCCCGGCGATCACGGCGGCCATGTCCAGGGCCAGCACCCGGTGGTCCTGCAGGCTCTCGGGCACCTCGCCCGCGCGGATCTTCTGTGCCAGGCCCTCGACGATGGCCGTCTTCCCGACGCCGGGCTCCCCGATGAGCACCGGGTTGTTCTTCTTGCGCCGGGAGAGGACCTCCATGACCCGCTCGATCTCCTCCCCCCGGCCGATGGTGGGATCCAGCTCGTCCTGGCCGGCCAGCTCGGTCAGGTCCCGGCAGAAGTGGTCCAGGGCGGGGGTGTTCGACTGCTTCTCCCCCTGGGAGGACGAGCTCGACGAGCCGGACGAGGCGGGCGGGCCTGAGCTGGGCATCTCTGTTCCGAGCAGCTTGAGGGTTTCGGATCTCGCTTCTTCGAGGCCGACGCCGAGGTCGTCCAGCACCTTGGCGGCCAGGCCGTTCTCCTCGCGGATCAGGCCCAGCAGCAGGTGCTCGGTGCCGACGTAGCTGTGGTTCAGCTCGCGGGCCTCGGCCATGGCGTACTCAAGGACTTTCTTCGCACGGGACGTGTAGGGCAGCTCGCCCACGGTGGCGGCGGCCTGCCCCTCGCTGATCCGTCCCTCGACCCGGTCGTGGAGCTGTTCCAGCTCGAGGTCCTCGACCAGGTTGCTCAGCACGGCGGCCGCCACGCCCTCGCCCTCCCGGATCAGCCCCAGGAGGATGTGCTCCGTCCCGACGTAGTCGTGCTGGAGGCGGATCGCCTCCTCCCTCGCCATGGCGAGGACTTTTCGGACTCGATCCGTGAAGTTGTAGTTCATCCGGACCTCGGTCGGGGGGCTTGTCCGTCGGTCTCGTCGCGGCCGGGGGACGCGCCGGGGGTGTCTCCGGCGCCGCTGCGGCGGGCCTCCTCGTCGGCCGCCAGGGCCTCCCGGACGCGGGTGGCGCGGTAGAGATCGGCATCGTCTTCGTCCAGCGAACGCTCCGCCGCCTGCTCCAGGTGGGCGGTCTGGGCGAAGATCATGATCCGGTTCAGCGTCTCTACCCGGGGCGTTCGGAGAAGTTTCAGCGTCAGCCCGAGCCGCACGGCCGACAGCAGGTTCATCATCTCGTCGAACGGCAGGCGGCGCGCGTGCCGGAGGATGCCGTACGCGCGGCCCACCTTGTCCTCCAGGACGCTCGACGCCTCCCGGAGCAGGACCGACCGGGCCTGGCGCTCGTACTGGATCACCTGGCCGGCGATCTTGCCCAGGTGGTCCACCAGGTCCTCCTCGGTCTTGCCCAGGGTGGTCTGGTTGGAGACCTGGAAGAAGTTCCCCACCACCTCCGAGCCCTCGCCGTAGAGCCCGCGGAAGGTGAGGCCCACCTGCGAGATCCCCTGCAGGACCTTCTGGATCTCCTTGGTGAGCACCAGCCCCGGCAGGTGGACGAGCACCGACGCCCGGAGTCCCGTCCCCACGTTCGTGGGACAGGAGGTCAGGTAGCCGAAGTCGTGGTGGAAGGCGAAGGGGAGGTGCTCGCCCAGCCGGTCGTCCAGGGCGTCGACCTCCTCCCACCCCTCCTCCAGGGCCAGGCCGTTGCGGAGCGACTGGAGCCGGAGGTGGTCCTCCTCGTTGACCATCATCCCCACGGGCCGGCCGCTCGACATCGCGAGGGCCGCGCCGGCCGGCGCGCCCGCCCGGTCGGCCCCGATCAGGTCCCGGCTCACCAGGTGGCGCTCGAGGAGGAGCCGGCGGGTCCCGGCCTCCAGGTCCCGCATCTCCCAGACCTCGGGCTCGGCCAGCACGTCGCCCGCCGAGAGGGTCTCGCGGACCCGGTCGAGGACGGCCCGGCGGTCCTCCTCCCCCGCCCGGACGGCGAAGGGGAAGCCCTGGAGGTTGCGGGCCAGGCGAACGCGGGTGGAGAGGACGATCTCGTGTTCCTCGCCCCGCGGCTCGAGCCAGCCGAGGCCCCGATCGCCGACGTCGTCGACGCTCATCCGTCCACCAGCTCCAGCTCGTCGATCTGGTCGCGCAGGTCGGCGGCCGTCTCGAAGTCCTCGGTCTCCACGGCGCGCCGGAGACGACGGCGGAGCCGGCTCAGGCGCGTGCGCCGGTCCTCGCTGTCGGCGGCGTCGCCCAGGTAGAGCTTGCCCACGTGCTCGGTGGAGCCGTGGATCCGGCGCACCAGCGCCTCGAGCTGCTCCTCGAAGTGGACCCAGCACTGGGCGCAGCCGAGGCGTCCGGAGCGTCGGAAGTCGGCGGGGGAGGTGCCGCAGTAGGGGCAGGACTCCGAGACCGCCGGCAGCATGGCCTGCGACTCGTCCTTGCCCATCTCGGCCAGGAAGTCGGCCAGCGGGGCCTCGCCCACCGAGTCGGCGGTGACGCCCTGCTCGTCGGCGCACGCCTCGCACAGGTGGACGGTGTCCAGCTCGCCCTGCTCGATCTGGGTGAGGTGGACCTCGGCCTCCCGCTCGCCGCAGCTGTCGCAGCGCATGCCGTGTCTCGCCTTCGGAGCTCGAGTGATCGCTTCCGGGCCCCTCGTCCTCGGCCCGACGGCTCGCCCGTCCCATACATACGCTGCCGGCCGCCCGCCGGTCCCCCCGTATCGGCCCGCCGGAGGGGGCCGGGGAGGCGGTCCGGGGAGGGCCGCGGCCGGGCCGGGTCAGGCGGGCTCGAGCCGCCCCTCGACGAGCCGGAGCCGCCGGGCGGCCCGATCGGCCAGGTCCCGGTTGTGCGTCACCAGGACCAGCGCGCTCCCGTGCTCCTCGACCATGGAGAAGAGGAGGTCGTGGAGCCGCTGGCTGGTGTCCACGTCCAAGTTGCCCGAGGGCTCGTCGGCCAGCAAGAGAGGCGGCTCGTTGACCAGGGCCCGGGCCACGGCCACCCGCTGCTGCTCGCCGCCCGACAGCTCGGCCGGGCGGTGCGCCTCCCGCCCGCCCAGCCCGACCTGCTCCAGGAGCCGGGCCGCCCGGCGCCGGGCCGAGGACCGGGAGGCGCCGCCGACGAGCCTCGGCATCATCACGTTCTCCACCGCCGAGAAGTCCCGGAGCAGGTGGTGGAACTGGAAGACGAAGCCCACGTGCCGGTTGCGCAGGTCGGCCAGCCCCCGGTCGTCCAGGCCGGTCAGGTCCCGTCCCCCGAGGCGGATCGTCCCCGAGGTGGGCCGGTCGAGGCCGCCCAGCAGGTGCAGCAGCGTGGACTTGCCCGAGCCGCTGGGCCCGGCGATGGAGAGCGTCTCCCCGGGCGACACCCGCAGGTCCAGGCCGCGGAGGACGTGGATGTGCCGTCCCTCCTCGCCGGTCTCCACGTCGGCGAAGCTGCGGTGCAGGTCCCGGGCCTCGGCCACCGGGGGCTCACTCATGACGGATCGCCTCCACCGGGGTCAGCTCGGCCGCCCGGCGGGACGGGTAGATCGTGGCGAGGAAGGAGATCAGGATCGACCCGCCGAGGATGAGCGCCAGGTCCGGGGGCGTCAGCTCCACCGGCAGGTGGTCCAGGAAGTAGACGTCACCGGGGAGGCTGACGAACCGGTACCGGTCCAGCGCCCAGGCCAGCGCGCCGCCCGCGGCCGCCCCGAGCGCGGTTCCCACGACGCCGATGACCGTGCCCTGCAGCACGAAGACCTTCCGGATCCCGGCCTCGGTGACGCCCATGGACCGGAGGATGCCGATCTCCCGGGTCTTGTCGGTGACGACCATGACCAGGGTGGAGACGATGTTGAACGCCGCCACCAGGACGATGAGGAGCAGGATCACCGCCATGGCCAGCTTCTCCAGCTTCAGGGCCTCGAAGAGGCTGGCGTTGCGGGCCTGCCAGTCGTCCACCTGGTAGGGGTAGCCCAGCGAGCCCTCCAGGTCCCGGGCCACCTCGCCCACCCGCCAAGGATCGCGGACGTTGAACTCGACGCCCGTGACCGCCCCCCCGAGGCCCAGGAAGTCCTGGACCTCCTCCAGGCTCCCGTAGACGAACCGGGTGTCGAACTGGTGGAGGCCCGTCTCGAAGATCCCCGTCACCTCGAAGCGGCGCATCCGGGGCATCAGCCCGGTGGGGGTCAGCTCGGCCTGGGCGACCGAGATCAGCGTCACGCTCCCGCCCGGATAGAGCCCCAGGCGGTCGGCCAGCCCCTGGCCCACCACCAGCCCGGGCCGACCGGATTCGGTGTCGCCGAAGGGCGGCTCGCCCGTGCTCATCTGGTCGACCAGCCCGCTCACCGCCAGGGCCGAGGAGTCGCCCGGCAGCGCCCGCAGGACGGCCCCCTCGCTGTAGCCGGCGTCGCCGGCGTTCATCCCCACCTCGGTGTAGATGAAGGGCGTGGCCGCGGTGACGGCCCCGTGCGACCGCACCTCCTCCAGCACCGGCCGCCACTCCTCCATCCGCACCTGCTGGCCGACCTCGAGGACGCGGCCGTGGGGGCTGGCGCCCAGGATCTTGCGCTGGAGGTCGTTCTGGAGGCCGCTCATGACGCCGATGACCACGATCAGCGCCATCACCCCCACGGCCACGCCGCCGACGGCGATGAGCGTGATGAGGGACAGGAAGCCTCGACCGCGGCCGCCGGAGAGGTACCGGCGGGCCACGAACCACTCGAGGCCCCCGCCGCCGCTCCCCCCCAAGGCGCCCCCCCGCTCCCCCTCAGGACCCTTCATCGGCGCGGAGCAGCGGGAAGAGCACCACCTCACGGATGGAGTCCCGTCCGGCGGCGAGCATCACCAGGCGGTCCACCCCCAGCCCGAGCCCCCCCGTGGGCGGGAGGCCGTACTCGAGGGCGCGGAGGTAGTCCTCGTCGAAGCCCTGGGCCTCGGCGTCCCCCTCGGCCCGCCGGCGCTCCTGCTCGGCGAAGCGGTCCCACTGGTCCAGCGGGTCGTTGAGCTCGCTGAAGGCGTTCACCAGCTCCCGTCCCCCGGCCACCACCTCGAAGCGCTCGGCCAGCTCCGGATCGCCCCGCTTCGGCTTGGCCAGCGGGCTCATGGCGACGGGATAGTCGTAGACGATGGTGGGATCCATCAGCTCCGGCTCCACCCGGGCCGAGAAGAGGGCGTCCACCAGCCGGGAGCGGGTCAGCTCGTCGGCGTCCTCCCGGCCGGCGTCCCGGGCTGCGTCGCGCAGCGCCCCGGTGCCCGCCTCCAGCGGGTCGAGCCCCACCGCCTCCCGGAAGGCGCGCCGGTAGGAGACGCGCCGCCACGGCGACGAGAGGTCCAGCGTCCGGCCCTCCGCCTCCAGCCCGTCGCCGTCGACCGCCTCGGAGACGACCCCGGTGACCATCTCCTCGGCCAGGTCCATCATGTCCTCGTAGTCGGCGAAGGCCCGGTACAGCTCGAGCATGGTGAACTCGGGGTTGTGCGTCCGGTCGATCCCCTCGTTCCGGAAGTCCTTGCCGACCTCGTACACCCGATCCAGGTTCCCGACCAGCAGCCGCTTCAGGTAGAGCTCGTCGGCGATGCGCAGGTAGAGCTCCCGGTCGAGCGCGTGGTGGTGGGTGGTGAAGGGTCGGGCCGAGGCCCCGCCGTAGACGGGCTGGAGGATCGGCGTCTCCACCTCCAGGTAGTCCCGCTCGTCCAGGAAGGAGCGCAGCGAGGAGATCAGCCGGGCCCGGAGCTCGAAGACCTTCCGGACCCCCGGATGGACGGCCAGGTCGGCGTAGCGCTCGCGGTAGCGGCTCTCGGTGTCCGCGAACCCGCTGTGCACCACGCGCTCGCCGTCCTCGGTGACCTCCTCCTTGCCGTAGGGGAGCGGACGGAGCGTCTTCGAGAGCAGGCGCAGCCGCCGGGCCCGGACCGTGACCTCGCCGGTCCGAGTGCGCATCATCCCGCCCTCCACGCCCACCCAGTCGCCCAGGTCGAGGTCGTCCATGAGCCGGGCTCCGCGATCCTCGAGGACGTCCCGCTTCAGCCACACCTGGAGCCGGCCGGAGCGGTCCTCCAGGTGCGCGAAGGCGCTCCCCCCCAGGTCCCGGTAGGACCGGATCCGCCCGGCCACCCGGACCCCGGGCCCGTCGTCCGGCGTCTCTCCCGCCCCTCCTTCCTCCTCGGCCTCCAGGAAGAGGCGCCGGGCCTCCGGCAGGGTGTGGGAGCGATCGAACCGGTAGGCGAACGTCTCGAAGCCGTCGTCGCGGAGGCTCTGCAGGGTCCGGTAGCGATCCCGGACGGGCTTCGGACGCTCGTCGTCGCGATACCAGCACGCCGCGCACAGCCCGTCCCGCGGCCGGTCCACCGCCCGCCCGCAGCTCCGGCAGCTCGCTCCGCTCCCCCGGTCCGCCCGACCGTCCTCGGTCACGTCTCGTCCGTCCCGTTCTCCTTGAGGTAGGCCTCGATGAACTCGTCGATCTCCCCGTCCAGCACCGATTCCACGCGGGACGTCTCCACCTCCGTGCGGTGGTCCTTGACCATCTGGTAGGGGTGCAGGACGTACGACCGGATCTGGCTCCCGAAGGCGATCTCCTTCTGGTTGGAGCGGAGCTCCTCCTTCTCCTGCTCGCGCTCCTCGACCGCCTGCTGGTAGAGCGCCGCCCGGAGCATCTTCATGGCCTTCGAGCGGTTCTTGTGCTGGCTCCGCTCCTGCTGGCAGGAAACCACCGTGTCGGTGGGCTCGTGGGTGATGCGCACGGCCGAGTCCGTCTTGTTGACGTGCTGGCCGCCGGCGCCCGAGGCCCGGTAGGTGTCGATCCGCAGGTCGCTCTCGTCGATCTCGATCTCGATGTCGTCGTCCACCACCGGGTAGACGAAGACCGACGCGAAGGAGGTGTGGCGGCGGTTGTCGTTGTCGAAGGGGGAGATCCGGACCAGCCGGTGGACGCCCCGCTCGGCCTCGAGGAAGCCGTAGGCGTAGGGGCCCCGCACCTCGAGGGTGGCCGACTTGATGCCCGCCTCCTCGCCGCGCAGCAGGTCCATCACCTCGACCTCGAACCCCCGGGACTCGGCCCAGCGCGTGTACATCCGGAGGAGCATCTCGGCCCAGTCCTGGGACTCCAGCCCGCCGGCGCCCGGATGGATCGTGACCAGCGCGTCGCGCTTCGTGTCCGGCCCCCGGAGCATGGTGCGGAACTCGAGCTCGCCGAGGCGACGGTCGACCTCCTCCAGCTCCTCGTCGACCTCCCGGGCCAGCTCGGGGTCGGGCTCGACCTCCAGCAGGTCGGCCAGCTCCCGGAGGTCCTCGACCCGATCGGACAGCTCCTGCCAGGGCTCGGTCCACTCCTGCAGCTCCTGGGACCGGCCGATGACCTCCCGGGCCTGCTCGGGCTCGTCCCAGAACCCGGGTCGGGTCATCCGCTGCTCCAGCTCCTCGACCTCCGCCTCCATGGCGTCCAGGTCAAAGATACCCCCTGAGCTCGTCCAGGCGGCGTCGCTGCTCCTCCAGCTTCTCGATCCGCTCTTCGGTCTCCGCCATGGCGTCGCGTCCTGGTTGGATGGGAGAGACGGCCGCGGGACGGCTCCGCCCGGAGCGATCCGGGTCCGTCGGCGGCCCCTCGTACCCAGCCGGAGCGGCCGCGTTCGCCCCCGGCCATCGCACGGCCCGGCGGCGCCGACCGGGCGCCCCGCCCCGCCCCGGCGCCGCCCCCCTCAGCCGTCGCCGTCCAGCTGCTCCAGCAGCTCGAAGTCGATCTCCCGGGCCTCGCGGTCCACCCGCGCCACCTGGACCCGGACCCGGTCGCCGAGCTGGAACTTCCGGCGCTTGCGCTGCCCCAGCAGGGCGTGCTGCTCCTCGATGTAGACGTAGTAGTCGTCGGTGAGCGTCGAGACGTGCACCAGGCCCTCGACGTGATACTCGTCCAGGAGGACGAAGAAGCCGAAAGCGGTGACGCCGGCGATGGCCCCGTCGAACTCCTCGCCGACGTGCCGCTCCATGAACTCGATCTTCTTCAGGTCCACCGAGTCGCGCTCGGCCTCCTGGGCGACACGCTCCCGCCGGGAGCAGTGCTCGGCCACCGTGGACAGGCGGCCGGCGTCGGCGGACCGGGCCTTCGCCGGGTCGTCGAGCCAGCGGCCGAGCTGGCGGTGGACCACCAGGTCGGGGTACCGGCGGATGGGCGAGGTGAAGTGCGCGTAGGCCTCCGAGGCCAGGCCGAAGTGGCCGATGTTCTCCGGCGAGTACACGGCTTTCTGCATGCTCCGGAGCGTCGACTGGTTGACGAGCTGCTCCTGGGGCGTGTCCTCCATGGCGTCCACGAACCGGGCCAGGTCCTTCGGCGAGATCTGGCGGGAGGGCAGCGGGTGGCCGAAGGTGGCCGCCATCTCCCGGAGCTGGTCCATCTTCTCCTCGTCCGGCTCCGGGTGGATCCGGAAGAGGAACGGCAGGTCCTCCTCCAGCGCCAGCTCGGCCACCGCCTCGTTGGCCTGGATCATCAGGTCCTCGATCATCTCGTGCGTCGGCAGACGGAGCACCCGCTGGATGTCGGTGGGCTCGCCGGCGGCGTTGAGGACGACCCGGGCCTCGGGCAGGTCGAAGTCGATGCTGCCCCGCTCCGACCGGCGCCGCCGGATGCCCCGGCTCACGCCGTGGAGGTCCCGGAGCGCCCGGATCAGCTCCTCCGGCCCGTCCGCCTCGCCCTGCAGGAGGTCGTTGGCCTGGTCGTAGGAGAGCCGGTGGTCGCTGTTCACCACCCCGCGGGTGAGCTCCCAGTCCCGGACCCGGCCGTCCTCGTCCATCCGGAAGACCACGGACATCGTGAGCCGGTCCTCCTCCGGGCCCAGCGAGCAGAGGCCGCTTGAGAGGGCGTGGGGGAGCATCGGGACCACCCGGTCCACCAGGTAGACGCTGGTCCCGCGGTCCAGGGCCTCGTCGTCCAGCTCGCTTCCCCGCCGCACGTAGAAGGAGACGTCGGCGATGTGCACGCCCACCTCGAGGTCGCCGCCGTCGAGGCGGCGGATCGAGAGGGCGTCGTCGTGGTCCTCGGCGTCGGGCGGGTCGATGGTGAAGGTGAGCTGGTCGCGGAAGTCGCGCCGGCCCTCCAGGTCCTCGGGCTGGACGCCCCACTCGGCGGTCCGCTCGGCGTCCTCGCGCACCGACTCGGGGAACTCCAGCGGCAGGCCGTGCCCGTGGAGGATCGACAGGACGTCGACCCCCTGGTCGCCGGGCCGCCCCAGCACCTCCCGGACGCGGCCCACCGGGCTGGGCTCGTCCTCGCCCCAGTCCAGCACCTCCAGGACGACGACCTCCCCGTCCTCGGCGTCCTCCTCGAACCCCGGGGGCACGAAGAGGTCCACCCGGATCTCCGGCTCCTGGGCGTGCACGAAGCCGTAGTTCCGCTTGCGGTGGTAGACGCCCACCACCTGGTCCCAGGCCCGGCGCATGACGCGGATCACCCGGCCCTGGGGGTTCTTCCCCTGGGGCCGCTTCTCGATCCGGGCGATGACCACGTCGTCGGCCACGGCCGTGCCCAGGTTCCGCTCCGGGACGAAGACGTCCTCGGCGTCCGGGTCGTCGGTGTTCACGAAGCCGTCGCCGCCCCGGGTGACCGACAGGCGGCCGATGGCCAGGTTGAGCTTCTCCGGGACGGCGTACCGCCCCTTCCGCTGACGGTAGACCAGCGCCTCGTCCTCCATCTCCTCCAGCATCTCGCCGAAGGCCGAGCGCTCCTCCTCCGGCACCTCCAGCTCGTCGGCCAGCTCGTCGAGGGTGAGGGGACGGGGAGCGTCCTCCCGCAGGTAGGAGAGGACGCGCTCGAGGGTGGGGAGTTCGTTGTCAGTCATGCCGTGGCCGTGGGATGGGATCAGGAAGCAGGTCGAGCCCCGGACGCGGCGGACCGGCGACGCCGGTCCGGGCGCGCGTCGGAGCCGTCTCCGCCGCGCGGGCGCGTCCGCCAGAAAAGAGGCGCAAGAAGCGCGCCCCGCCTCGTCCCGGGGGAAACGGCTACAGGGTCTCCGCCTCGTCCACCAGCATCACCGGGATGCCGTCCTCCACCGGGTACCGGAGCTCGCAGTCGTGGCACAGGAGCGCGTCCTCGTCCTCGCGGTACTCCAGCTCCCCCTTGCACTTGGGGCAGACCAGGATCTCCAGCAGCTCGTCGTCCAGCGTCATCGCTCGCCTCCTTCGTCCGGGAGCCGATAGCCGAGGCGGGACAGGGGGCCCCGCCGCTTCCTCCACTTGTGCAGCACCTTCACCCGCAGGTCCAGATAGACGCGCCGGTCGAGGAAGGCCTCGATCCGCTCCCGCGCGGCCGTGCCGATCGCCCGGATCCGGCGCCCGCCCTCGCCGATGACGATGCCCTTCTGCGAGTCCCGCTCCACGTACACGCTGGCCGAAACATACAGGGGATCCTCGTCCTCCCGGAACTGCTCCACCTGGACGGCCACCGAGTACGGCACCTCCTCGGAGAGCTGCCGGAAGCACGCCTCCCGGACGAAGGAGGCGACGAAGGTCCGGACCGGATCGGTGGCCAGCTGGTCCCGCGGGTAGAGCGGCGGGGAAGCCGGCAGGAGCCGGAGGGCCGCCTCCCGGAGCGCCTCGATCCCCCGTCCCTCGCGGGCCACCGTGGGGATCACCGGCGACCAGCCCGCCGCCGCGAGCTCGTCGGCGATCCGTTCCCGCTCGTCCGCCTCGACCCGGTCCACCTTGTTCAGACAGAGCAGCGCGGGCGGGCCCGAGGGGGACGGTCCCCCGGCCGCGGCCTCGACGCTGGGGCCGTAGCCCGCGTCGACGACGTGCACGAGCGCATCGGCGTCGGCCGCCGCCCGCTCGGCCTCGGCGAGCATCGCCTCCTGGAGCGGATAGCGGGGATCGAGGCGTCCGGGGGTGTCCACGAAGACGACCTGCCCCTCCGCCCCCGACCAGATGCCCCGGAGGCGCCGACGGGTCGTCTGGGGCTTCGGGGTGACGGCGGCCAGCCGCTCGCCGACCAGCCGGTTCAGGAGCGTCGACTTGCCGACGTTGGGCAGGCCGACCAGGGCGCAGAACCCGGCCCGATGCCCGTCCCCGTCGCCCTCCTCCCGGTCCGCCGGACCGTCGGGGCTCTCCGGGTCGTCCTCCCCCGGGGCGCCTCCCGCGCTCGGTCCCACCGCCGGATCAGGCGCCCGCGACGCGGTTCTTCCCCTGCCGCTTGGCCGCGTAGAGGGCCTCGTCGGCCGCCTCGATCAGCTCCTGGTAGGCCTGGCCGTCGCGGGGACAGCAGGCGAAGCCCACGCTCACCGTCAGGTCGTCGCCGGGCTGGATCTCCTCGCGCGGAAAGTGGCGGGCCTCGATCTTCCGTCGGAGACGCTCGGCGGCCTCCTCGGCCTCCTCGGGGCCCGTGTTGACCATGATGATCCCGAACTCCTCGCCGCCGAACCGGGCCACCACGTCGCTGACGCGCACGTCCTCCTGCATGGCGTCGGCCAGCTTCCGGAGCACCTCGTCGCCGGCCAGGTGGCCGAGCGTGTCGTTGTAGTGCTTGAAGTCGTCCACGTCGACCATGGCCACGGCGCACTCGCCCCCGTAGCGGCGGATCCGGCCCAGCTCGGCCTCGAGGAACTCCTCCATGTAGCGGCGGTTCGGCAGCTCCGTGAGCGGGTCGGTGATGGCCTGCTCGGCCAGCGTCCGGCGCAGCTCCTGGGTCTCCCGGCGCTTGGCGCGCATCCGCTCGAGCACGACGCCCGCGAACAGGTTGACGGCCAGGAAGACCCCGGCGTGGACGGCCTCGAAGGCCAGCGAGAGATCGACGCCCCCGTGCCGGATCAGGTACCACACCATGCCCAGGTACATGGCCGTCATCACCGTCGCCAGCCCCGCGACGTCGCGGAAGCCCAGACGCCCGACGGCGAAGAAGAGGGCCACGAACCACGCCATCAGCAGCAGGTAGCGGGCGGAGGGCGCCATGTGGATGTAGAGCGCGAACAGCGCACCCGAGGCCAGGATCGGGACGTGGAGGAAGTGAGGGTCCCAGTCGACGGCCTCGTCCCAGCCCTGCCGCGCCGCCAGCCACAGGATCCCCTGGACCACCAGCATGAGCCCCGTCAGCCGGAGCCATTCGCCCCGGTCGAGCTCCGAGACCCCGATCCAGCGCAGGCCGATCAGGATGGCCAGGGCGAACAGGTGACCGCCCGCGGCCAGGGCGACGTTGTACGCCTTCAGGCGCCGGCGCTCCTCCTGGTTCAGGCGCCCCTTCTGTCCGGTCGTCGGCTTCAGCTCGTCCTCCTCTCGGCTCGCGCGCGTCGTCCTCGGGCCGAAGGTATGCGAACCTCGTCCCCCTCGCTCCCGTTCCCCGCCGTCGGCCCCGACCGCGTCGACGCCGAACAAAAAAGAGCCCCTCCCGTGGGGGGAGGGGCTCTGGGGTGGGGGTGCCGGCGGCGACCTACTCTCCCGGGGCGTCTCCGCCCGAGTACC
>CAZJJO010000005.1:0-44538 GCA_964546375.1 uncultured Gemmatimonadota bacterium
GGAGATCGCCGGGCGGCATCCGCCCCGGGAGGTGCCGTGGCGGCGGGCGTGGGCCGGGCGGGAAACGATCCGCGAGCGGGCCCACCGCCCGTCCTCCGGCGGGGAGAGCCGGACCTCCGGAGCCGCTCCGGAGCGGGCGGCCGTCCTCGCCGCGCGGGGGCGGATCCCCTGGCGACGGCGATCGGCCGGATCCGCCGGGGCCCGTATCGCGCCGCGCCGGGTCCGGCCCGCCGGTCCGCCGGGACCCCTGTTCGGTACGCCCGGCCGCGCCGACTACCTGCCCGCCGGCGCCGAGGCGGAGGCGCCGGGACCGGGCCGGGAGCGCGCCCTCCCGTGGCTGGCCGGGGCGGTGGCCTCGGTGCTCGAAGAGGAGGAGGCCGGGGACGGCGTCGGGGCGGAAGCCCCCGGGGAGCGCGACGGGACGGAGACGGCGGCCCCGGCGGACGAGAGGGCCGCGGCGCCCCCCCCCGCCGGCACGGAGGACGAGGCGCGGTGGATCGGCGGGCGCCGCCCGACCCCGGAGCCGTCGGCGGCGCGGAGCCTCTGGCGGGCCCTGGTCGAGACGGCCACGCCCGGCGACGGGGCCGGGCCGGGCGACGGCGCGACGACCGGGCCGGACGCGCGACCGGCGGGTCGGCCGGCCCGGACCGGTTCCGGACGAGAGGGCGGGGGCGCGGAGGAAGAGATCCCACCGGGCGACCGCCGGCGCTCCGGGGGAGGTCCGTCGCCGGACGACCGCGAAGAGCGGAACGTCCCCCCGGACGAGGCGGAGGAGAGGTCGGCGGAGCCGGAGCCGGTCGACCCGGGTCTGCCGATGACCCGGCCCCGACCGGGACCGGACACGGCCCCGCCGGTGGAGCCGGCGGCCGGCCCTGGCCCGGACTTCACCGGACTGCTCGAGCACATCGGATGGCTGGAGGGTCAGGGGGGTGCTCCGGCCGAGCCCGGCTCCGGAGCCGACGAGGGCGCCCCCGAACCCGCGGGGCGCCCGACCGGCGACCGGGAGCGGTCGGAACGCTCCTCGCCGCCGGCGCCCTGGAAGCGGCCCGAGCCGGCCGGCGGGACGGAGGAGGGCGTCGACGGGCGGCGGGCGGATCCCGACGGGGCCGGGCCGGGCGACGAGGACGGCGCGGCCGCCGCCGAGGACGCCGACGAGGACGGGGGGGAGTCCGCCCCGGACTTCACCGAGATGCTCCACCAGATCGGCTGGCTCGACGGGGAGGGCCGACGGCGCGCCTCCTGAGGCGGCCGTCCCGGGGGGCTCAGGGCCCCGGTCTCAGCGCCCCGGGTCCGCCTCCCGGCGCATGACCGGGGCGTACAGGCCCGTCCGCTCGCGCTTCCACCACCGGCCGGTGCGCCGGCGCTCCTCCCGGTCGGTGAAGCGGTACCGGTAGAGGAGGGCCCGGACGTAGCGCGGCGGCTCGTCCGGGAACGGGTTCCGGGCCAGCAGGCCGGTCACCGGCTCCGATCCCTCGAGCAGGCGCGCCAGGAACGCCCGGAACCAGGGCGCCCGACGGAAGCCCCGCAGCGCGGCGAACCACATCTGCCAGTCGAGCCGCGGCTGGTGGGGCGCGCAGAACCGGGGCCGGCGCCGGGGGTCGTCCGGCTTCCAGGCGAACCCGTAGTCCTCCCAGCTCTCCCCGTCCCGGCTGCCCTGGACGACGATCTCGGGCCGCTCCTTCGTCATCACCCGGAACAGCCCGTAGCTGTTGAAGGTCCGGAAGGGTCCGATCCACCGCAGCAGCTCCTCGGCCGCCTCCGGCAGCGGACGGTCCGGCGCGAGCGTCCGGCGGACGTGGAGCCCGCCCAGCGCCAGCGCCGGCAGGGCCAGCAGGGCGGCCGCCCCGGTCCGGAGCGGCGACGCCCCCGGGGCGAGGTCCGCGGCGGTCGCCAGCGCCTCCACGCCGCCCGGCAGCAGCGCGGCCCAGGCGGCGTCGTCCACCAGCAGCAGGCAGAGGGCGACGGTCAGCACGTTGAAGAAGTTGTAGTTGCCCGTGGCCAGGATGGCGACCTGCAGGGCGACCATGGCGACGCAGGCGGCCAGGCGGGCCTCCCGCGGGGCGAAGATCAGGAGGGGGAGGACCACCTCGATCAGGTGGGTGGCCGCCGTCCCGGCCCGGTGGACGGGCCCGGGCAGCTCGTCCATCCACCACGCCGTCCAGGTGGGCAGCGGCTGGGTCCACCAGTGGTAGCGGAGGGCGGTCAGGTCGCGCCAGGCCGCATCGCCGCTGGTGAGCTTGCCCGCCCCGGACTGGAAGTGGAGCCGGAACACCAGCCACCAGGCGAGCACCAGCGCGACGGCCGGGGTCGCCGTCGGGGCGGGCCCGACGGGCAGGCCGGCCACCGTGGGGGCGCCGGCGCCGGGCAGGAGCGACCAGGGGGCCAGCACCAGGGCGAGGAAGCTGGCCTCCAGGAGGAGGACGTCCCACTGGTAGGAGAGGAAGACCTGCCCGACGGCGGCGAAGGAGAGGTAGAGGATCCACAGCCCCGCCAGGCAGAGGACGGGCGCCACGTTCACCGTCAGCAGGCCCGCCAGGACGACGCCCGCCCCGCAGGCCAGGTGCAGGGCCCGGTCGCCGGCGCCCAGCCAGAAGAGGGTGGGGACCCGCAGCGGATCGGCCCCGCCGGCCTCCCGGACCCGTTCCAGGTGATCCCGGGCGGGAAGGATCCCCTCCTCGCCCACCAGGCCCTCGACCTGGCGCCACAGCGACAGGAAGGCGACGAGCCAGACCAGCCCCAGGAGCCGGAGGAAGAGCCACCGGCCCAGCACGAAGCGTCCGGCGTCGCCCCCGGCCCGTCCCCAGCCGGCGACCAGCCATCGGGCGGCCCCCTCCAGCGGGTCGAGGACCGCGGCCGGGTCGGGCGGCGAGACGGCGTGGATCATGGCCGTCGACAGGTTGTCCGGCGCGGCCGGGGCGCGGCAACCGGTTTCCAGGCGGCGGGGCGCGAGCTAACCTGTTCGGCCATGACCCCGTGGACCCGACGCCTGCTGGCCGTCACCGTTGTCCTCTTCGTGGCCCACCAGTGGGTCGACCCGCGGCTGGCGCGGGAGATGGCGCTGGTGCCCGGGCTGATGGTCCAGCGGCCGTGGACCGCCCTCACCTACATGTTCGTCCACGCCGACATCTGGCACGTGGGCTTCAACATGCTCGTCCTCTTCTTCTTCGGCCCCCGGCTGGAGGCCCGCCTCGGCGGGCGCGCCTTCCTGGGCCTCTACGTGACGGCCGGCCTGGCCGGGGCGGTGCTCTCCTGGGCCTTCATCTTCGTCGGCCTGACCGCTCCGGCTCGTCCGATCGTCGGCGCGTCGGGAGCGGTCTTCGGCGTCCTGCTGGGGTTCGCCCGCTACTGGCCCCGGGAGCGCATCTTCATCTGGGGGGTCCTGCCCGTCGAGGCCCGGTGGATGGTGGCGGGCCTGGTGGCCATGGCCCTGTTCGGCGGCTTCACCGGCGCGCAGGGGGGGATCGCCCACTTCGCCCACCTGGGCGGCTTCGTGGGCGGATGGGTCTACCTCTGGGCCCGGGACCGCCGCCGCGGCCGCCGGGGGCCGATCCGGCGGATCGTGGAGGAGCGGGCGACCCGCTCCTCGCCCGGCTCGGCCCGGGTCCGCCGCTGGCTGGAGCTGGAGCCCGAGGACCTCCACGAGGTCAACCGGGAGCACCTGGAGCGGCTGCAGCGGAAGCTGGAGGAGGAGGGCGCGGACGCCCTCAGCCGCCGCGACCGGCAGTTCCTCGAGCGGATGGAGGAGAGCGCGCCGGGGACGGATCGTTGAGCCCGGCCCGGGAGCGGGAGGCCTCGCTGGCGGTGGTCTCCGACCGTCCGGGGGCGGTGGCCGACCGGATCGCCGCCCTCCGGGAGCTGGACGGACGCCGGCTGGAGCCGCTCCCGGCCCGGGAGCTGCGCGACGTCTACGTGGACCGTCCCGGCGGCGAGCTGGCGGCGGCCGGGCTGGCCCTCCGGGTCCGGACGCGGGACGACGGGACCCGCCTGCTGGGGCTCAAGGGCGACGAGCGGCGGCTCGAGGGCGGCGGGACGGATCGGCTGGAGGTCGAGGGGCCGTGGGGGGAGGAGACGCTGGCCCGGGTCCGGTCGGCCCTGGCGACCGCCGGCCTCCCGTCCGACTGGCTGCCCACTCCGGCGGGCCCGGGGACGCCGGCGGACGCGCTGGGCGGCCTCGGCTGGCGGGTGGTCCAGGACCGGTGCACGGTCCGTCGGCGCCGCCGGCTGACGGGTCCCGACGGCGGGGCCGGCGACGGCGCGGCGGCCGGGGAGCTGGCGGTGGACGAGGTGCGGTTCCGGCCGGCCGGGCGGCCGGCCGTCCACCGCGAGGTGGAAGTGGAGGCGCCGCCGGAGGGGGAGCTGGCGTCCGGGGCCGTGGAGGCCCTGCTGGGCCGCTTCCCGGATGACCTCCGGCGTTGGGAGCCTTCCAAGCTCGCCACCGGCCGGGCCCTGGAGCGGCTCTTCGGGGAGGCCGGGGACGCGGACGGCTGGACCGACGCCGACGGCGCGCTCCGTCCGGCGGCCTACGACCGCCTGGAGGAGCTGCCGGCCGGCGGCTGATCCGGCCCGCGGGGACGAGGCGGACCCCGTCAGCCGGCCCCGAACAGCTCCGTCTGCTCGCCGTCCACCGCCGGGGGCCGGAAGGCGGCGGTCGAGAGCTCCGGCGGGCCGCCGTCGAGGCCGTGACGGCGGCGGGCGAGGTCGAAGAGGTCGGCCAGCCCCTCGGCCATCGGCCCCTCCCCCCGCATCCGGGAGCCGAACCGCGGATCGTTCAGCCGACCGCCCCGGATCTCGCGGATCCGACCCAGGACCTTCTCCTTGCGCTCGGGGCGGTGCTTCTCGAGCCAGTCCACGAACAGCTCCTCCACCCCGTGCGGGAGCCGCAGGGGCACCCAGGAGGCGTGCCCGGCGCCGGCGCCGGCGGCCGCTTCCAGGATGGCCGGCACCTCGTGGTCGGTGAGGCCCGGGATCACGGGCGCCACGTTGACGCCGACGGGGACGCCCGCCTCCGACAGCTTCCGGACCGCGTCGAGCCGCCGCCGCGGGGTGGGCGCCCGGGGCTCCATCAGCCGGCGCAGCTCCTCGTCCAGCGTGGTGATCGAGACGGTCACCCGCGCGGCGTCGTGCCCGGCCAGCTCGGCCAGCAGGTCGCGGTCCCGGGCCACCAGCCGGCTCTTGGTGACCACGCCCACCGGGTGACGCGCCTCGGCCAGCACCTCGAGGCAGCGGCGGGTCAGCTCCAGCTCCCGCTCGGCCGGCTGGTAGGGGTCGGTGACGCCGCTCAGGGCCAGCGGCGTCGGCTCCCGGTCCGGGTCGGCCAGCTCGCGGCGCAGCAGGTCCGGGGCGTCGGTCTTGACCACGATGCGGGACTCGAAGTCCAGCCCGGCCGAGAAGCCCAGGTACTCGTGGGTGGGCCGGGCGTAGCAATTGTGGCTCACGACGCCCTCGGCGATGAAGTCGCCGGTGCCGGTGGTGACGTCGTACAGCGGGACGCTCACGCCCAGCGGCTCCACGGCGGTCACGCGCAGGTCGGCGCCGCTCTTCAGGGCCCGGCCCTCGACGTCCCGCTTCCTGACGATGGCCGGGTCGACGGAGTGGAAGAACCGGAGGTGCTCCCGGAGTCCCCCCCGGACCCGAACCGTGGACGCCCGGCCCAGGGGGACGCCGTCCTCCAGCACCGCGTCGAAGTCCATCCGCTCCAGCCCGCGCCGGATCCGGGCCAGCAGCTCGGGGTCGGTGTTGGAGAAGCGGAGCACGCCGTCGCCGTGGCTCCCCTCGGCGTCGAAGACCCCGGCCAGGAAGCCTTTCCACCATCCGTCGTCGGGCTCCCGCGGCCATGCCACGAGCTCGCGGACCCGGTCGACCCGATCCCGGGCACTCGTGCGGATCGCGTCCAGGGCCCTCCGGCCGCCCGCGGCCTCCTGAAACCGGAAGAACCGGGTGGGGACGCCGACCCCGCGCAGGTAGCGCTCGGATCGGAGGAGGGCCGCCCGGTCGGCGAGGGCGAGCCGGAACTGGTGCAGGTTCCCGTGGGCCCGACCTTCCCGTTCGTAGCGGTACGAGGCCAGATGTCCGTCCCCCCGGACCACGCCGCAGAGATAGCCCCGCCGGTAGCCGGTTGTCTCGGCCGGCGGATCGGCGAAGCCGCCCGTGCCCAGGAGCCGGTCGTTCGTCGTCAGGTGGGGCCGCCGGTTCCGGCCCTGGCACGCGCCGGTGACGAACTTCCAGCCCCGGAGCGTCAGGAAGCGATGGTTCCGGCCCGCGACGAACGTGGTGCCGTCGGCGAGCTCGACCCGGACGGCCGGGCGGTGGACGCGCCAATGGTCCAGCACGGGGGTGCGTACGTAGCGTCGATAGTGTCCCCGACGCTCGGTCCCGTAGACCACGTCCCCGGGTGAGAGATCGCGCAGCCTCCGGATCCGACCGGACCCCATCAGGACGCGCGCATCGCCCGATATACAGTAGACGCACCCGTGCTCGCAGCCCCTGTACGGGTTCAGGCTCGCGCGGAAGCCGACGTCGGGGCTGTCGTTGGTCGTGATCACCGACCGCGAGCGGTCGCGCAGGTAGCGCGTCTCCGGGCCGTCCTCCCCGGCCTGGACGGCGTCGAAGCCCTCGACCTCCAGGGGCTGGAAGCGGTTCGCCGGGTTGCCGCCGGCGCCCCGGCCGTGGACGGGAAGGGGCCGCATGGGGCTGGTCCGTTCGCTGGGAGCCGTGCGTCTCGCGCCTGTCTCCAGGCTATGTCTTCGGTGTTTGTTCGGCAAGGCCCGGCGGGCGTCGGCGAGGCGCCGGGTGTCCGGGGCCGCTTCGACCGCTACGTTGCGGGCGCCGCCGCGCCGCTCCCGCAGCGGGTCCCCGGGCGTCGGAGCGCTCCCGCCGGCCCCGGACGCGGCCCACCGTCGACGGAAGGGGACGACCATGCAGCGATGGATCTTCGAGCCCGGCCACACCTCCGCCGCCTTCTCCGTGCCGCACATGATGGTCACCCGGGTCCGGGGAGAGTTCCCGGGCGTCCACGGCCGCCTGGCCTTCGATCCGGAGCGGCCGGCCGGCGGCGCCGTCGAGGCCAGGATCGACGCGTCGAAGCTCTGGAGCGGAGACGCGGCCCGCGACGAGCATCTCAGGAGCGACGACTTCCTCGACGTGGCGTCGCATCCCGAGATCACCTATCGGAGCGAGCGGGTGGAGACGCTGGGTTGCCACGAGTTCCGGGTCCTCGGAGACCTGACCCTGTGCGGCGTGACCCGGGAGGTGCCGCTGGAGGCCCGCTTCCTCGGGTGTCGGGAGACGCCCTACTGGGAGGAGGGCGAGGACCTCGGTCCGATCCGTCGCCTGGGGTTCACGGCCCGCGCCTGCATCGACCGTCGGGACTTCGGCGTGGACTGGCAGAGCCGCCTCGACGGCGGCGGGGTCGTGGTGGGCCGGAGGGTGGAGGTCACCCTGGACGTGGAGGCGCTGGAGGCGGGGGTCGTGCCGGGCCTGGACTGACCTTCTCCGGGGCCGCCGCGATCGCTGCGACGCGGGCGCCCTCGCGGCCGGCCCGGGGCTCGCGTCAGCCTCCGGCGGTGTCCGGGGCCGCCTCGGGAGCCGAGTCGGCGGAGGAGGGGATCGGCCCGTGCAGCCGGGCGTCCTCGCCCAGCCGCTTCTCGACCACCCAGAAGACGTCCTCGGTCCAGTCGGTGGCCGCGGGGTCCAGCGCGAACCGCTTCCGGTTCACCACCTCCACGGCCCACACGCCCGGCCCGGCGCTGTCCACGAAGACGCCGATCCGCTCGCCCTGGTCCGCGCTCACGGCCATCGACTCGTCGGGGGCCATGTCCGGCCGGTCGGGCGGGCGGGTGGCCACCAGGTAGCCCTCGGACCGGTCCTCGGCGTCGAGCCGGAGGCCGTTCGCGTCCACCGCGTCGTGGACGGCCCGCCAGACGGCCTCGAAGGGCGCCCGGTAGTAGCGCGTGACGCCCTCTCCCCGGAGGCTCCGCAGGTCCCCCACCGACGCGCAGCCGACGGCGGCGGCGACGAGCGCCAGCAGGAGGGCTCGGGCTCGCACGGATCGACCTCCGTCCTCGGTTCGGGCGGGCGGGACCGGGGCGGGCCGGGGCGCTCCCCCGGCGGGTTGGCGGCGTCGGTCCCGCCGTCTACCTTATCCCGCCGCGCGCCGCGACGGTCCATCAGCTCCGGAGACGAAGATGCGAGTCGTCCCCTCCGCCCTCCGCCGACGTCCGTTCCGTGCCTGCCTCGCCCTCGCCGCGGCCGCGGCCCTGGCGGCGGGGACCGCTCCCGCCCCCGCCGCGGCGCAGCAGCTCCCGATGGCGGCCGACCTCCCCGTGGAGGGGGTCGAGAGCTACGATCCGGAGATCCCCCGGCCCGGGGAGGTCATCGGCCACGAGGTCGGCACGCGCCACACCGAGAGCGCCCGGATCGCCGACTACTTCCGGGCGGTGGCCGAGGCGAGCGACCGGGTCCGGCTCCGGGTCCACGCCCGCTCCTACGAGAACCGTCCCCTCCTGCACGCGGTGGTGACCTCGGAGGAGAACCAGGACCGGCTCGGGCCGATCCGCCGCGCGAACCGGCGGCTCTCCGAGGCGCCCGGCTCGGTCTCCGACGACGAGCTGGCGGGCATGCCCGTGGTGGCGTACATGGGCTACAGCGTCCACGGCGACGAGGCCAGCGGCTCCGAGGCCGCCATGGTCCTCCTCTACCACCTGGCGGCCGGGCGGGGGCCGGCGGTGGACTCGGTGCTGGCGAACGAGGTCGTGATCGTCGACCCGATGTTCAACCCCGACGGCCGGGACCGCTTCGTGGACTGGGTCAACCGGAACCGGAGCGCGGCGCCGGTGGCCGACCCCCAGGACCGCGAGCACGTCCAGCCCTGGCCGGGCGGTCGGACCAACCACTACTGGTTCGACCTCAACCGCGACTGGCTCCCGGCCCAGCTCCCCGAGAGCCGGGGACGGCTGGAGGTCTTCCATCGCTGGCGCCCCCAGCTCCTGACCGACTACCACGAGATGGGGAGCGACGCGACCTACTTCTTCCAGCCCGGGGTCCCGAGCCGCACCAACCCGCACACCACCGAGCGCAACCAGGAGCTGACGGCCCGGATCGCCGAGCGCCACGCGGCGGCCCTCGACCGGGTGGACGAGCTCTACTACACCCGGGAGACCTACGACGACTTCTACTACGGCAAGGGCTCGACCTACCCCGACCTGAACGGATCGGTGGGCATCCTCTTCGAGCAGGCTTCCTCCCGGGCCCTGAAGACCGAGACCGAGAACGGCGTGCTGGACTACGCGACCACGGTGCGCAACCAGGTGGCCACCTCGCTCTCCACGCTCCGGGCCGCCCGGGAGATGCGGACCGACCTGCTGGGCTACCAGCGCGACTACTACGCCGGGGCGTCCGAGGTGGCCGGGCGCTCGGAGGTGAAGGCGTGGGTGATCGGCGAGCGGCGGGCGCCGACCCGGGCACGGGAGATGCTGGAGGTCCTGCGGAGGCACAGGGTCAGCGTCCACCGGCTGGCCCGGGACGTGGAGGCCGGGGGCGAGCGCTTCCGGGCCGGGGAGGGGTGGGTGGTGCCCGTCGACCAGCCCCAGGCCCGGCTGGTGAGGGCCTTCCTGGAGAAGCGGACCTCCTTTCCCGACTCGATCTTCTACGACGTCTCCACCTGGACCCTGCCGCTGGCCTTCGACGTGGACCACGCCGCGCTGACGCGCGACCCGACGGATCTGCTGGGCGAGCCGGTGGAGGGGATCGAGCTCGAGCCGGCGCCGGCCCGGATCGTGGGCGGTGAGGCGGGCTACGCCTACCTGCTGCCCTGGAACCGGTACTACGCGCCCCGGGCGCTGCACCGCTTCCAGGAGGCCGGGGTCCTCCCGCGCGTGATGGACGAGTCGTTCACGGCGGTGGTGGACGGCGAGCGCCGCAGCTTCGGTCGGGGCACGATCCTCGTGCCCGTGGGCCAGCCCGGAGTGGACGCCGCCGCGGTCCACCGGGCCGCGCGGCGCGCGGTCGAGCGCGACAGGGTGACGCTGTACGCCACCGGCACCGGTCTCACGCCGGAGGGGCCGGACCTGGGCAGTCCCGGGAGCGAGCCGCTGCGGCCGCCGAGGATCGGGCTGATCGTGGGGGGTGCCCCGGGTCGCTCCTACGGCCAGGGCGCCGGGGCCTACGACGCCGGCCAGGCCTGGCACCTGCTGGGCGAGCGCTTCGGCGTGCCGATGAGCCTGCTGGACCTGGACCGGATCGGCGGGATGGACCTGGCCCGCTACGACGTGATCGTGGCGGCGGGGGGCTCCTACGGCGAGGCGGCCGTCGAGCCCCTGCAGAGCTGGGTCCGGGACGGGGGGCGGCTGATCGCCCTGGCCGACGCCGTGGAATGGGCCGCCGAGAACGGCTTCCTGGAGCTCGAGGCCCGGTCCGCGCCGGTGGACTCGGCGACCGCCGGGGTCCCGTACGGTGAGCTGGGTCGGGCCTACGGCGCCCACAACATCGGCGGCAGCATCCTCCGGGCGCGGCTGGACGTCACCCACCCGCTGGCTTTCGGCCTCCCCGAGGTGCTGCCCGTCTTCCGGACCCACGAGGCCTTCTACGAGCCCACCGGCCGGCCGGGCCGGGACGTGGGCGTCTACCCGGAGGAGGACCCGCTCTGGAGCGGCTACCTCTCGGACCTCCGTCGGGAGCAGGCCGCCGGCACGGCGGCGGTGGTGGCGGGCGAGATGGGCGCCGGAGAGGTCGTGGCGATCCTGGACGACCCGAACTTCCGCGCCTTCTGGTACGGCTCCAGCCGGCTCTTCCTGAACGCGGTCTTCCTCGGCGGGACCTACTGAGCAGGTTGCCGCGGCCGCGCGGGCCGGTGTATCCTGTGAGGCCGACCGCGTCCGGCCCGGCGAACCCCCCGGCCGGGCCGGTGTAGGGAACGACCGACGCCCGAGCCGCCCCCCCAGCACCCGACGCCGACAGCCATGAAGACCGACATCCATCCCGAGTACCAGGACGCCCGCATCGTCTGCGCGTGCGGCCGGGTCACCGAGACCCGGGCCACCACCGAGGAGCTGCACGTGGAGATCTGCTCCCACTGCCACCCGTTCTTCACCGGCCAGCAGAAGCTGGTGGACACGGCGGGCCGCGTGGAGCGGTTCCTCTCCAAGTACGGGCGAGAGGAGGAGGCCGAGGAGCTCAAGGCCGAGGCCGAGGAGCGGGCGGAGGCCTCGGAGAAGATGGATATGCCCGAGGACCTGGACGACGAGCAGCCCCCCGAGCCCGAGCTGGAGACCGCCGAGGGCGAGGAGGGCGAGGCCGAGGGCGGCGAGGAGGCCGCCGGCGAGCCGACCGCCGGGGCGGAGCGGGAGGCCGGCGGCCCGGGCGAGTGATCCCACGGGACGTCCCCGCCGCGCCTCGCACCGCCGGGCCGCTCCACAGCGGCCCGGCGTCGTGTATCCCCCCTTCCCCCGACTCCGCCCCTCCCCGACCATGACCGATCGCCGCGAGCTGCTCGTCCAGCGGGCCCGCGACGTGATCCAGCGGAAGCAGGAGCTGGCCGAGCGCATGGCCGATCCCGACGTGCTCGACGAACCGGACCTCCTGCGGGAGGTCGCCCAGGAGCACTCGGACCTGGAGGAGCCGGCCGAGGCGAGCCGCGAGTACCTGCGCGTCCTGGACCAGCTCGGTCAGGCCGAGGAGCTCCGGGAGGACGGCGACGACGAGATGGCCGAGATGGCCGCCGAGGAGGCCGACCGGCTCCGGGAGCGGCGGGACGCCCTGGAGGAGCGGCTGCGCTGGCTGCTGGTGCCGACGGACCCGATGGACGACCGGCCGGCGGTGCTGGAGATCCGGGCGGGGACCGGCGGCGACGAGGCCGCCCTCTTCGCCGGCGACCTCTACCGGATGTACACCCGCTACGCCTCGAACCGCGGGTGGAAGGTCGAGGGCGTCTCCTTCAGCGAGGGGACCGCCGGGGGCTTCAAGGAGGCCATCGTCGTGGTCCGGGGGAACGACGCCTACGGCCGCCTCCGCTACGAGTCGGGCGTCCACCGCGTCCAGCGGGTCCCCGAGACCGAGTCCGGCGGCCGCATCCACACGTCGGCCGCCACGGTGGCCGTGCTGCCCGAGGCCCGGGAGGTGGACGTCGACCTGGACCCGGGCGACCTGACGATCGACGTCTTCCGGGCCTCGGGGCCCGGGGGACAGTCGGTGAACACGACCGACTCGGCGGTCCGGATCACCCACGAGCCCACGGGCCTGGTGGTGAGCTGCCAGGACGAGAAGTCCCAGCACAAGAACCGGAAGAAGGCGATGAAGGTCCTTCGCAGCCGGCTGCTGGACCGGCGGATCGCCGAGCGGGAGGCGAAGCGGGCCGAGGCCCGGCGGGCCCAGGTGGGCACCGGCGACCGGTCGGCCAAGATCCGGACCTACAACTTCCCGCAGAGCCGCGTCACCGACCACCGGATCGACTACACGACCCACGACCTCGACGCGATCCTGGACGGCGAGCTGGACGAGCTGATCGAGGCCCTCCGGATCGCCGGCCTCGAGGAGAAGCTCGAGGCCGCGGTGGGATGAGCGCGCCCGCCGGCACCGACCGACCGCCGGGGCCCACGCGGGACGAGGCGGTCTCGGGCGTGGCCCGCGAGCTGGAGGCGGCCGGCGAGGAGGTCGGCGTCGACCGTCCGCGCCTGGAGGCCGAGCGGTTGGTGGCCCACGTGACCGGTGCCGAGCGCGCCGAGCTGATCCGCACCGGGGACCGGCGGCTGACGCCGGAGGAGGCGGGCCGGCTCGCCCGGGCGGTGCGTCGGCGCCTGGCCGGCGAGCCGCTGCAGCACATCGAGGGCACGGTGGCCTTCCGGGAGCTGGTGCTGCTGGCCGACGAGCGGGCCTTCCTCCCCCGGCCCGAGACCGAGCAGCTGGTGGACCGCGTGGCGCGCTGGGCCCGGGGGCGAGCGGGGACGGAGGGACGGGGCGTGCGGACGGTCGGCCGACGGGATCGTGACGAACCGCTCCTGGGGACCGTCCTGGACGTGGGGACCGGCTCCGGCGCCATCGCGCTGTCGCTGGTGGTGGAGGACGTCGCCGAGCACGTGGTGGGGCTGGACGTCTCCGCGGACGCCCTCATGCAGGCCGCCGCCAACCGGTCCGGGGCCGGCCTGTCGGAGGAGGAGGTGGAGCTCCGGCTGGCCTCGCGCCCGCTCTGGTCGGCGGTGGGGCGGGAGGAGCGCTTCGAGGCCATCGTCTCCAACCCCCCCTATGTCACCGACGAGGAGATGGAGGAGCTGCCGGCCGAGATCGCGGAGCACGAGCCGAGGGAGGCGCTGGCCGGCGGCCCGGACGGGCTGGAGGTGATCCGCGAGATCGTGGGCCGGGCCCACGCCTACCTGCGGCCGGGCGGGGCGCTCTTCCTGGAGATCGGATCCGGGCAGGGGGAGGCCGTGGAGGAGCTGCTGGAGGAGGCCGGGCGGTGGTCGGCGGTCGAGATCGGCCGCGACCTGGCGGGACGGGATCGATTCGTGCGGGCCGAACGGCCGGAGGAGGACGGTTGAAGAGCTACGGATTCCCCCCCTGGGTGGTGCTGGTCGTGCTGGGGGCGCTGACCTTCCTGCTCCTGCACCTGCACTTCACCACGGCCTGGGAGGGCCTCTACGCGCCCCAGCCCTGGAGCGGGCTGGAGGCGGCCGCCCGGGAAGGGCTGGTCGAGCCCTGGTTCGGGAGCACGCCGGGCAGCCTGCGGGTGACCCAGACGGTGCTCGGCGGGCTGGCGCTCGTGGTGGGCCTGCTCCGGTCCGACGATCCGTGGCGGGCCGGCCTCGCCCTCTGGGTGGGCGTGCTCGTCCCCCTCATCCCGGTCCTCTTCGGCCGGACGCTGCTGACCGAGACCGGCCTGCTGGTGGTGACGCCGATGTCGGACGAGCCGCTCACCTGGCTGGCCCTCCCCCTCGAGTCCCTCCGGGTGGGCGTGCCCATCGTCGTCGGCATCGCCGCCGCCCGCGTGCTCTTCTGGCTCCGTCGGGTGGTGATCGGCTTCTAGCCGGCGACCGGGCGGTTCCCCCGCCGGAGGCCGCCCGCCGGTCCCCGGATCGACCCTCCCGGGCGGGCCCCCGCCCGTTCGCGCGATTCCTGCATCCGCTGTATTATCCGACGCTCGCAGCAGGAGGCGCGAACCCCACACCCACCGGAGACGATGGTCGATCAGCCCGAGCAGCAGGACGACCGTCCCGACCGCCGGGACCGCATCATGGAGAAGGCCCGACAGCTGGGCCGCATGATCGGTCAGACCTCGGAGTACGAGTACCTCCAGGCGGCCAACCAGGACATCGCCGACGACCGGGACGCCACCGAGCTCATCAACCGCTTCAAGGAGCTCCAGGAGGAGGCGGTGGAGCACCTCGAGCGGGGAGAGGACCCGCCCGAGGAGGTCCAGGACGAGCTGGAGGAGATCCGCGGGGAGCTGCAGGGCAGCCCCCGCTACCAGTCGCTCGTCGCGGCGCAGTCGAACTTCGACAAGCTGATGCAGAAGGTCCAGAAGGCCATCGGCGAGGGCATGAAGAAGGGCAGCGAGAGCCAGATCGTCATGCCTTCATGACCCGCCTGCGTCAGCTGATCGAGCGCGGGCTCCGGGCGCTGGTGGAGCCCGCGGTCGAGGCGCTGGTCCGCTGGCGCGTCCCGCCCAACGCGCTCAGCACGGCGGGCTTCCTGGTCACCTGCTCCTCGGGCTTCTTCTTCCATCAGCACCACGTCCGCACCGCCGGCGCCCTCATCCTCGTCGGCGGCCTGTTCGACCTGCTGGACGGGACGGTGGCCCGCCGGACCGACCGGGCCTCCGCGTTCGGCGCCTTCTACGACTCGACGCTCGACCGGCTGTCGGAGATCGTCGTCTACCTGGGCCTGCTCTCCCTCTACAACGACTACCGGCTCGAGCTGGGCGACGTGGGCATGATCTACGCGGTCATGCTGGCCATGGCCGGCTCCATCATGATCAGCTACACCCGGGCCCGGGCGGAGGGGCTGGACATCCCGTGCGAGGTCGGGCTCATGCAGCGGGCCGAGCGGGTGATCCTGATCGGCACGGCGGCGCTGGCCTTCGGCGAGATGAACCAGGGCGTGGTGCTGAAGGGCGTGATCATCGCGCTGGCGGCCCTGACCAACTTCACCTCCCTGCAGCGCATCGTCTGGGTGTGGCGCTACACCCGGGGGGAGGAGGCCGACGCGGAGGCCCCGGGCTGAGGGGACGCCGGGGGGTTCGAGCGGTCGTCGGGATCGCGGGCGCGCCCTTCGGGCGGAGGGGGCGCCCCGTCATATTGTTGCGTTCGAGCGGACGAGCCACTCGGCCGGCGCCCCGCGCCGGTTCCTGCCTAACGAAGAAGACGGAGCGATGAGCGAAACGTCGAACGATCACGGTGAAGGACTGGAGATCGAGTCGGCCGACGGTCGGCTCGGGGTGCTGCTGGTGGGACTCGGCGCGGTCTCGACCACCTTCGTGGCCGGCGTGGAGGCGGTCCGCCGGGGGCTGAAGCGGCCGGTGGGCTCGCTGACGCAGATGAACACCATCCGGCTGGGCAAGCGCACCGAGGACCGGACCCCCCTCATCAGGGACCTGGTGCCGCTCGCCGGGATGGACGACCTGGTCTTCGGGGCCTGGGACCCGATCCCCGACGACGCGCTGGAGTCGGCCCGGGAGGCCGGGGTGCTGACCTCGGACGACCTGCGCGAGCTCGGGGACTTCCTCCGGGAGATCGAGCCGATGCCGGCCGTCTTCGACAAGCGCTACGTCAAGAAGCTGGACGGGGACAACGTCAAGACCGGCTCGGACAAGATGGAGATGGCCGACCAGCTCCGGGAGGACATCCGGCGCTTCAAGGAGGAGAACGGCTGCGACCGCCTCGTGATGATCTGGTGCGCCTCGACCGAGATCCACATGAAGCCCGACGAGGCGCACCTGTCGCTCGAGGCCTTCGAGCGGGCCCTGCGGGAGGACTCCGACGCCGTCGCCCCGTCGATGATCTACGCCTACGCCGCGCTGAAGGAGGGCGTCCCTTTCGCCAACGGGGCGCCGAACCTGACGGTGGACGCCCCGGCGCTGACCGAGCTGGCCGAGCGGGAGGGCGTGGCCATCGCCGGCAAGGACTTCAAGACCGGCCAGACGCTGATGAAGACCATCCTGGCGCCGGGGCTCAAGGCCCGGATGCTGGGCGTCGAGGGCTGGTTCTCCACCAACATCCTGGGGAACCGGGACGGGCTGGTGCTGGACGATCCGGAGAGCTTCAAGACCAAGGAGGAGTCCAAGCTCGGGGTGCTGGACTACATCCTCCAGCCCGACGTCTACCCGGACCTGTACGAGGACTACTACCACAAGGTGCGGATCAACTACTACCCGCCCCGGGGCGACGACAAGGAGGGCTGGGACAACATCGACATCTTCGGGTGGATGGGCTACCCGATGCAGATCAAGATCGACTTCCTCTGCAAGGACTCCATCCTGGCCGCGCCCATCGTGCTCGACCTGGCCCTCTTCCTGGACCTGGCCACCCGGGCGGACATGCAGGGCATCCAGGAGTGGCTGTCGTTCTACTTCAAGAGCCCCCAGGTGGCCGAGGACCTCTACCCGGAGCACGACCTCTTCATCCAGCACTGGAAGCTGAAGAACACCCTGCGCTGGATGGCGGGGGAGGAGGAGATCACCCACCTGGGGACCGAATATTACGAAGGATACCAGTAGCCGGCCGGGCCTCTTCCTCGTCTTCGAGGGCGTCGAGGCCTCGGGGAAGAGCACCCAGGCCCGCCGGCTGGCCGATCGGCTGGAGGCGGCCGGCGTCGAGCACCGCCTGGCCCGCGAGCCCGGCGGCACCGAGGCGGGCGAGCGGGTCCGCGAGGTCGTGCTCGATCCCGGGCTGGCGCTGGACCCCCGGACCGAGCTCCTCCTCATGCTGGCCGCCCGGGCCGAGTTCGTCCGCCGGAGCGTCCGCCCGGCCCTGGAGCGGGGCGAGGTGGTCCTGGCCGACCGCTACGAGCTCTCGACCTTCGCCTACCAGGGGATCGCCCGGGGGCTCGGGCTGGAGCGCGTCCGGCGGCTGAACCGCTTCGCCACGGGCGGGCTCCGTCCCGACGCGACGCTGGTCCTGCTGGTGGACCCCGACGAGATCCGCTCCCGCCGGGAGGAGGGCCGGCCGGACCGGATGGAGGGGGAGGGCGACGCCTTCCACCGGGCGGTGGATCGGGCCTACCGGCGGCTGGTCGACCGGGAGGAGGGCGCCGTGGCGGTGGACGGCTCCGGCCCGCCCGAGGAGGTCGAGGAGCGCGTCCGGGCGGTCCTGGCCGAGCGGTGGCCCGATCTGCTCGGAGACGTCCGATGAAGGGCGGGAAACATTCGGGGTTCGGACGGGTTGTTAGAAGCCGACGACGGGGCGGGGGCGCCCCGGCGGAGATCTCCACCCTCGACGCGGAGGACGCATGAGGTTGAAGCGCTCCTGGATCCCGGCCCTGGCCGTGGCCCTCATCGCCCTGACCACCGGCGGCTGGCTGCTCCAGCAGGGCGGCGGCGGGGACGCCGACAGCCCCTACTTCAAGCAGAAGCTCCTGGAGCGGGTCCACCAGATCGTGGCCGAGCGGTACGTGGAGGAGCTCGAGCCCTCCGATCTGTACCAGATGGCCATCGACGGGATGCTCCGGGAGCTGGGCGACCCCTACTCCAGCTTCCTCGACCCCCAGGAGGTCGAGCAGCTCCGGCTCAACACCACCGGCAACTACGGCGGCCTGGGCATCCGGATCGACTCCCAGGACGGCTGGATCACCGTCGTGGGCGTGCTCCCCAACACCCCGGCCGAGCGCAAGGGGCTCCAGACGGGCGACCGGATCGTCCAGGTGGAGGGCGAGTCGGCCGAGGGCTGGAGTACCACGAAGGCGGTCAACGTCCTCCGCGGCGAGAAGGGGTCCGACGTCACGATCACGGTGGCCCGGGTGGGCTCGGACAAGCCGCTCCGCTTCACGGTCACCCGCGCTGAGATCCACGTGGAGGCGGTCACGGCCTTCATGATGGACGAGGGCGTCGGATACGTGAAGCTCGACCCCTTCAGCGAGAACGCCGACGGCGAGCTGGAGGAGGCCATCCAGGGGCTGCGCGACCGGGGCGCCCGATCGCTGGTGCTCGACCTCCGCGGCAACCCCGGCGGGCTGCTGGATCAGGGCGTGGCCGTCTCGGACCTCTTCCTGCCCAGCGGCGCCGAGGTGGTCAGCACGAGATCCCGGGTGGAGAGCGAGAACGAGACCTACACCGCCCCGGACCCGGAGACGTTCGAGGGGCTCGAGCTCGCGGTGCTGGTCAACGGCTACAGCGCCAGCGCCTCGGAGATCGTGGCGGGGGCCCTGCAGGACCAGGACCGCGCCCTGATCGTGGGGACGGGGACGTTCGGCAAGGGTTCGGTCCAGTCGCTCTTCCGGCTGCCGGCCGGCAACTACCTGAAGCTGACCACCGGCCGCTGGTACACGCCGAGCGGACGCTCCATCCAGAAGTCGCATGACGCCGAGACCCGACTCGCCGAGCAGGCCGTGGCGATGGGCGGCTCGCCCATCGAGGTGAGCGTCGACACGGCCGGCCGGGAGACCTTCACCACCGCGTCCGGCCGGACGGTCTACGGCGGCGGGGGCATCACGCCCGACGTCATCGTCATGCCCGACACCCTCACCAGCCGCGAGCAGCTCCTCCGGTCCACGCTCTCCGAGCAGGGCGTGGCGCTCTCGGAGGCGGCGTTCCGGTTCGCCGTCGAGTGGAGCAAGGAGCACCCGGATCTCGAGCCCGGGTTCGCGGTCACCGAGGAGATGCGGGGCGCTTTCCTCGAGCGGCTCCGCGAGGCCGCCGCCGAGGGCCAGGTGGACCGGGGGCTCTACCGCGACGCGCGCGGCTACGTGAACTGGCTCCTGGGGCAGGAGATCGCCCGCGCCGCCTTCGGCGAGGAGGGGCGCCTCGAGCGGGTCCAGCGGGCGGACCGCCAGGTGGCCGAGGCCACCGCGCTCCTGCGGCGGGCGGGCGACACCCGGGAGCTGCTGGCGCTGGCGTCCGGGACGTCGGAGGCCTCCGAGACCCCCGCCGCCGGCGAGGAGGGGGCCGGGGGCGACTGAGCCCCCCGGGGCCGGGCCGCTCCGACGGGCCGAGCCGTTGCGGGGCCTACGCGGCCCGTGCTACCTTTGCCGTCGTTCGCGTCCTCGAGCGTCTCCATCCGCACGGGCTCTGATGACATGAAAATCCTGCGCAGGTACGCGATCCTCCCGCTCGCCGCGCTCGTGCTGGCCGGCTGCGCCAGCGCCTCGGGCGGGGGAGGCGATCTGTCGGGCTCGGTGCTCACCCAGGAGGAGCTGGCCGAGTCCGAGCGGGACAACCTCTACGAGGTCCTGAAAGACCATCCCTCCCTGGAGATCACCCGGTCGCCCACCACGGGCCAGGAGGTCGTGATCCTGGGCACTCGCGGATCCGGCCGAGACTTCCTGAGCGGCGCGCCCGAGCCCATGCTCCTCGTGCTGGACGGGACCCGGATGCGGGAGGGGGTCCCGGACGTCCTCCGCGACCTCGAGCTCGACGCGGTCCACAGGGTCGAGATCCTGCGGCCCGGCCAGGCGGGATCCCGGTACGGCACCGGCAGCCAGCACGGCGTCCTGGTCGTAGAGACCCGCAACTGAGCCCGGCCGCCTGGTGTCCGCCGGGTGGGGCGCGTTCGTCGACGGCTTCGTCGACCGGCACCTCGAGGCCCGGCCCCACGAGGCGGTGGCCGAGGGGCTCCACGAGCACGACGGGCGCCTCCCGGACTGGAGCCGGTCGGGGCTGAGGGCCGAGCGGGAGCGGCTGCGCGAGGCCCGCCGGGAGGCGGAGGCCTTCCCCTCCGACGAGCTGGACGACCAGCAGCGGTTCGAGCGCCGATACCTGGTCGCCGAGATCGACCGGGAGCTGTTCTGGCGTGAGAAGGCCCGCTGGCCCGCCCGGAACCCCGTCCATTACATCGCGGGCCTGAACCCGCAGGTCTACGTGCTCCGCCCCTACGCGCCGCCCGCCGAGCGCCTGCGGGCCTTCACACGGTACGCCCGTGCCGTGCCGGAGGCGACGGCCCAGATCCGCGACAACCTGACCCCGCCCCTGCCCGGTCCCTACCTGGAGCTGGGACGGACCGCCTTCGGAGGGCTGGCCGAGTACTATCGCGGAGACGTGCACGGCGCGTTCGCCGGGGTCGAGGACCGGTCGCTCCGCCGGGAGTTCGAGGCGGCCCTGGAGGACGCCGCGGCGGCGATGGAGGGGCTGGTGGGGTGGCTCGAGGACCAGGCCCCCGCCGGGGACGGCTACGCCCTCGGGGAGGAGCTCCTGGAGGAGATGCTCTGGGCCACCGAGCGGGTCGACGTGCCGCTGGACCGCCTGTGGGAGGTGGCCCGGGAGGACCTCGAGCGGAACGAGGCGGCCCTGGAGGAGGCCTGCGCCCGGATGGGCTGCGAGGGGGGCGTGGAGGAGGGGATCCGCCGGATGCGCTCCCAGAAGCCCCGCGGCTCGCCGGTGGAGGAGGCCCGGCGGCAGGTCGATCGCCTGGAGCGGTTCGTACGGGAGCGGGAGCTGGTCACCATCCCGGACGGCGGCTCGCCCCGGGTGGACGTGTCCCCGCCCTACCTGCGCTGGAACCTGGCCCAGATCGACATCCCCGGGGTCTTCGACGGGGACATGCCGGCGACCTACTTCATCACCCCTCCCGACGAGACGTGGTCGGAGGAGGAGAGGCAGGCCTACCTCCCCTCCCGCCACGAGCTGCTCTTCATCTCGCTGCACGAGGTCTGGCCCGGCCACTTCCTGCAGTTCCTGCACGCCCATCGCTGTCCCTTCCGCGTGGGCCGGCACTTCGTGGGCTACGGCTTCGCCGAGGGGTGGGCCCATTACTCGGAGCAGCTCTGCTGGGAGGCGGGCCTGGGCGAAGATCATCCGGAGGCGGAGGTGGGCATGCTGGTGAGCGCCCTCCAGCGCAACGCCCGCTTCCTGGCGTCCCTGGGCCTGCACACGGGTCGGATGACGGTGGAGGAGGCCGAGGACCTGTTCCGGGAGCGCGCCCACCAGGACGCGGGCGGCGCCCGCCAGCAGGCGGCCCGCGGCACGTTCGATCCGGGCTACCTCAACTATACGATGGGCAAGCTGATGATCAGGAGGCTCCGCCGGGACTGGGTCGACGATCCGTCGACCTCCGGCGACTGGAGGGACTTCCACGACCGGCTCCTCTCGCTGGGCGGTCCCCCGGTGCCGCTGGCCCGGCGGGCGATGCTGGGCGAGGCCTCCGGCCCCGTCCTGTGAGCCCGGGGGCGCCTCGCCCCCGCCGGGTCCTCCTCTTCGGCAAGGTGCCGCGGCCCGGAGACGTGAAGACGCGGCTGGCGCCGGCCCTCGGAACGGAGGGCGCCGCCCGGCTCTACCGGGCGTTCCTGGAGGACACCGTCCGCCTGGCCCGGGCCTCCGGGGCCGGGGAGGTCGAGCTGTGGCTGGCCGGACCCGTCGGGGCGGCCGAGGGGCTGGCCGACCGGCATCCCGGCCTCAGCGTCCGCGCGCAGGCGGGCCGGGGGCTGGGCGAGCGGCTGCGCCGTGCGTTCGCGTCGATCTTCCGCCGGGGGGCCGGCAGCGCGGCGGTCCTGGGGACCGACCATCCCACCCTGCCGCCGGAGCGGATCGACGCGGCGTTCGCGGCGCTGGGGGAGGCCGACGCGGCGCTGGGCCCGACCCCCGACGGCGGCTACTACCTGCTGGCCCTGCGGAGAGAGGCCTGGCCGGCGGCGGCCGGGCTCTTCCGGGACGTGCCGTGGTCCACCCCGGAGGTCGCCCCGGTCACCCGTTCACGGGCCCGGGCCGCGGGCCTCGATCTCGCCGTCCTGCCGGCGTGGTACGACGTGGACGAGCCCGACGAGCTGGCCCGGCTGCGCCGCGACGCGGACCCGGACTCGGCCACGGGCCGGGCGCTGGCCCGGCTGGACGGCGAAACCGGGTGAAGGGGGCCGGAGAGCCGGCGTCGCCCGACGACGTCCGACGGGCCGCGCCGGCGCTGGCGCTCGGGCTCTTCGGCATCTCGTGGGCGGCCGTCCTGGTGCGGCTGGCGGCGGCCCCGGCGCCCTCGGTGGCTTTCTGGCGGCTGGTCTTCTCCGTCGCCCTCCTGCTGCCGCCGCTCTGGATCTCCGGCGAGTGGCGACAGCTCCGGTCGCTGGACGCCTCCGACTGGACGTGGCTCGGCCTGGCGGGGACGTTCCTCGGGGCCCACCTGACCGTGTGGTTCCTCTCGCTCGAGTTCACCAGCGTGGCCAGCTCCACCGTCCTGGTGACCTCCCACCCGGTCTTCGTGGGCCTGCTCTCGGCGCTCTGGCTCCGGGAGCCGCCCGCCCGGCGGGAGTGGGTCGGCATCGCCGTGGCCGTGGCGGGCGCCGTGGCGGTGGGCTGGGGCGACTTCCGGGGCGGGCCCGATCCGCTGCTCGGGGACCTGCTGGCCGTGGCCGGGGCCCTCCTGACGGCCCTGTACTTCGTGGTGGGACGGCGTCTGCGGTCCCGGCTCGGCGTCTGGAGCTACGTGGTCCCGGTCTACGCGGTGGCCGCCCTGGTCGCGGGCGCCTCGGCGGCCGCGGCCGGCCTGCCGCTGTCGGGCTGGGACCCGCCCACCTGGGGCTACCTGGCGGCGCTGGCCGTGGGCCCGATGCTGCTGGGGCACACCAGCTTCAACTGGGCCCTGGAGCACGTCCGGGCCTATGTTGTGAGCGTCGTGATCCTCCTGGAGCCGCTGGGGGCCACCCTGCTGGCGATGCTGGTGCTGGGGAGCGGGGAAGTGCCGGGCGACAGCACGGTCGTCGGCGGCGCCGCGGTGCTGGCCGGCGTGTGGCTCTCCCTGCGGGCCCGGCGCCGGGCGGCGGAGCCGGCCGGGAGGGCGTCGGAGTCGGCGATCGAGGACGAGGGAAGGGACGAGGAGGGCTCGTGAGAGGTCCGGGAGAAGTCCGGGTCACCCGCGGGGGAGAGCTCGAGTCCCGGCACCGCGTGCACGCGGTGCTGGTGGGGCTGGAGGCGGGCGAGGAGGTCCGCTGGGGCGAGCCGGCCACGCTGGCCCACTGGCGCTCGTCGATGAAGCCGTTCCAGGCCCTCCCGGTCGCCGAGGACGGCGTCCTGGGCGCGCTCGACCTGGGCCCGGACGCGCTGGCCCTCTGCTGTGCGTCGCACGCGGGCACGCCCCGCCACGTGGACGGGGTCCGGCGGATCCTGGCGGCCGCGGGCCTCCGCGAGGACCGGCTCGCCTGCGGCGCGCACCGCCCCTTCTCGGACCAGGCGGCGAGGGCGGTGCTCCGGAGCGGGGCCTCGTTCACGGACCTGCACAACAACTGCTCGGGCAAGCACGCCGGGATGCTGGCCCTGGCCCGCCACCGGGGATGGCCCACCGACGGATACTTCCGGCCCGATCATCCCGTCCAGCGCCGGATCCGGGACGGCCTGACAGGGTGGCTGGACGTGGACCCGGAGGGGCTGGCGTGGGGGACCGACGGCTGCGGCGTTCCGACCCCCCGGCTCTCCCTCCGCCAGATGGCGCGGGCCTACGTGCGGCTGGTCCGGGCCCGGGGCGGCGCCGCCCGTGTTGTCGATGCGATGACGGGGCACCCGGAGCTTGTGGCGGGAGACGGGCGGACCGCGACCCGGATCATGGAGGCCACCGGGGGACGGCTGGTGGCGAAGGACGGGGCCGAGGGCGTCCTGTGCGTGGCCGGCCGCGACCGGGGCTGGGGGCTGGCGCTCAAGGTGGTGGACGGCGCCCGTCGGGCCGCGGCCCCCGCGGCGATCGAGGCCCTGGCCGCGGCGGGCGTGCTCTCCCGCGGCGAGGCCGGGGCCCTGTCGGAGCTGCGGCGCCCCCCCGTCGAGAGCACCGCGGGGGAGGAGGTCGGCCGGATCCGGGCCCGCATGGAGCCCGGGCGGGCCCCGGTGCCGGGCGGTCCGTGAGCGGGGATCCCCTCCCGTCCGACGAGCGGGCGCTGGTCGAGGTGTCGGCGGCCCTGGGCGGCGGCCGGCCGGAGGATCGGGACGAGGCCCTGCGGGCGGCGGCCGTGGAGGTCCGGGCCGGCCGGCTGGCGTCCGGGGCCGTGGAGGAGGCGCTGCTGCAGGCGCACCTCTTCCTGGGGTACCCGGCGACGATCGCCGCGCTGGACCGCTGGCGAGCGCTGGAACCGGGGGCCGGGCGGGCGGAGGCGGAGGCGGAGGGTGGCGAGGGCCGGGACGCCGACGGCGCCGACCGGCGCGAGCGGGGAGAGCGGCTCTGCCGGCGGATCTACGGCGACGAGGCCTACGGAAAGCTCCGGCGCCGGGTGCGGCGTCTCCATCCGGCCCTGGACCGGTGGATGGTGGAGGAGGGCTACGGCCGGGTGCTCTCCCGGCCCGGCCTGGAGGTCCGGGTCCGGGAGCTGTGCGTGGTGGCCGTGCTGGCGGCCGCGGACTGGCCGCCCCAGCTCCACTCCCACCTGCGGGGAGCGCTCCGCGTCGGGGCGAGCCCGGCCGCGGTGGAGGCGGCCCTGGAGGCCGGGACGGAGCGGGCCGCCGGCCCGGCGGCCGACCGGGCCCGGGAGCGGTGGCGGCGCGTCCGCCGAGGATATGATGCATCGGATGAGATGGAATGATATAACCAAGTATATAGAAACTAGATAGACGAAGGGGTATCAGGATGTTCATCGACCACGCCACCATCCGGATCGCCGCCGGCGACGGCGGCGACGGCGCCGTGGCTTTCCGCCGGGAGTCCGGCGTGCCCAGGGGCGGGCCGGCCGGCGGCGACGGCGGCCACGGCGGCGACGTGGTGCTGGTGGCGGACCCGAACCTGGACACCCTCCTGGACTTCCGCTACCGGGACGAGTACCGGGCGGACCGGGGGGGACACGGGGGCGGCCGGAAGAAGCGGGGCGCCGACGGCGACGACTGCCGCCTGCCGGTCCCGCCGGGGACGGTGGTGCGGGACGCCGACACGGGCGAGCGGCTGGGCGAGCTGCTGGAGGAGGGCGACGAGCTGGTGGTGGCCGAGGGGGGCCGGGGCGGCCGGGGCAACGCCTCCTTCGCCACCTCGACCCGCCAGGCGCCGCGGGAGCGCGAGACCGGCGGGGCGGGCGAGGAGCGAGGGGTGGAGCTGGAGCTGAAGCTGATCGCCGACGTGGGCCTGGTGGGGCGGCCCAACGCCGGCAAGTCCACCCTGCTGTCGGCCGTCTCGGCGGCCCATCCCCGGGTGGCCTCCTATCCCTTCACCACCCTCGAGCCCAACCTCGGGGTGGTCGGGCTCGGTGAGGGGCGCTCGTTCGTGATGGCCGACATCCCCGGCATCATCGAGGGGGCGCACGAGGGCCGGGGGCTGGGCACCCAGTTCCTCCGCCACGTCGAGCGCACCCGGACCCTGGCCCTGCTGGTTCCGGTCGACGCCGAGGACCCGGCCGCCGACTACGCGCTCCTGCGCGAGGAGCTACGGGGACACGACGCCGCCCTGGCGGGCCTGCCGCACTGCCTCGTGCTCAGCAAGGCGGACCTGGTCCCGCCGGGCGAGCGCCCGGACCTCGAGGCCCCCGACGCGTGGGGGGTGTTCGAGGTGTCCGCGGTGACCGGCGAGGGGGTGGACGAGCTGAAGGAGGCCCTCTGGCGGCGGGTGAGGGAGGAGAAGGAGCGCGAGCCGGGCGAGGAGGAGCGCTTCCCCGAGCTCGAGGAGTGGACCCCCTGAGCGGCCGGGAGGAGGTCCGGGCGGCCCTGGGCCTGACGGCGGTGGAGGGGCTGGGGCCCGGCCGGATCCGGGCCCTGGTGGACCGATGGGGCTCGGCCCGGGCCGTCCTCTCGTCGGCGGGCCGGATCGAGCCCGGGCCGACCCTCCCGCGGCCGGTGGTCGGGCGGCTCCGTCGGGCCCGACCGGCGCCGGCCGGCCGGCTGGACCGGCTGGAGCGGCGGGGGATCCGCCTGGTCGTCTACGGCGGTCCGGGATACCCGGAGCGTCTGGGCCACCTCGACTATCCGCCGATCCTCCTCTGGCTCCAGGGGCCGGGCGAGCTCCCGGAGGAAGGGGTGGTGACGGTGGTGGGGACCCGGCGGGCCACCGGCTACGGTCGCCGCGTCGCCCGGGACCTGGGCGCCGGCCTCGCCGCCGCCGGGCTGACCGTGGTCAGCGGGATGGCGGCGGGCGTCGACGGGGCCGCCCACCGCGGGGCGCTGGACGCCGGCGGGGCCACGGTCGGCGTCCTGGGCTCGGGCCTCGACCACGAGTACCCCGCCGCCCACCGGCCGCTCTACCGCCGGATGCGGGCCGAGGGCCTGCTCGCCAGCGAGCATCCGCCCGAGGAGCGGCCCCGGGCCGCCTGGTTCCCGCGCCGCAACCGCGTCCTCGCCGCCCTGGCCGAGGCGGTGGTGGTCGTCCAGGCCGGCGAGCGGAGCGGCGCCCTCATCACCGCCGACCTGGCCCTCGACCTGGGCCGCCGGGTGATGGCCGTGCCGGGCCCGGTCGGGCCGGCCGCCAGCGTCGGGGTCCACGAGCTCCTGCGGGAGGGCGCGGCGCCGGCCACCTGCCCGGCCGACGTCCTCCGGGAGCTGTACGGCCCCGACGCCGGGGAGGACGACGACGGTGCGGGGGGCGGACGCCCCGGCGAGGCCCGGCTCACCGCCGTCCTGGGGCCGGGCGCCCGCCCGGCCCGGTCGCTCTGCCGGGGGCTGCTGGAGGGCCCCCGCGACGGCGACGACCTGGCCCGGGAGGCGGGGATGGGCGCGGGCGAGGCGGCCGCCCTGCTGAGCCGCCTGGAGCTGGACGGAGCGGTCCGGAGCCTGCCGGGGGGACGGTGGCAGCTGGCCCCCTCGACGTCCGACTGACCGGCCCCGGTCGGGGGAACGCGAGCGCCGCGGCCGGCGTAGACGTGGACCGGAGCCGGGCCGCCACCTTCAGCGACAGCGGGGATCGATGGGCCAGGACTACTACGAGCTCCTCGGCGTGTCGCGCGACGCCTCCCAGGACGAGATCAAGCAGGCGTACCGCAAGCTCGCCATGGAGCACCATCCGGATCGCAGCGACGATCCGGAGGCCGAGGAGAAGTTCAAGCGGGTGACCGAGGCCTACGAGGTCCTGCGCGATCCCGAGCAGCGCAAGCGCTACGACCGCTTCGGCGAGGCCGGGATCGGGGACCGGGGCGCCGGGGCGCGGGGCGGCCGCGGCGGCGCCGGGTTCAGCGACTTCTCCGACGCCTTCGCCGTCTCCCTGCGGGCGTCGGGGGGCCGGCGCGGCGGCGGGCGGCGCGGCGGCGACCGCGGCGGCCGCGCCCGCTCGACCGGCCGCCGCGGCGGCGGTCGTCGGCGGGGCGGCGACCAGGAGGTGGAGCTGGAGATCACCCTGGAGGAGGCCGCCGGGGGCGTCGAGAAGAGCGTGGAGCTGCAGGTGCTGGAGACCTGCGACGCGTGCGGCGGCGACGGGGCGGCGGCGGGCACCTCGCCCGAGCGCTGCGGCACCTGCGAGGGCGCCGGCGAGGTCCGCCGGGTCCAGCGGTCGATGCTGGGCCAGATGGTGAGCGTCCGCCCCTGTCCCGACTGCGGCGGGGAGGGCCAGCGGATCCGCGACCGCTGCGACGAGTGCCGCGGGGAGGGCCGCGTGCGTCAGCGCAAGCGGCTCAAGGTCGAGGTGCCGCCGGGCGTCTCCTCGGAGGACTACCTGAAGCTCAGCAACCGGGGCAACGTGGGGCCGAAGGGCGGTCCCCGGGGCCACGTGTTGGTCTCCATCGAGGTGCAGGGGGACCCGCGCTTCGAGCGCCGCGGCGACGACCTGCTCTGCGAGGTGCCGGTGACCTTCTCGCAGGCGGCCCTGGGCGCCGAGGTCGAGGTGCCGACCATCGGCGGCTCCGAGGAGCTGGAGGTGCCGGCCGGCATCCAGAGCGGCCAGGTCCTGCGGATGCGGGGGAAGGGGATGCCCCGGCTGCGGGGCCAGGGACGGGGCGACCAGCTCGCCCGCATCCGCGTCTGGACGCCCGAGGACCTCACCGACGAGCAGCGGGAGGCGCTCGAGGCGCTGGCCGAGGTCGAGGAGGAGCCGCCCGACCCCGCCGACCGCGAGCCGGGGTTCTGGGAGCGGGTCCGGCAGGCGTTCACGGCCTGACCGTTCCCGCCGGGCCGGCGCTCCCGGCCGGCCCCCGGTGGCCGCCCCGGGCCCGGTCCGGCCGCCTCCTCAGCCCGCCGCCGCCCCGACGGAGATCTGGAAGGTCTCCCCCGCCGGGGTGAAGAGGATCACCGCCACCAGCACCAGCAGCAGCACGGTCCAGACGGCCACCGCCAGCCGGGTCGACCGCTTCGCCTCCTCGGCCTCCCACCAGCGGCCGGGACGGATCCCCTGGGCCAGGAAGGTCGTGACCCCGGCCAGGTTCACGCAGATCAGGTTGACCAGGGTGAGCACCGTGGCGCCCGCCGCGGCGGCGAAGTGGCCGGCGCCGGCCAGCAGCCCGGCGGCCACCAGGGGCGGGACCAGCGCCACGGCCACCATCACCCCGATGACGGCCGCCGGCAGCCCGGTGGTGAAGGCCAGGGTGCCGGCGGTGCCGGCCGCCAGGGCCACCCCCACGTGGCCCAGCCCGGGCGAGCTGCGGACGGCGATCTGGGGCAGCTCCGGGTCCACCGGGAGCCAGAGCCCGAGCAGGGCCGAGAGGACGAAGGCCACCCCGAAGCCCGCGGTTCCCGCCCGGAGGCCCCGCACCGCCAGCTCCCGGTCGGCCAGCGTGGCGGCCAGCGAGAGCGCCACCAGCGGCGACAGGAGCGGCGCGATGACCATGGCGCCGATGATCACCGCCACGTCGCCGGCCAGCAGGCCGAACGAGCAGACCAGCGCCGAGAGGGCCACCATCACCAGGAAGACGGGCGTCGGCTCGGCCCCGTCGGCGAGCTGGGCCCGCAGCTCCTCGCGGCTGATCCGCTCGGGCAGGTCGTCCGCGCCGTCCTCCTCCGCGTCCTCCCCCTCCTCCCCGTCCTCGATCCGGGGCAGGGAGGCCTCGGCCGGGAGCAGGAGGACGCGATAGCCGTCCCGGTCGCCGAAGCGCCGGTCCAGCTCGTCCAGCAGGGGCTCGGTGTCGGCGGCGTCCATCAGGACCCCGATCCGCCGCCGGTCGTCCCGCAGGTCCTCGCTCCAGAGGTCCCGGACCCGGAACGACGACTCCAGGTCCAGGTCGCTCCGCTCCCAGGCTTCCGCCGGGAGCATCAGCTCGACGACGCGGAGGGCCACGGGGGGCTCCCCTTCCGGTCTAGGAGGCCGGGGAGGCCGCCGAGGCCCGGGCGGCGGCCTCCTCCGGCGAGCGCAGCGCCTCGTGGAGGCGGCGGACGCCGTCGGCCGGGTCCGTCAGCGACAGGCGGAGGACCCGCCGGCCCCGCCGCTCCAGCACCCGCTGGTCGGCCAGCGCCTGGGCCCGGTGGAGGTCGCCGAGGCGGTGGTCGGCGCCCGGCACGTCCGGGCCCTCCGGGGCGTCGGCCTCGGTGAGGAGGAGGAAGACGCCGCCCTCGGGCCCTCCCTTGTGCATCTGGCCCGTGGCGTGGAGGTAGGCCGGGCCCCGGCCCACCGTCACCGGCCCGCCGGTCCGGGTCCAGAGCGAGCGCCGCAGGGCCTCCAGGGCCTCCGACAGCGCCGGATCCAGCGGGAAGCAGGCCAGCAGGGCCAGGTAGCCCCCCTCCGGCACCGCGTCGGCCACCCGGTGGAGCAGGCCGGTCCCGTCGGCCGGGAGCCAGGAGGTGTCGCCGTGGAGACGGACGCCCTCGGCCACCGGCTCGCCCTCGGCCTCCGGCGGGCCGCCCGTCCCGGCGGGCTCGGCGAGCAGGCGCCGGGTCTCCTCCTTGGCCGCCCGCACGTCGGGCTCGTCGAACGGGTTCACACCGAGCACGGCGCCCGCGGTGGCCACGGCCAGCTCCCACCGGTGGAACTCGCCGGCCAGGTGATGGGGCGAGGGGAGCTCGATCCGGACCACCGGGTGGCCGGCCTCCTCGAGCTCGTCCAGCGCGTCGGCCAGCCCGCGGTCCTCCTCGGCGGCCAGCGACAGGTGGACGAAGAGCCGGTCGTCGCCGTAGGCGCCCGGAACGACGGGGGTCTCGCCGGCCACCGGGACCAGCCCCCGGCCCTCCTTGCCCAGGCTCTCGGCCAGCAGCTGCTCGAGCCAAGGCCGGAACGCCGACAGCGCGTCGGAGGTGAAGAGGGTGACCTTGTCCCGGCCCCGCCGGCCGGCCATGCCCAGCAGGGCGCCCAGCCGGACGCCGGGATGCCGGGCGGCGGGGAGGGCGGGATCGCACGCCCGGGCCAGCCCGGCGGCCCGGTCCAGCAGGTCGGCCGGCCCGGCGCCGGTCAGGGCGGCCGGCACGAGGCCGAAGAGCGACAGCGCCGAGAAGCGGCCCCCGACGTCCTTCGGGTTGAGCAGGACCTCGCGGAAGCCCCGCTCGCGCGCCTCCTCGGCCAGCGGGGTTCCGCCGTCGGTGATCGCCACGAAGCGATCGCCGGGATCGCCCCCGAGCGCCTCCTCCGTCCGGCGCCAGAAGTGTCGGTAGAGGCTCGTCGTCTCGAGGGTCTCGCCCGACTTGCTGGCCACGACGAACAGCGTCCGCTCCGGGTCGACGGCCTCCTCCACCCGGGTGACGGCCCGCGGGTGGGGGTCGTCCAGCACGGTGAGGGTCGGATGCTCGGGCGCCGAGCCCAGGACGCCGTGCAGCGCCCGGGCGGCGCCCACCGCGCCGCCGGTGCCCAGGACGACCACGTCCCGGACGCCCTCCTCCCGGACGGAGGCGGCCAGCTCGGCCAGGCCGGCCAGCCGGTCCCGGAAGCGCTCGCCGGCGTCGAGCCAGCCGAGGCGGCGCCGGATCGGCGCGGTGTCGCCGTCGCCGTCGGTCCACAGCGTGGCGTCCCGGGCGTGGAGCCGCCGGACGAAGCGGCGCTCGTCCAGGGCGTCCAGCGCGTCGTCCCGGTCGCCCTCCAGGTCGCCGGGCGCCTCCTCGACCCGGGCCAGCTCCGGCTCCAGCAGCGCCCGGCGGCGCTCGGCCAGCGTGGCCATCAGCCGGTCGTAGGGGGCGGTGAACTTCTCGACCCCCTCGTGCAGGAGCTGGGCGGTGACGTGGTCGAAGTCGATCCCCGCCTCCTCCAGCTCGTCCATGGTCCGCCGGGCCTCCTCGAACCCTTCCTCCACGGTCTCGGCCACCCGGCCGTGGTCGGCGAAGGCGTCGATCGTCCGCTCCGGCAGAGTGTTGACCGTGTGCTCGCCGATCAGCGGCTCGACGTAGCGGACGTCCCGGTAGAGCGGGTTCTTGGTGCTCGTGGAGGCCCAGAGCATCCGCTGGGGCCGGGCGCCGGCGTCGGCCAGCGCGTCCCAGCGCTCGCCGGAGAACAGCTCCAGGAACCGCCGGTAGGCCAGCTTCGCGTTGGCGATGGCCGCCCGGCCCATCAGCGCCGCCGGGTCGGGCCCGTCGGCCTCGCGGCCGGGGAGGATACGGTGGCCCAGGATCCGGTCCAGCAGGACGTCGATGCGGCTCAGGAAGAAGCTGGCCACCGAGGCCACGTCGTCCACCGACGCCCCCTCCTCCCGGCGCCGCTCCAGGGCCCGCAGGTAGGCCCGCGCCACCTCCTCGTAGGCCTCCACCGAGAAGAGGAGGGTGACGTTCACGTTCACCCCCTCGTAGAGCAGCTCCTCGATGGCCGGGACGCCGGCGGGCGTGCCGGGGATCTTGATGAGGACGTTGGGCCGGTCCACCGCCCGGAACAGGCGGCGGGCCTCCTCCACCGAGCCCTCGGTGTCGTGGGCCAGGTGGGGGGAGACCTCCAGGCTCACGAAGCCGTCGCGGCCCTCCGACGTCTCCCAGACGGGCCGGAGGACGTCGCAGGCGTCGCGGATGTCGTCGACGGCGATGCGCTCGAAGATCGCCTCGAGGCCCCGGCCCTCCCGGGCCAGCTTCTCGATCTGCTCGTCGTAGCCTCCGCCCCCGGAGATGGCGTCGCTGAAGATGGCCGGGTTGGAGGTGACCCCCCGCAGCCCCTCCTCCCGGACCCGGCGCTCCAGCTCGCCGTCCCGGATCATCCCGCGCGTCAGGTTGTCCAGCCAGTAGCTCTGACCGTGCTCCAGCAGGTCGAGGAGAGGCTCCATGGTCGGTTCCCGGGTCTGGTGGTGAACGGTGGGTGCGGGCGGTGCCGGGCGGTCGGGGGCGTCCCCTTCGCTACTACGGCTCCGGGCCGCCCGCGGGTCCGTCGGAGCCCTCCCCTCCGGCCGCCCCGTAGTCCCGCTCGATGGCCCGGACCTTGCCCAGCCGTCGGCGGTGCCGCTCCTCGCCCGTGAACTCGGCGTCCAGGAAGGCCCGCAGCACCTCCCGGGCCAGCTCGATCCCCACCACCCGCTCGCCCAGGCAGAGGACGTTCATGTCGTCGTGCTCCACCGCCTGGCGGGCCGAGTAGCAGTCGTGGCAGGTCCCGGCCCGGACGCCGGGGACCTTGTTGGCGGCCACGGTCACCCCCACGGCGCTCCCGCAGACCACCACCCCCCGGTCGGCCCGGCCCTCGCGCACCGCCTCGGCGACGGCACGGGCGTAGTCGGGGTAGTCCACCGACGCCTCGCTGTCGGTGCCCAGGTCCAGGACCTCGTGACCCGCCTCCCGGAGGTCCGCGGCGAGCAGGTCCTTGTAGCGGTAGCCGGCGTGGTCGGCCCCCACGGCGACGCGCATCCCTCGCTCCTCTCCCTCTCGTGGTCGGCGTCCGACGGGTCGCTCCCGCGGGCCGCGCACGGCGGGCGGAGCGTCGCCGCCGGCCCGCGCGGCCGCCGCGGACGCCGTCAGCTCTCGAGCAGCGCCCGGGCCCGGTCGGCCACGTTCCCGGCGGTGAAGCCGAAGCGGCGGAAGTTCTCCTCGCCCGGGGCGCTGGCGCCGAACCGGTCGAGCCCCACCGCGTCGCCGTCGGGCCCGACCCATTCGTCCCATCCCCGGGTGGCCCCGGCCTCGACGGCCAGCCGGGCGGCGCCGGGCGGCAGGACGGCCTCGCGGTAGGCGCGGGGCTGGTCCCGGAACCGCTCCCAGCCGGGCATGCTCACCACCCGGACGCGGCGGCCCTCCCCCTCCAGCTCCCGCTGGGCGCCCAGGCAGTGCTGCACCTCGGACCCGGTGCCGATCAGCACCAGCTCCGGCGGGGCGAGGTCGGCCGCGGCGGCGGGGTCGACGCCCGGCCGTGCCAGCCCGGTCAGCTCGCCGGCGCCCCGCTCGGCCGAGAGCACGTAGGCGCCCCGGTGCAGGCCGGCGGCCGGGGCCCGCCGCTCGCCCGAGCGGTCGAGCACCGGCACGGTCTGGCGCGTGAGCACCAGCATGGTGGGGCCCGAGCGCCGGCGGAGGGCGGCCCGCCAGGCCTCGACGGTCTCGGCCGCGTCGGCCGGTCGGAGGACGTGCATCCCCGGCATGGCCCGGAACGAGGCCAGGTGCTCGACCGGCTGGTGGGTCGGCCCGTCCTCGCCCAGCCCGATGGAGTCGTGGGTCAGCACGTAGATCACCGGCAGCTCCATCATCGCCGCCAGCCGGAGGGCCGGACGCGCGTAGTCGGTGAAGATGAAGAAGGTGGCGGCGAACGGGCGGACGCCGCCGTGCAGCGCCATGCCGGAGGCGGCGCCGACCATGGCGTGCTCGCGGACGCCCCAGCGGAAGTTCCGCCCCTCCGGCGTGTCGGCCTGGAAGATGCCGGAGACGTCCATGTGCGTCTTGTTGGAGCCGGTGAGGTCGGCGCTCCCGCCCACCAGCCACGGCACCCGCGGGGCCAGGGCGTCCAGGGTCAGGCCGGAGGCCTTCCGGGTGGCCATCGGGCCGTCGTCGGGCTCGAAGGCGGGCAGGTCCCCGTCCCAGCCCTCCGGCAGATCGCCCGCCCGGGCCGCCGCCAGCGCCGCCGCCTCCTCCGGGTGCTCCCGCCGGTACGCGCGGAGCCGCTCCTCCCAGTCCTCCCGGAGCCGACGCCCCCGGTCGAGGGCCTCCCGCATGTGCTCCCGGGCCCGGTCGGGCACCAGGAACCGCTCGTCCTCCGGCCAGCCGTAGCTCCGCTTGGCGGCCCGCACCTCCTCCTCGCCCAGCGGCGCCCCGTGGGCCGCCGCCGTGTCCTGCTTCTCCGGCGCCCCGTAGCCGATGTGCGAGCGGACGACCACCAGCGACGGCCGGTCGGTCGCCTCCCGGGCGGCCTCCAGGGCCCCGGAGAGGGCCTCCAGGTCCTCGGCCCGGTCGCCGACGTCGACGACGTGCCAGCCGTAGGCCTCGAAGCGGGCCGGGACGTCCTCGCTGTAGGCCAGGTCGGTGGACCCGTCGATGGTGATCCGGTTGTCGTCGTAGATCCAGGTGAGCTTGTCCAGCCCCAGGTGGCCGGCCAGGGAGGCGGCCTCGTGGGAGGCGCCCTCCATGAGGTCGCCGTCGGAGCAGATCGCCCAGGTCCGGTGGTCGACGATCCGGTGGCCCGGCCGGTTGAAGCGCGCCGCCAGGTGGGCCTCGGCGATGGCCATCCCCACCGTGTTGGCGACGCCCTGTCCCAGCGGCCCGGTGGTGGTCTCCACGCCGGGCGTCAGGAAGTTCTCCGGATGCCCGGGCGTGCGGCTGCCCCACTGGCGGAAGTCGCGGATCTCGTCCAGGCCCAGGTCGTAGCCGGTGAGGTGGAGGACGGCGTACAGCAGCATCGAGGCGTGCCCCGCCGACAGCACGAACCGGTCCCGGTCGAACCATTCGGGCTCGGAGGGGTCGTGCCGGAGGAAGCGCCGGTAGAGGAGATAGGTCACCGGGGCCAGGGCCATCGGCGTGCCGGGATGGCCGGAGTCGGCCTCCTCGACGGCGTCCATGGCCAGCGTCCGGATGGTGTGGATCGAGAGCTCCTCGGCCGACATGGCGTCGAGCCGGTCGCCGGCCGCGTCGGAGGGGCTCGCCTCGGCGGTGGTCTCGCTCATGCGGCTCCGGTGGGTGGGTGGGCGTGTGCGGCGGCGCGGCGCCGGCCGACGGGGCGGCGGAGCGGCCGGGGGTCCGGGGCCGGCCCGCCGCGGCGGGCCGTCGGTCCCGGCTCCGGGCCCAATCCTGCCACGAGCCGACCCGCCGCGAAAGAGGGGTCGACGGACGAGGGGAGCGAGCGATGACGGCGACGCGATGGCTGGCCATCGAGGTCGAGCTGGACCCGGGGCCCGACGGGCCCGGGGCCGGCCGGGACGCGGCGGTCCACGCGCTGTCCCGGGCCCTGGTGGAGCTGGGGGCGGGCGCGGTCCGGGAGGAGGCCGGCACGCTCCGGGGCCACCTCCCCGATCCCGACGATCCGGAGAGCGCCCTCCTCGAGGCCCGGCGCCGGCTGGAGGCGGCCGCGCCCGGCGCCGTGGCCGCCGTCTCGTGGAGCTGGGAGCCCGACCGGGACTGGGGCGAGAGCTGGCGGGAGGACCTGGAGCCCCGTCGGGTCGGGCGACGGCTGGTGGTGGCCCCGAGCTGGACCGATCCGGAGGCGGCCCCCGACGACCTGGTGCTGACCGTCGACCCCGGGATGGCGTTCGGCACCGGCGAGCACGGCAGCACCCGGGGCGTGCTCCGGCTGATGGAGGAGGCCGTCGAGCCGGGCGACCGCGTCCTGGACGTGGGGACCGGCAGCGGCATCCTGGCCCTGGCGGCGGTCCGCCTCGGCGCGGACCGGGTCGTGGCGCTGGACGTGGACGCCGACGCTCTGGAGGTGGCCCGGGGGAACCTGGAGCGCAACGGGGTGGCCGGGTCGGTGGACCTGCTCCGGGCCCGGGCCGACGCCCGCCGGCTCGCCCTGCTGGAGCCCGCCCGCTTCGACCTGCTGGCGGCGAACATCCTGGCGCGGGTGCTCGTCCCCCTGCTCGGGCCGCTCCGGCGGCTGGCCGCGCCCGACGCGGCGCTGGTGCTGGGGGGCGTGCTGGAGCGGGAGGCGTCGGGCGTGCGCGAGGCGGCCGCGTCGGCCGGCTGGCGGACCTCGGCGGAGGTCGTGGACGAGGGCTGGTGGTCGGTCCGGCTCGAGCGCGGCGCGCCCGCGGAGCCCCCGGGCTGACCCGCCGCGCCTCACCCGGACGGGGCCAGCACCCGGTTGACGGCGTCCAGGACGGCGGCCGCCGCGGCCCGGTCCGGGTCGCCGTCGGAGGGCACCGCCCCGACCAGCCGGCGCTCCTCCTCCCGGTGGCTCCGCAGGCCGGCCAGGACCAGGTCGGCGTCGAAGGCCCGCACGGTCTTCATCCCCACCAGGCGCAGGCCCTCGGTCCCGGGCACGGCCCGGCGGACGGCCTCCAGGGTCGCGGCCCCGGCGAGGCGGAGCTGGACCGCCCCGGTGCCGACCCCCTCGACCTCGCCCCGGTGACGCTCCCCGTCGGCCTCCAGCTCCACGACGATCCGGACGCCCGAGTCCGGCCGATGCTCGGACCGGACGCCCGCCAGGCGGAGCCGCCCGTCGGGGAGGGACGGCGACCGGTCGGCCCGCTCGGAACCGTCCTGCCCTGCCTCGTCGCTCACGCCGGGCTCTCCCGTGGCGGATTGGAGGGGATCGGCGGACCAAGATACCGCTCCTCCGGGTCCGGCCCAAGGAGGCCCGGCGCCCGGGCCGGGGCCGGCTGGCGGCCGGTCGGCGGCCGCGGCTACCTTGGCCGCGCCATGTCCACGCCGACCTTCCACGTCGACGAGCCGGGGCCCGATCCGGTCGGGCGGCGGATCCGCCTCGAGCCGGACGAGGCCCGGCACGCGGACGCGCTTCGGGTCCGTCCGGGCGACGAGGTCCGCCTCACCGACGGGCGGGGCCGGCTGTGGCGGGCGCGGCTCGAGGAGGCGGACGACGGGACGGCCGCCTGCCGGCTCCTCGAGGCGCTCGAGCCCCCGCCGGACCTGCCGGTGGAGGTGGCCTTCGGCGTCGGCGCCAGGGACCGGACCCTGTGGCTGGTGGAGAAGGCCGTCGAGCTGGGGGCCGCCGCGCTGCACCCGGTGGCGTGCCGCCGGTCGGCCTCGGTGGCTGACGCGGCCCGCTCCGAGGGCTTCTGGCGGAAGGCCCGGCGCCGGGCGGTGTCCGCGCTCAAGCAGTGCGGCGGCGCCCGCCTGCCCGAGGTGGGGCCGGTGCGCGACTTGCACGACTACCTGCGCCGGGACCGGCGGGCCGTCCCCGGCGGCCGGGTGGCCGACGAGGGGCCGGACCTGCTGCTGGAGCGGGAGGCCGCCGAGGGCCTCTGGGACGCCCTGGACGGCTGGGACGGCCGGCGGCCGCTCCGCGTCCTGCTGGGCCCGGAGGGCGGCCTGACCGACGACGAGCGCCGGGCCTGCCGGCGGGCGGGCTTCCGTCCGGTCCGGCTGGGCCCGCGGAACCTCCGCTTCGAGACCGCCGCGGTGGCCGCCCTGGCGGCGGCCTCCGCCCGACGCGCGCGGAGCCACGACACCGGGGAGGGAAGCGATGGCTGACGACTGCCTGTTCTGCGGGATCGCCTCCGGCGAGGTCGAGTCCGACGTGGTGGCCGAGGGCGAGCGCTGGGTGGCCTTCCGCGACGCCAACCCCCAGGCGCCCACCCACGTGCTGGTCGTCCCCCGGCGGCACGTCGAGAGCCTGGACGACCTGGCCGACGACCGGACCGACCTGGCCGGCGAGCTGGTGCTGGCGGCCCGGGACGTGGCGCGGGCCGAGGGGCTGGACGAGGACGGCTGGCGCCTGGTGGCCAACACCGGTCGCGGGGCGGGCCAGTCGGTCTTCCACCTCCACCTCCACGTCCTGGGAGGGCGGTCCCTGGGCTGGCCCCCCGGCTGATGGACGCGGCGGCCGGCTCCGAGGGGGACGGGCCCGCGCGCCCGGCGGGCAGCGGCTCCGGGCGGCCGGAGCGCGCCGGCCGGGAGCACGCCCTGGAGGTCATCGAGTACGGGCGGGTGCTCGAGCTGGTGGCCGACCGGGCCACCAGCGAGCTGGGCGCCGAGCGGATCCGCGCGCTGCGGCCGACGGCCGATCCGGACGCGGTGCGGCGGGCCCTGGACGCGGCCGAGGAGATGCTGGCGTTCGTCCGCGAGGCCGAGACGTGGGGCCCGCCGCGGATCCCCGACCTGCGGCCGGTGCTGGAGCGGCTCCGGGTCGAGGGCTCGGTGCTGGACGAGGAGGGGCTGGTGGGGGTCGCCCGCCTGCTGGCCAGCTCCCGGGCGGCCCGGCGCGACCTGCCCACCGGCGACGGGGACGCCCCCCGGCTCTCGTCGCTGGCCGACCGCCTCGTCGACGAGCCCGACCTCCAGGAGCGGCTCGAGCGCTCCTTCGACGAGGCGGGCGAGGTCGCCGACGCGGCCTCGAAGCGCCTGCGGCGCCTCCGCTCCGACCTCCGCGACGCCCGCCAGGGGCTGGTGGACCTGCTCCGGAGCTTCAGCCGGGAGCTGCGGGAGCGGGTCCGGGTGCCGGACGCCTCGGTCACGGTCCGCTCCGGCCGCTACTGCATCCCGGTCCGCCGGGAGGGGCGGTCCGAGGTGGGCGGCATCGTCCACGACGAGTCCGCCAGCGGACAGACCCTCTTCGTCGAGCCCCCGCCGGCCGTGGAGCCGATGAACCGCCTCAAGGAGCTCCAGGCCGAGGAGCGGCGGGAGGTCCAGCGCATCCTGCGCGAGCTGACCGACGCGGTCCGGCCGCTGGAGCCGGAGCTGCGGGCCAGCCTGGAGGCGCTGGCCGAGCTGGACGCCCTCTTCGCCCGCGCCCGCTGGGCCCGGGCCGTGGACGGCGCCCGACCGCGGATGGGCGACGTCGGGGAGCGCGGCCGGGTCCGCGTCACCGACGCCTGCCACCCGCTCCTGCTGGCGGGCGACGAGGAGGCGGTCCCGTTCGACCTGGAGATGGCCGGCGACGAGCGGGTCCTGCTGGTCAGCGGCCCCAACGCGGGCGGGAAGACGGTCCTGCTGAAGGCGGTGGGCCTGCTGTCGGCGCTGGCCCAGAGCGGGGTGCTCCCGCCGGTGGGGCCGGACACCCGGCTGCCGCTGTTCTCCGACTTCTTCGCCATCATCGGCGACGAGCAGTCCATCGACGCCTCCCTCTCCACCTTCAGCGCCCAGGTCGAGACGCTGCGCGAGATCCTGGACGGGGCGGACCGGGGCTCGCTGGTGCTGCTGGACGAGGTGGGCAGCCACACCGACCCGGACGAGGGGGCGGCGCTGGCCTCGGCCGTCCTTTTCCGGCTGGCCGGGCAAGCCGGGCTCACCCTGGCCACCACCCACCTGGGCGCCCTGAAGGCGCTCGCGGGCGAGGACGACCGGGTCGTCAACGCCTCGCTCCAGTTCGACGCCGACCGCCTGCGACCCACCTACCGCCTGCGCCGGGACCGCCCCGGCCGGAGCTACGCCTTCGAGATCGCCCGGCGCCTGGGCCTGCCCGACGATGTCCTGGAGGAGGCCCGCTCGCGCATGGAGGCCGCGGGCCGCCGGATGGAGGAGGTGCTGGCGGAGCTGGAGGAGAAGGAGGAGCGGCTGGCGCGGCTCACCGGCGAGGCCGAGGAGCGGCGCGAGCGGCTGGAGCGCCGCGAGCGGGAGCTGGAGGAGCGGGCCGAGGAGCTGGAGCGGCGGGAGGCCCGCGTGGAGCGGGCCGCCCGGGAGCGGGCGGAGGAGTACCTGCTGGAGGCGCGCCGGGAGGTGGAGGAGGCCGTCGAGCGCCTGGAGCGGGCGTACGACGGGGCGGAGGGGGAGACGCCCGGGGAGGCCGTCTCGGAGGCCCGCGGCCGCGTCGAGGAGGCCGTGCGGTCCAGCCGCGAGGCGATGCCCGAGCCCGCCGAGCCGGAGCGGGAGGCCCGCGAGCCGCCGGACGTGGAGCCCGGCGATCCGGTCCGCATCCGGTCGCTGGACCGCGAGGGCCGGGTCCGCGACCTGCGCGGCGACGAGGTCGTCGTGGAGGCCGGCGGGGTGCGGATCACCCTCCCGGCCACCGACCTGGAGGCGGTGGAGGACGAGGAGGACGACGCGGGCCGCCGGCGGGCCGCCCCGTCGCCGGAAGCGGAGACCCGGCCCCCGGTGGAGCCGAAGTCGGAGGTGCACCTGCGCGGCCTGCGCGTGGACGAGGTGGAGGGCGAGCTGCTCCCCTACCTGGACGCCGCCGTGGTCGCGGACCTTCCCCGATTCCGGATCGTACACGGAAAGGGGACCGGCGCGCTCCGCGAGAAGGTCCAGCAGATCCTCTCGTCCGATCCCCGGGTGGCGCGCTTCCGCTCGGCCGAGGCCGGCGAGGGCGGGAGGGGCGTGACGGTGGTGGAGTTCGAGTGACGGCACGGACGGGGACGACGGAGGGGCCGAGGTGAGTCCGACGGGGAGGGCCGGAGCCACGTGGTGAGGGACGCGGTCGTCGAGGAGGTCCGCTCCCGCGCCGACCTGGTGGACATCTGCGGCGAGTTCATGCCCCTCAAGCGGGTCGGCAAGAGCGTCCGCGGCCCGTGCCCCCTGCACGGGGGCGACGACCCGAACTTCTCCATCGATCCCGAGCGCCAGATCTTCAAGTGCTTCGTCTGCGGCGAGGGCGGCGACGTCTTCGGCTTCGTGATGAAGCACCTGGGCCACGACTTCCCCGACGCGGTCCGCTGGGTGGGCGATCGCGTGGGCGTGCAGGTGCCCGAGCGCGGGGAGGACCGCTCCGAGGACCCCCACGCGGGCCTCCGCGAGGCCACCGCGTTCGCCGCCGAGTGGTTCGCCGACAACCTGGACGACCCGGACCGGGGCGCCCGGGCCCGCGAGTACCTGGAGGGCCGCGGGATGGAGCCCGCGGCCGCCCGCGAGCACGGCCTGGGCTACGCGCCCGACGGCTGGCGGGCCCTGCGGGAGGCCGCCCACGACCACGGCCTCGACGACGAGCAGCTCCTGGAGGCCGGCCTCCTCGCCACCAGCGAGCGGGCCGACGAGCCCTACGACCGCTTCCGGGACCGCCTGACCTTCGCCATCCACGACCTCCGCGGACGGCCCATCGGCTTCGGCGGCCGGGACCTCAGCGGCGACGAGGAGGCCCCGAAGTACATCAACTCGCCCGATTCGCCGATCTTCACCAAGGGGCGGACCCTCTACGGGCTGGAGCGGGCCCGCCACGCCGTCCGCAAGCACGAGCGGGCGCTGGTGGTGGAGGGCTACACCGACGTGCTCACCCTCCACGACCACGGGCTCGAGAACGCGGTGGCGCCGCTGGGCACGGCGCTCACGGTCGAGCAGGCGGAGACGCTGATCCGCTACGCCCGCGACGTCTTCCTCCTCTACGACAGCGACGACCCCGGCCTCCGCGCCACCTTCAAGGCGGCCGACCGGGTGCTGGAGGCCGGCGGACACCCGATGGTGGTGACCCTGCCCGAGGGGGAGGACCCCGACTCGCTGGTCCGGAAGGAGGGGATCGGGGCCCTGCGGGACTACGTCGAGGACGCGGTCGACGCGCTGGAGCGGAAGCTGCAGATCCTCGAGCGGAAGGGCTACCTGGAGTCCATCGAGGGCCGCCGCCGGGCGGTGGACGGCCTGCTCAGCACCCTGCGGGCCGCCGAGGACCCGGCCCTGCGCGACCTCTACCTGGACCGGACGGCCGAGCGGCTGGGTGTCCGGCGCGAGACCGTCGTCCGCGAGGTGGCGAAGCGGCCCCGCGGGGGGCGGCGCCGCGGTGGCCGCCGGCGGGGCGGGGGACCGGGGGCGCCGGGCGGCCGGCCCGGACCGGGCCCCTCCGCCGGCCGGGAGACGCCGGAGGAGGGCGCCGGGGACCGCTCGGCCGAGCGCACCCTGCTGCTCCTCTTCCTGCGCGAGCCCTCGACGCTGGACCGGGCCCTGCAGGAAGGGCTGGAGGCCGACCGGTTCCGCGACGAGCGCCATCGCCGGATCTTCGAGGTCCTGCGCGAGGCCCGGGAGGAGGGGGAGGAGCCGTGGCCGCCGGACGCCTTCCCGGAGGAGGACCGGGAGCTGGTCGAGCAGCTCCGGGCGGACCGCACCGAGCTGGTCCGGTCGGACGCGATCTTCGAGCAGGCGCTGCGGAGGATCCTGTACCGGCCCCAGCTCGAGCGCCTGGACGAGATCGACCGGGAGCTGGAGCTGGCCGACGAGGGCCAGGCGCGCGAGCTGCTGGCGGAGAAGAACGACCTGGCGGGCGAGCTCCGGGAGGCGGGCGTCCCGCTGAGCTTCCTGCGACGACACACATAGATCTTCGAACCGAGGGAAACGGGGGAGGAGCGCCGATGACCGCGAGCGACACCGTGGAGACGCTGTTGAGCCTCCAGGACATCGACCGGGAGATCCAGAAGCGGAAGGAGGCGCTGCGGTCGCTGGCCCCGGAGGTGGAGGAGGCCGAGGCCCGGGTCCGCGAGGTCCGGGCGGCCCTCGAGGAGGCCCGCGCCGAGCTGGAGGAGGCCGAGTCGGAGCAGCGCGCCGACCAGCGCTCGGTCAAGGCCGGCCGGGAGACGCTGAAGCGGCTGAAGGAGCGGGCCGAGCAGGTCCAGGACATGCAGCAGCACCAGGCGGTGCGATCCGAGATGGAGACGGCCCGCCGCAACCTGAACCAGGCCGAGGAGGCCGCCCTCCAGAGCATGGAGCGGGTCGAGGCGGCCCGGAAGCGGGTCGCCGAGCTCGAGGACGAGCTGGAGGAGGTCGAGGCGGTCCACGACGAGCGGCTGAGCGAGGTCGAGGAGCGCCGCAGCGAGCTGGAGGAGGAGCTGGAGGCCCACCGCGACCTGCGGGAGGACCGGGCCGGGGTGCTGGACGACGACCTGGTCCGGCTCTACGAGCAGGTGCGCGAGGGGAAGACCGACGACGTGCTCGCGCCCCTGAACGGCGACCACTGCGGCCACTGCTTCACCATGGTGCCGCCCCAGCGGCGCAACGAGATCCGGGGCGGCGACAGGCTCTACCGCTGCGAGGGCTGCGGCGTGATCCTGCACCCGCCGGGCGCGGCGGAGGACTGAGACGGCGGGGTGGATCCCTCGACGGCCGGGGCCCGCTGGGTCGAGCCCGCCCCCGTCCCGGACGGGGCGGTGGAGGAGCTGCGCCGGGCCCTGGAGCTGCCCCGCGAGGTCTGCGAGCTGCTCGTCCGACGCGGCCACGACCGCCCCGACGCCGCCCGGCGGTTCCTGCGCCCCTCCTTCGATCAGCTCCACGACCCGACGGACCTGCCCGACGCCGGGCCGGCGCTGGACCGCCTGGAGGCCGCGGCCCGGGGCGGCCGGACGGTCCTGGTGCACGGCGACTACGACGTGGACGGCCTCTCGGCGGCGGCCGTCCTGGCCCGCGGCCTGTCGGAGGCGGGGGCCGACGCCCGCGCCTTCGTCCCCCACCGCACCCGCGACGGCTACGACTTCGGCGAGGCGGGCCTCCGGCGCGCCCGGGAGGTCGGGGCGGAGCTGGTGGTCACCGCCGACTGCGGGGTGTCGGCGGTCGAGACCGTGGAGCGGGCCGCGGCGGCCGGGCTGGAGGTGGTGGTCACCGACCACCACCGGCCGCCCGACCGGCTCCCCGACGCGGCCGCCGTGGTGAACCCCCGGCGCCCGGACGCGGCCCATCCGTTCGAGGACCTGGCGGGGGTGGGCGTCGCCTGGAAGCTGCTGCGGGGGCTCTGGGAGCGCGCCGGCCGCGACCCCGACGAGCTGAACCGCCACCTGGACCTGGTCGCCCTGGGGACGGTGGGCGACGTGGTCTCCCTGGTGGACGAGAACCGGGTGCTGGCCCGCGGCGGGCTCCGGGTGCTGGAGCGGACGCGCAAGCCGGGCCTGCGGGCCCTGAAGGAGGAGGCCGGGGTCGACGGGGAGGTCGACGCCGAGGCGGTGGGCTACCGGCTGGCCCCGAGGCTCAACGCCGTCGGCCGGATCGGCGAGGCGGAGACCGGCCTCCGCCTGCTGATGACCGACGACCCGGACGAGGCCCGGCGCCTGGCCCGGCGGCTGGAGCAGAAGAACCGCGAGCGCCGGGAGGAGGACCGCCGGGTGGAGCGGGCGGCCGAGGCGCGCCTGCCCGACCGCTTCGATCCGGAGACCGACCGGTCGGTGGTGCTGTGGGGGGAGGACTGGCATCCCGGGGTGCTGGGGATCGTGGCCTCCCGGGTCTCCGAGCGGCTCCACCGGCCGGCGGTGGTGGTGGGGCTGGAGGGCGACCGGGGCCGCGGGTCGGGGCGGTCGGTGGACGGCTTCCACCTGCACCGCGCCCTGGAGCGGTGCGCCCCCCTGCTCGAGCGCTTCGGCGGGCACCGGGCCGCCGCCGGGCTGGAGATCCGCCGGGAGAACCTGGAGGCCTTCGCCGACCGGCTGGAGGCGCTGGCCCGCGAGGAGCTGGAGCCGGACGACCTGGCGCCGGAGCTGCGGCTGGACCTGGTGGTCCCTCCCGCCCGCGCCGACGGGGAGCTGGCCCGCGCCCTGGGCCACCTGGCCCCGTTCGGCCGCGGCAACGAGCGGCCCCTCCTGCTGGCCCGCGGGGCGGCGCTGCGGAGCCCGTCGCGGGTGGGCCGGGACGGCGACCACCTGCAGGCCGAGCTGGCCGGCCCCGAGGGCGGCCGCCTCCGGGCCATCGGCTTCGGGCTCGGCTCCCGGGCCGGCGAGCTGGCCGGCGACGGCCGCTGGGACGTGGCCTACGAGCTGGTGGAGGACCGGTGGCGGGGCCGCCGGCGCCTG
>CAZJJO010000006.1:0-41148 GCA_964546375.1 uncultured Gemmatimonadota bacterium
GGCGCCGGCAGGAGCCCGGCGGTGCTATCCCTCGGCCTCCTCGTAGCGGATCCGCACCCCCCGGCCGGCGAGCTCCTCGAGGTACCCGTCGGTGGGCAGGATCCGGTCGGGGGGGAAGACCCCGGCCTCGTCGATCTCGCCCCGCCCGAGCATCAGCCCGACGATCGAGAGCGTGTAGCCGGTGCACCGCATCATGGCGGTGACGCCGGTGGCCTCGTCCTCGCGGTCCACCAGCTCCCAGGTCAGCCGCGCCGGCCGCCCGTCCCGGCGGCCCCGGGCCACCACCCGGAGCGCCACCAGGTCGGGCTCTTCGGGCCGGGTGAGGCGCGGGGACGCGCAGGCGACGAAGACGTCGCGGGGCGCGACCTCGACCGGCCCGTCGGGCCCGTCCACCCGCACGGGCTCCTCGTCCAGCAGGCCCAGCTCGCGGACGGCCCGCATGATCTCGGCGTGGCCGGGGTAGCGGAGCGTCTTGTACTCGAGCCGGTCGACCTCGCCCTCGTAGCGCCAGGGGAGGGTGGAGGCGCCGCCGGCGGTGTGGAAGGCCTCCAGCTCGCCGACCTCGTCGAAGGTCACCGGCTCGACCTCCGAGAGCGCCTCGACCTGCACGCGCCGCCCGTCGCGCAGGACCCAGGAGGGGGTGGTGTAGTAGTCCAGCGTCCCCTCCAGGCTGTACACGACCTGGTAGTTCAGCGGCGGCTCGGGGTGCTGGGGGAGCCCGCCCACGTACATGAGCACCGATTCGGCCTCGTCCAGCCGGCGGACGCCCTCGGCGGCCAGCACGTCGACCATGCCGGGCGCGAGGCCGACGTCCGGGATCACCGTGGCGCCGGTCTCCCGGGCGGCCCCGTCCATCTCGAGCTGGCGGAAGACGATCTCGGTGTTGCCGCCCAGGTCGCTGTAGTCGACGCCGGCGTCGACGGCCAGCCGCGCCAGCTCGGCGTTGAAGCGGTACGGGGCGGCCGAGAGGACGACGTCGTGGGCGGCCATCAGCTCGCCGACCGCCGCCTCGTCCTCGAAGTCCACCGCCGCCGCCTCCAGCCGCGGATCGGCGGGCAGGAGGAAGTCGGGCAGGCCGTCGGGCTCGACGTCGGCCACCGTGACGCGGTCGACGTCCTCCTGGCGCAGCAGGTCGTGGGCGCAGGCCGAGCCCTGGAGGCCGCCCCCCAGCACGAGCATATCCATGGAAACGCTTCCTCTCCGGTCGGGGCGCTCGGGTTCGCCCGCCGCGGGGTCGGCGGACGCCGTCCGGCCGGCGTCGGTCGACGCCGGCCTCCGCCCCGGGTTGAACGGCGGTTGAGGCGGAGGCCGATAGATAAGGCCCGCGGGCGCCTGGCGACAGGCCCCGATCGCCGGGCCGGGAGGGCCGCCCCGGATACGCCGAAGGGGGTGGAGGCTCCGCCCCGCCGGACGACCCTCCGGGACCCGGCCGTGCCCCGATTTCGACGCCCCGACCTCGAGCCCGGTCGATCGCCATGGCGCGCCTCCCCGAGTCCTCCGTCCCTTCGTCCGCGCGGAAGGCCGCCCCCGCGGTCCGGCCCGCCAGCCGTGTGCCGGCTCGCCGCCAGCTCTCGGCGCAGCTCGCCGCCGACCTGCGGGCGGGCCGGTGGCGGTCCGGGGAGCGCCTGCCCGGCGTCCGGGATCTGGCGGAGCGGGCCGGCGTCCATCGGGAGACGGCCCGCGCCGCCTACCGGGAGCTGGCCGAGGACGGGCTGGTGAGGGTGCGGCCGGGCAGCGGCGTGTACGCCGCCGGGCGCTCCCCGCGGCCGGAGGGTCTCCGCTACCGGTCCGATCCCGCGCTCGTCGGCCGGGCCCTGCGGGGCTTCCTGGCCCGGGAGCGGGCGGCCGGCCGGAGCGCCGACGAGCTGGCGGGCCTGCTGGGCCGATGGCGCGAGGCGGTGGACGGCCGGCGCGTCGTGGTGGTCGAGCGCGACCCCGACCTGCTGTCCGTCTGGACGGCCGAGGTCCGGGAGGCCCTGGCGCCGGCCGGCCTCGAGGTGGAGGGGATCCCCCTGGCCCGGGCCCGGGCCGAGCCGGACCGGCTGGCCGCGGGCCTGGTGCTGGCCGGTCCCGCCGGCCGCCCCGAGGTGGCGGGGCTCGCGCCCGCCTGGACGGAGGTGCTGGCCCTGCGTCCCGGCCCCTCGCCCCGGGTCCGGAAGCTGCTGCGGCGGGTGCCGGCCGGGACGGTGCTGGCCGCCGTCTCCCGCAGCGGCCGGCTGGTGGCCGAGGTGCGGGCCCTGGCCGCTGGCCTCCGCGGCGGGGACGTGGCCGTGGCGGCCGCCGATCCCGGGGACCCGGCTCGCCTCCGCCGCCGGGTCCGGGTGGCGCGCTTCGTGCTCGTGGATGTGACCTGCCGGGAGGCGCTGGCCGGCCGGGTGCCAGGGGTCCGGCGCCTGGTCCTGCGTCACCTGTCGCCGGAGGAGCTGGCCACCCTCGGCCGCTGGCTGGAGCGGAGGCCGCCGGCCGGCGACGGTTCCGGCCCCGGGACGGGCCGGTCGGGCGCGCCCTCCTCCCGGTCCGCGATTCGTCCCACGAGCTCTCGATCCGACCGGAGGCGTCACCCGTGAAGGTGCAGATCGTCCGGGCCCTCGTGCCCGAGGAGAGCCGACGCCGGTACCTGGAGGCCTGGTCCGAGTGGAGCGGCACGCTGCTGCCCATGGGCATCGAGACCCAGCTCCTGGAGCGGGAGGACGAGCCGGGCCGCTTCGTCGAGCTCACCTGGTTCGAGGAGGGCGAGGAAGCCGCCGCCGGCGACGACCGGCTCGTCCGGGCCGCCGCCGAGCTGGAGGCGGCGGCCGAGGAGCGGACGGGAGAGCACCGCTGGCTCCGGCCTCCGGAGGTGCCCGGCCAGGAGGCGTGAGCCGGCTCCGCGGGGAGGCCCGTCCGCCGGATCGCCCCCTTTTCGGCCGGAGGACACGGGCCGATCGACCGCCTCCCGGAACTTGTCTCCCCCCGCCGGATAGGCTATACTGGCCGGCCCGCTCGGACGGTCTCCCGGGCGGCCTACGGGCGCCGGGCGAGGCCCCGCGAGGGCCGTCCGGCCGCAGCGCCCGGACCCCTGCTGGCCCGTAGTGTAACGGCAACACGCTTGGCTCTGGACCAAGAGATTCCTGGTTCGAATCCAGGCGGGCCAATTCCGCGGCCGTCGCCCGGGGCGGCCGATCCGACGCGGAGGGGTGGCTGAGTGGCTTAAAGCGGCGCCCTGCTAAGGCGTTGGGCCCTAGTGCCCGCGAGGGTTCGAATCCCTCCCCCTCCGCCTTCCGAGGCACAGCACCCGGACGGGTGGCCGAGTCTGGCTGAAGGCGCACGCTTGGAGCGCGTGTAGGCTCTTCGAGTCTCGTGGGTTCGAATCCCACCCCGTCCGCTAAGGGGCCGAGCACGAGCGCCGCCGTGGGCGGAGCCGGGGCTCGGCCCCTCGCGCGTCGGGTGCGGTTGCCGGGCCAGCGTGCCCGCGCCGCTCCGGACGCAGCGGCACAGTCAGGACGTCGAGGTCGACGCCCGGCTACCGGGCCCGGACGATCGCGGGCTCGTGCCGCAGCGGCACAGCGAGAGGTCGAAGGTCAAGGAGGGCAAGGAGCGAGGCCGCAGGCGTAGTGAAGACTACGTCGAGGACCGCGCGACGCGCCCGACGCCGAGATTCGGCCTCTCGCGAAGCCGCGTATCCCCCCGGAGGGGTGGCAGAACGGCTAATGCACCGGTCTCGAAAACCGGCGCCCTCACGGGCTTGTGGGTTCGAATCCCACCCCCTCCGCTTCCTCGGCGACCGAGCCCCGGATCCGGCTCCGGGGCCGGTCGTTCTTCCGCAGCCGCTCCGGGCCGCGGCCGGAGCCCGCCCCGCCTTGCCGTCCGGTTCCGGCGGGTGTATCCTACCAGGACCCGGGTGCGGCCGGTGTATGCCGGCCTTTGCCCGTCGTTTCGGCGCTGTTTCTTCTTCTGTTTCACCCTTGTCCCAGGAGGATTTCATGAGATCACGTGCCTTGTTGACGGTTGTCGTCGGCACCTTCGTCGCCTTCGGCCTGACGGCCTGCAGCGACGACAGCACGGGTCCGACGAGCAACATGACCCAGCAGGAGGCTCAGGAGGTGGCCCAGGCGGTGACCCAGCAGCTCGGCTTCCTCGGCTTCGCCGGCGCGGGTGCCTCGGTCCAGCCCGACCTGCAGGTGGGGAACGAGACCGCCGAGCAGACCGGCGATGTCGACTTCGACTTCCAGCAGTCCTGTCCGGGCGGCGGCAACGTGGCCTTCAGCGGGACGTTCTCGACCAGCGGCGACGGGACCAGCACCTCCCTCGACGCCGACATCGAGTACAACGACTGCACCCAGACCCCCGAGCAGCGGACGATCACGCTGAACACGAACCCCGTGTTCGACCTCACGAGCACCTTCCAGCTCGTGAGCGACAACGAGTTCCAGATGGACTCGGACCTGACCGGCGACTTCGACTGGAACATCGACGGGAAGTCCGGGAGCTGCGGCCTGAATCTCTCCACGGACGTGACCGTGACGGTGTCACAGGACCAGAGCTCGGCCACGGTGACCGCGACCACCACCGGCCAGATCTGCAACCAGCAGATCGACGAGAGCTTCACGACGACCGTCTCGACGTCCTGACGGACCGGAAGGTGGAACGCCGGGCCTCCGGGCCGGCCGGCTGAGGGGCCGGACGGCCGGGTTCGCGAACCGAAGCGGTTCGACCGGCGCTTCGTCCCTGCAGGATCGAAAGAGCGGGTCCCGCGGCCGTGTCGGCCCGGGGCCCGTTTTCTCGTGTCACGGGTCCCCTCCGGGACCGTGGCGTCCCGGTCCGGATCGCCGACGACGGAGCCCGGTTCCGAGGAGCGCGCCCGTCCGGTCGCCGCCGGACGACGCGCCGGAGCCGCTCCGCCCGCCCTCGCCCCCGGCCGAACGGACCTTCGCCGGTCGGGTTGGAGAAGACGACGCGGCGCTCCTTCCGACGCGACGACTCCGGACCTCGGCGGCACCGCCGACGGGAGGAGGCCACGATCCGTCCCCCGGGAGGACCGCCGAGGGCACGCCGCCCGTCCGACCGAGCCGACGACCTCACCGCCCCCAGGACCGACCATGACGATGACGAGTCATCTTCCCGACGCCCGTCCGGCGCGACGCTCCGCTCCCGTCCTGACGACGATCCTGGTGCTCGCCGCTCTCCAGCCGGCGCTGCCGAGCCCGGCGGCCGCCCAGGGCGCGGGCGCCGACACCGCGGCGGCCGACACCCTGGACCGGGCGCTGCCCGACTCGGTGCGCTACCAGGTCCGGACGCTCGAGGTCGAGGCCACCCGGCCCGCCGTCACCGGGAGCGGGGCCACCGCCGTCGAGCTGGCGATGGACTCGGTGGAGACCGTCCCCTCGCCCACCCTGGACGAGGTCCTCCGCGACATGCCGCTGCTCCGGGTGCGGAGGAACTCGCGGGGGCAGGTCCAGCCCTCGCTGCGGGGCATGGAGGAGCGACAGATCGCCATCCTGGCCGACGGCGTGCCGCTGACCATCGGTTGGGACAACCGCACGGACCTGTCGGTCATCCCGATGACGGCGGTGAGCCGGGTGGAGATGGTGCGCGGGCTCTCGTCGGTGCTGGCGGGCCCCAACGCGCTGGGCGGGGTGATCCGGATCGGCCTGGCGCAGGGCGCGATGCCGGACACCCTGCGCCACCAGGTCGACCTCCGCACCTCCGTGGACCAGACCGGGGGCTGGGCCCTCTCCGGCCAGGTGGACCACCTGACCGACACGGGCGGTGGACGCCTGTGGGTGAAGTACGGCGGCGGCCTCCGTCGACGGGACGCCCATCCCGCCCCGGGCGGGCTGGACCCCGCCGGGGTCGTGGACGGCGACCGGGTGCTGAACAGCGACATGGAGCACGCCAACGGGTTCGCCGCGCTCCGCTACCGGGCCGACGGCGGGGCCTGGGCGTCCTTCTCGGCGGCCGGCTACCGGACCGAGCAGGGCGTGGTGCCGGAGCTCCACCTCCTGGGCGGCGACGAGCCGGCGCCCCGGTTCTGGCGCTATCCCGACCGGCGCCAGCTCTTCACCTCGCTCTCGGCGGGGACGGGCTGGCGGGACACCCCGCTGGGCCGGGGCGACCTGGAGGCCTCGGTGGGGCTGGACCTGCGGCACCAGGAGATCGACAGCTTCGCCTCCCCGGCCTTCCGGGACAGCGTGGAGGGCGAGACGGGGGACGACCGCACGGTGAGCCTCCGCCTGCTGGGCGATCACACCCTGGGCGACGGGACGCTGAGCGCGTCGTTCACCTGGGCGGAGACCCGGCACGAGCAGACGCTCTCGTCGGCGCCGGACGATCCGGAGGTCTTCGTCCAGCGGCTCTGGAGCGTCGGTGTCGAGACGACCCAGCCGCTGGCCCCGGGCGACGTGGACGGCTGGCTGTCCGATCCCCGGGTGACGGTGGGGGCCAGCTACGACGCCGCCTCCACGCCCGAGACCGGCGAGGCCCCCGCCCGGCCGGGGATCGACGGCTGGGGGCTCCGGGCCAGCGCCGAGGCGGCCGTCTTCGACGGGGCGGCCCGGGTGCACGGAGGCGTGAGCCGCAAGGTCCGCTTCCCGGCTCTACGCGAGCTGTTCTCGGGCGCCCTGGGGAAGTTCGTGCCCAACCCCGACCTGGGCCCGCTGACGCTGCAGGTCGGCGAGCTGGGGGCCACGCTGGAGTCGGTCCCCGGGCTCGAGCTGCAGGCCACGGTCTTCCAGCAGCGGCTGAAGGGATCGATCGTCCGCGCCGTGTTGCCGGACGGCCGCTTCCAGCGGCAGAACCGGGGCGAGACCCGGGCCACGGGCTTCGAGCTGGCGGGCACCTGGCGCGCAAACGGCGTGGTCGTGCGGGGCGACCTGACGCTCCAGGACGTGTCCCTGCTGGACGACGCCGGCGACCCGGTCCCCGGCGAGCGGGCCGAGTACCAGCCCGAGGTCTCGGGCAACCTCCACGCGGCCGTCCCCCTGCCGGCCGACTTCCGGATCCGCGGCGGGCTGGAGTACCAGGGGCGCCAGTTCGGCGCCGATCCCCGGACGGGCGAGTTCGCCGAGCTGGAGCCCAGCGCCTGGCTCACGGCGGGGCTGAGCCGCCGGCTCGGCGAGGGCTTCGCCGGGCTGCCTCCGCTGCGGGCCTCGCTGGTGGTCGAGAACCTGACCGACCGGGTGGTCTTCGACCAGCTCGGCCTGCCGCGACCCGGGCGGACCGTCCGCCTCCAGCTCGAGCTGCGGTAGGACGCGGGCGGCGGCAGGGGGGGCTGCGGCGGGAGAGGACAGGGGGATCGCCCGGCCTCGCCGTCCGATCGACGTCGGACGTGCAGCCGCTCCCCGGCCTCCTCAGCCGCCGGGCAGGTCCGGCGCCGGCCCGGAGGGGGCGCCTGCTTCGCCCGCGCCGGCCGCCGGCGCGACGACGAACCGGTGGATCGTCCCCAGCCGCCGGCCGGTGGACGGGTCCTCGAGCCGGCGGACCGGCAGGAAGGCGACGCCGTCGAAGGTCACGGGACGGTCGCGGTCCAGGAAGCGGTAGACGGCCCCGTGGCCGGCCACGTCGCCGCCGATGTAGACGGCGTGGCCGCGCCCCAGCGCCGGCAGCCGCCACACGTCGCGACCGACCACCCGGAACTGGTGCATCCGCCGCGAGGCGGCCTCGCCCAGCTCCAGGGCGAACCAGTCGACGCTCCGCCCGGCCAGCAGGGCGCCGGACCCCTCCAGCCACCGGTCGCGGAGGAAGTCGGCGGCGAGGGTCCGGGCCCGGTGGTCCTCGGCCCGGCTCTCCGCCACCCGCTCGGCCCGCTCCCAGGCGCCGGTCCCGGCGCCCAGCCACAGGACGACGACGAGCCAGGCCAGCCCCGCGACGGCGGGCGGGTCGGCCCACCGCCGCCAGGCCAGCAGCGGCGCCCCGGCGGCGTACAGGTAGAGCACCACGAGGGCGGGCGACAGGAACCGGACGTGGACGATGACGTCGGTGAACGCGCTCACCGCCCAGTAGCCCAGCCCGGGCACCGCGACGACCGCCAGGAAGAAGACGTGGGTCCGCCGCTCGTCCCGGGAGGTTGCCAGCCAGGGCGCCGCCGCCAGGCCGGCCAGCCCGGCGGCCAGCAGGCCCGCGTGGAAATCGGCCGTGGCGTCGGCCGCCGCCTTCGGCCAGTAGCCCGCGGCCCCGACGCCCTCGAGGCCCAGGTAGGCCTGGTAGCGCTGCAGGGTGTGGAAGGAGTAGAGGGGATCGCCGGCCAGCAGCAGGTCGAAGGCCGACCAGGCCGCCGGGGGCCCCGCGACGGCCAGCAGGTGCCAGGGTCGGAACCGGCCGGGCTCGCGCCAGGCCGTCCAGGCCGCCAGGGCGGCGGCCAGCGCCCAGCTCTCCGGCCGCAGCAGGCCCGAGAGGCCCACGACGACGAACGCGGCCCCGTGGCGGTCGTCCAGGAGACACCACCCGGCCAGGGCCAGCAGCGTGTAGTAGGTGAGCGGCCAGTAGCCCGTGAGGAAGGGGCCCGGCAGCACGTAGGCGTTGCCCGCCGCCACCAGGAGGAAGGCGCCCAGCCCCGCCGCCCCGAGCCCGAACAGCCGGTCGCCCAGGCGGCGGAAGAGGACCGCCAGCAGCGCGAAGGCCAGGGCCGCCGCCACCCAGTAGGCCGTCTCCCCGCTCAGGCCCGCCCGGGCCACCAGCAGCGGCTTGGGGGTGTCGAGCGGGAGCCGGTAGTCGTGGCCGACGAGGTTCAGCCACATCAGCCGGTAGATGGCGCGGCTCTTCTGGTGGACCGGACCCGCCAGGAGGGCGGGAACGGCGAGGGAGGCGGAAGAGGCCGCCGCCAGGGTGAGCAGGTCCCGGACCCGGTCCGGGGGATCCGGGAGGCGCTCCCGGAGCCGGGACGCGCTTCCCCGCAGGCGCCGGACGAGCCGTCGGAGGCGGGCGCCCGCCCCCTGGAGCCGTGTGATCAACCCCCCGGACTCCGGCGTCCGGCCGGGCGGCTCGTCGTCCGTCGCCGCGACGGGCGGACCGCCGCTGCCGTCAGCGCTTGAAGCGCTCGTCCAGCGGCTCGATCTCCTCGCCCGCGTCCTGCGCGCCCCGCTCCTCGGGGGTCAGGTCGTCGGGCTGGGCCTCCTCCTGCTCGCGCTCGCGTCGGGCCTCCAGGGAGCCGGGGGACCGATCCGCCGACTCGGCGCCGAAGGCGGGCTCGGCCTCCTCGTCCCCGCCGGCGGCGAGCTGCTCCACGTCGACGGCCTTGGGCCCCTCGTCGCCGGCCTCGGGCGTGTACTCGACGCGGTCGCCCTCCCGGAGGATGTCGGTGTCCTCCAGCTCGGTCCGGTGCACGAAGGCGTCCTCGCCGCCGCCGTCCGGTTCGATGAAGCCGTAGCCCTTCTCGGGATCGAACCACTGCACGGTTCCCTCGCGACGGTCCATCGTCCTCGCCTCCTCGAGCGTGACGCTGTGATCCACGGTCGACCAACCCGAGGGTAAGGCCCGGGTGTCCGGACCTCAACGCGGCCGCGGCTCCCGGCACCGGCCGCGGCCGGCGCAGCGGCGGTCAGGGCAGGTAGGGCGCGGGGTCGTCCAGCAGCTCGGCCGCCAGGCTGTCGGCCAGGGGCAGGGCGGAGCGGATCCCCTCCAGGTAGCGGCCGGAGGCGGCGGGCCAGTCCGACCCGTAGACGATCCGGTCGGGGCCCAGGGCCCGGATGCCCCGGGCGGCGGCCTCGTTGATCCCGCGGACCCGCTCGAGCAGGGCCGAGTCGCCCCGGGCGCGGTGCGGCGGCACGGGCGCGGCCGCCAGGTCGAAGAGGAGGTTCGACGTCCGCTCCGGGTGGTCCCGGAGCGCCCCGGCGAACGCCTCCACGGCCGCGCCGGTCCGCGCGTCGTAGCCGCCGCTCCCCCCGAGGTGGGCCACCTGGACGGGGACGTCCGGGGCGGCCGGGAGCACCCGTTCCACGAAGTTCTCCACGTCGCGGCGGCCGTAGTCCTCGACGCGGTTTCGCAGGTGGATCACGATGGCCAGCCCCCGTCGGTTCGCCCCCTCGAAGACATCGGCCAGCCGGGCCAGGTCGGCGCTGTCCCGGAGGCTCACGTCGGAGTTGGCGAGGTGGAGCTTGAGTCCGACCAGCTCCGGCGTCCGCTCGCACCGGTCCAGCACGTCCGGGACGTAGCCCGCCGTCGGGTTCACGCTGCAGAAGCCCACCAGCCGCTCCGGGCGGCGGCGGACCTGTTCGGCTACGTAGGCGTTCTCGGCGCGCACCTTCGCCCGTTCGTCCTCGAAGTCGACGTCCGGGCTGCCGAAGAAGTAGGCGTTGGAGAGCAGGACCCCCCGCCGCACGCCGGCCGAGTCCAGGGCGGCGATCGCCTCTTCGGCGCCCAGCGGCCGGGCCTTCTCCGGATCGATCACCTGCTGGTCGATCGCCTCCTGGATCCGCAGGAGGGCGTCGACGGCGTCGGCGCTCCAGACGTGCAGGTGGTGGTCGGCCGGCGGGCGCGGGATCGTGTCGGCGATCGCCTCCGCCTCGTCGGGGGCGGTCGAGGCGGGGCCGTTCGCGCCTGTTCCCGGTGCGGCGAGGAGGGGCAGGGCGGCGAGGATCGGCAGGACGGCGGCTCGGCGCATCGTCGGATCTCCTTCGTTCGGAGGGCGCGGTCGGATCGTGGGTTCGGCGTCCGTGTTCGTGTCTTCGTCTCTCCCGTGGCGCCCTACGGGCCGCCCGGATCCGCCGTTTCAGGCGAAGGGGTGTGCAGGGGGATCGCCCGCGGCATTCGGTCCTGCGACGCCGGGACCGGATCGTCGGTGACCGCCGCGACACCGGCGGGGCGAGCGCGCGGGAGGCGCAGGGAGTTCGGCCCCCGTGACGCGCGCCCGACCCGCCGCGTCGTGGGAGGGAGGCGCCCCGAGCGCGCCCCGAGCGATCGTCCGAGGGACAACCCGAACGAGGAGAGGAAGAGCATGGAGGCAGATCGCGCCGTCTCTCGTCCGCTGACGGCCCTGGCGGCCGTGCTGCTGGTCCCGCTCGCCGGATGCGGCGGCGACGGGGTCCCCGCCGGCCCCGACGACGGAACCGGCGAGATCTCGCTGTCGGTCACCGCGACCGACGGCTCGTCGGCCGCCGCCCGGTCGCCCGCGGTCTCCCTGGAGCAGACCGACGGCCAGGGCAACACGCTGGTCCTGGACAGCGTCCGGGTGGTGCTCCGGGAGATCGAGCTGGAGCGCCAGCAGGAGGAGTGTCCGGACGACGCCGCCGAGGGTCGGGAGGACGACGCCTGCGAGGAGTTCGACGCGGGCATCCGGCTGCTGGAGCTGCCGATGGACGGCTCGGTCCGGCAGACGGTGGCGGTCCGGGCGCCGGCCGACACCTACGACGAGCTGGAGTTCGAGATCCACAAGCCCGACGACGACGAGCCGGAGGGGCAGCAGTTCATCGCCGAGCATCCGGCGTTCGAGGACGTGAGCATCCGCGTGCGGGGCACGTTCAACGGCGAGCCGTTCCTCTTCCTCCAGGACCTGAACGAGGAGCAGGAGCGCGAGCTGGTGCCGCCCCTGGTGGTCGAGGAGGGCGCCGCGGTGAACGTGACGCTCCACCTGGACGTCGGCGCCTGGTTCGTGGAGGCGGGGGGCGGGCTGGTGGATCCGGCCACGGCGAACGACGGCGGCCCGAACGAGGACCTCGTCGAGGAGAACATCGAGAGCTCGATCGAGGTGTTCGAGGACGACGACGAGGACGGCCGGGACGACGACGAAGACGACGGCGGGGAGGAGGACGAGAGCGACGACGGGTCCTCCTGACCCGCCGCCCTCGGCTACAGCCGGTCGAACGCCCGGGCGATCCGCTCCTCGGCCTCCTCGGCCACGGGCGCGAGGGCGTCGTTGCCGGTGAAGCCCATCATCTCGCGGGGCCGGAGGTAGGCCGCCTGCGCGCCGCCGTCGTCCTCGGCCACCACCACGTTGCACGGCAGCAGCAGGCCCACCGAGTCCTCCTCCTGCAGGGCGCGGTGGGCCAGCTCCGGCGCGCAGGCGCCCAGGATCACGTACCGGCGGAAATCCTCGCCCAGCTTCTCGCGCATCTTCTCGCGGACGTCGATCTCCGTCAGCACGCCGAAGCCCTCGTCGGCCAGCGCCTCGGTGACGCGCTCGACGGCCTCGTCGTAGGAGAGGTCGGGCAGGTCCTTCACCTTGCCGTATCGGGTGTCTCGCATGGCTCGTCCTCCTTCGGATCCGGGATCGGACGCCGGCCCTGCGGCCGGCGGGCTCCGGGGACCCGGCGGCGCAAGAGGCGTGCGCGGGGGGGGCGGGAGGCGCGCGGGGCCGCACGGCCCGGCAACCGCCGCCGGCCTCAGCCTCCGGTCCCGTCCTCCTCCAGCTCGCGCCGCACGGTTCGGGCGGCCTCGACCATGTGCTCGAGCGAGGGCTCCACCTCTTCGTAGGCGCGCGTCTTGAGCCCGCAGTCCGGGTTGACCCAGAGCCGGCCGGCGGGGAGCACCGACAGGGAGGCGCGGATCCGGTCCGCCATCTCCTCGGCCGGCGGGACGCGCGGCGAGTGGATGTCCCAGACGCCGGGCCCGATGTCCCGGCCGTACTCGTAGTCCCGGAAGACCTCCAGCAGCTCCTCGCCGGAGCGGGCGTTCTCGATCAGGAGCACGTCGGCGTCCATGGCCTCGATGTGCTCGATGACGTCGTTGAACTCCGAGTAGCACATGTGGGTCTGCACCTGGGTCTCGGGTCGGACCGAGGAGGTGGCGAGCCGGAAGCAGCCCACCGCCCACTCGAGGTACGCGTCCCACCCCTCGCGCCGCAGCGGCAGGCCCTCCCGCAGGGCGGGCTCGTCGACCTGGATCACCGGCGCGCCCGCCCGATCCAGGTCGGCCACCTCGTCCCGCACGGCCAGCGCCAGCTGCCGGCAGGTCTCCCGCCGGGGCTGGTCGTCGCGGACGAACGACCACTGGAGCATCGTCACGGGGCCGGTCAGGATCGCCTTCACCGGCTCGTCGACGGCCCCGTCGGCGTGCTCCCACCAGCGGACGGTGATCGGCTCGGGCCGCTCGACGTCGCCGAACAGGATCGGCGGCTTGACGTAGCGGGTGCCGTAGGACTGCACCCAGCCGTGCTCGGTGAAGGCGAAGCCCTCCATCCGCTCGGCGAAGTACTCGACCATGTCGTTCCGCTCGAACTCGCCGTGCACGAGCAGGTCGAGCCCGGCCTCCCGCTGCAGCTCCAGGCACCGCTCGATCTCCCCGCGCAGGAAGTCCTCGTACGCCTCCGTCGCCAGCTCGCCGGCCCGGTGGGAGCGGCGCTTCTCGCGCACCTCGTCGTGCTGGGGGAAGGAGCCGACGGTGGTGGTGGGGAGCCGGGGGAGGTCGAGACGCTCGCCCTGGGCGGCCCGCCGCTCGGCGAAGGGGGCGGAGCGCCCGGCCTCGGAGAGCGCCAGCCCGTCCAGCCGGCGGCGGACCGCGGGGTCGCGGGTGCGGGCCGATCCGGCCCGGGAGTCCAGGGCCCGCCGGTTGGAGGCCAGCTCCCGCTCGACCGCCTCGCGGCCCTCGTTCACCGCCCGCGTCAGCACGCTCACCTCGGCCAGCTTCTGACGGGCGAACGACAGCCAGGACCGGAGGGTCGCGTCGAGCCCGGTCTCGCGGGAGGCGTCCAGGGGGACGTGCTGGAGCGAGCAGGAGGGCGACACGACCAGCCGCTCGTCGTCCACCTGGCCCCGGATCCGGCCCAGCAGGCGGAGGGCGTCGCCGTAATCGACGATCCACACGTTGCGGCCGTCCACCACCCCCGCCGACAGGTGCCTGTCGTCGGGGAAGCCGTGCTCGGCCAGCAGCTCCAGGTTCCGCTCCCGGCCGCGCACGAAGTCCAGGCCCAGGCCGTCCACCGGCAGTCGGGTGAGCGGGACGAAGGCCTCGCCCACGTGGCCGAAGTAGGTCTGGAGCATGAGCCGGACGTCCGACCCGGCCTCCGCCAGCCGGCCGTAGGCCTCCTCCAGGGCGTCGATCTCCCGGCCCGAGACGTCCCGCGCCAGGCAGGGCTCGTCGACCTGGATCCAGTCGGCCCCCAGCTCGTCCAGCCGCTCGATCACCCGGGCGTAGACCTCCACGGCCGGCGACAGCAGCTCGTCCAGCGGCTCGAAGCCGGGACGGGCCGGGTCGGAGAGCAGCAGGAAGCTGACCGGGCCGAGCAGGACCGGTCGGGTCTCGATCCCCCGGTCGGCGGCCCGCCGGAAGGCGTCGAAGGGCCCGGAGCCGGCCAGCCGGAGCTCGGTGTCCGGCCCCAGCTCGGGGACGATGTAGTGGTAGTTGGTGTCGAACCACTTCGTCATCTCCAGCGCGCCCACGTCCAGCTCCCCGTCCTGGGCGCCCCGGGCCATGGCGAAGTAGGTGTCCAGCCCCACCTCGCCGCCCTCCCACCCGTACCGCTCCGGCACCGCGCCCAGCATCGCCGCGGTGTCCAGCACCTGGTCGTAGAGCGAGAAGTCGTTGGAGGGGACGTGGTCGATGCCCGCGGCCGCCTGGGTCCGCCAGTTGGCCGCCCGGAGCCGGGCGGCGGTCTCGCGCAGCTCGTCCGCGGAGACGTCGCCACGCCAGTGGCCCTCGGTGGCGCGCTTCAGCTCGCGGTCGGGTCCGATGCGGGGGAAGCCGAGGTTCGCGGAGGAGGCCATGGGGGTCCGGGTCCGGGGTGCGGGGGGCGGGGGCGGAGGGACACGGTGGAGGAAGGGCCGGCCGCCTGCAACCGCCCGCCCGGCGCGGCCCGCGGGCGGGCGAAGGGACCCGGCGCGGGAACTTCCGGGGCCCGGGATTGTTGTTTTTTCAACAGGGGCGGGCCCTCCGGCCGAGACACGTCGACCCGCCCCCCCGGGGCTCCCGCGTGCGCGTCTGGCGCCGCTCCGGGAGCGCCGGTAGCTTGCAGGCTTCCGCCGGGCGGGCCGGTGCCGGGCGGTTCGGACCGCGCCGCCGCGCCCGTGCCTCCGATCAGGGCAGAACGGAGACCCCGATGCGTCGACTCCGCCCCGCCGCCCTCCTCGTCCTGGCCGCCGCCTGGGTGGCCGTCGCCGTCGCCCCCGAGGCCGCCGAAGGCCAGTACTTCGGCCGGAACAAGGTCCAGTACGAGAGCTTCGACTTCGCGGTGCTCGAGACCGAGCACTTCGACATCTACTACTACGAGGCCGAAGCGGAGGCCGTCGAGGAGGTCGGCCGGATGGCGGAGCGGTGGTACGCCCGCCTCTCCCGGATGCTGGATCACGACCTCAGGGGCCGTCAGCCGATCGTCCTCTACGCCGACCACCCCGACTTCGAGCAGACCAACGCGGTGCCCGGCCAGATCGGCGAGAGCACCGGGGGGCTGACCGAGTTCCTGAAGCGCCGGATCGTCCTGCCCATGGGCGGCTCGCTGGCCGAGACCGATCACGTGATCGGCCACGAGCTGGTCCACGCGTTCCAGTACGACCTCACCGGCTCCGGCCCGAACGCGGTGGGCCGGGACGTCCCCGTGGCCTCGCGGATGCCCCTCTGGTTCATCGAGGGCATGGCCGAGTACCTGTCGGTGGGCTCCACCGACCCCTTCAAGGGCCAGTGGATGCGGGGAGCGGTGGAGGCGGAGGACATGCCCGACTGGGGCGACCTGGGCGATCCGAGGTACTTCCCGTACCACTTCGGGCACTCGCTCTGGGCCTACATCGGCGGCCGCTACGGCGACGACAAGGTGGGCCGGCTCCTGAAGGCGGCGGCCGGGGCCGGGAACCTGCGGCGGGCCTTCAGCCGGGTGCTCGGCGTGCCCCCCGACTCGCTGATCGCCGGCTGGCACGAGGCCACCCGCGAGGTGCAGGGGCCGGTCCTGGAGGCGACCCGGCCCGCCGACTCGGTGGCCCGGGAGCTGGTGAGCGAGGAGAAGAGCGGCTCGCAGCAGAACGTGGGCCCGTCCGTGAGCCCGAACGGCGAGCTGATGGTGTTCGCCTCCGAGCGCAGCCAGTTCGCCATCGAGCTGTTCGTGGCGGACGCCCGCACCGGCGAGGTCGTCCGGAAGCTGACCGAGACCACCCGCGACCCCCACTTCGAGAGCCTGCAGTGGCTCGCCTCGTCCGGGGCGTGGTCGCCCGACGGCCAGCGGTTCGCGCTGGCGGCGGTCACCCGGGGCCAGCCGGTGATCTCGGTCTTCGATCCCCGGAGCGGAAGGAAGGTCCGGGAGGTCCGGGTGCCGGAGGTCGGCGAGATCTTCAACCCGACCTGGGGCCCCGAGGGGCGCCGGATCGCCTTCAGCGCCCAGGTCGGCGGCTACCTGGACCTCTACGTCCTCGAGCTGGAGAGCGGCGAGCTGCGGCGGCTCACCGACGACGAGTACGCGGAGCTCCATCCGACCTGGTCCCCGGACGGCGAGCACCTCGCCGTCGCCACCGACCGCTACAGCACGGATCTGCAGCGGCTGCGGCCGGGCCAGTGGCGGCTGGCCCTGGTGGACCCGGAGACCGGCTCGTTCCGGGAGCTCCCGCACCTGCCCTCGGGCAAGCACATCAACCCCCAGTGGTCGCCGGACTCGGAGGACCTCTACTTCGTCTCCAACTACGGGGGCGTGGCGAACGTCTATCGCCTCCACCTGCCGGACGGCTCCTTCCACCGCGTCACCGACGTGCAGACGGGCGTGGGGGGGATCACCGAGCTGAGCCCGTCGCTGTCGGTGGCCCGCGAGGCCGGGTCGGCCGTCTTCAGCGTGCACGGGGAGGGCAACTTCAAGTTCGACCTGTACGCGCTGGGGGACCGGGAGCGGCTGGCCGGCGACCCGGTGGGGGAGACGGCCCCGCTGGCCGGCCTGCAGCCGGAGCTCCTGCCGCCCGCCGACCGGGCGGGCGCCGGCGGCGCGGTCGACCGCCTGCTGGCCGACGCGGACCTGGGCCTGCCGGACCCGCTCACCTTCGAGCGCCACGACTACGAGTCCTCCCTGTCGCTGGACTTCATCGGCCGGCCCAGCCTGGCGGTCGGGGCCAGCGAGTTCGGCGTCGGGGTCACCGGGGGCGGCTCGGCCTACTTCAGCGACATGCTGGGCAACCACAACCTGGCCACCCAGCTCCAGGTCGACGGCCGCCAGGGCCAGATCTTCAAGAGCACGGCGATCTACGGGCAGTTCGTCGACCAGGGCGGCCGGTGGAACTGGGGCGTCCGCGGCGGCCAGATCCCCTTCATCCAGCGGTTCCGGCTCCCCGTCCAGCGCGGCCCCGACAACTCGCTCGTCTTCCGGCAGGTCCGGTTCTGGCAGATCAACCGGGAGGTCACCGGCCTGGTGGAGTATCCCTTCAACCGCTCCCAGCGCGTCGAGTTCAGCGCGGGCCTCCGCAACCTCGACTTCGCGGCCCGGGTGCGTGAGATCGGGGTGGGGCCCGGCGGCCGGGTCCTGTTCGAGGAGGACCGGGACTACGCCCCGCTGAACCAGCTCTCGGCGATCAACACCGGCGAGGCCAGCGCCGCCCTGGTGTTCGACAACTCGGTGATGGGGGCCACGGCCCCGATGGTGGGCCGCCGCTACCGGCTGGAGGTCTCGCCCACGGTGGGCGACCTCAACTACACCACCGTCATCGGCGACTACCGCCGCTACTTCCTGCCGGTCATGCCCTTCACGCTGGCCGGCCGGTTCCTGCACGTGGGCCGGTACGGGGGCGGCGCCGACGACCGGCGGCTCAGCGAATACTTCCTGGGCTTCCCGTCGCTGGTCCGGGGCTACGACTTCGGCTTCGGCGACTTCGCCGACTGCGACCTGGTGGCGGGGACCTGCCCCGGGTTCGAGAGGCTGCAGGGCAGCCGGCTGGGCGTCTTCAACGCCGAGGCGCGCCTCCCGCTGCTGGGCGGGGTGGGGATCCTGCCCGCCGACGACGTGCCGCCCGTGGACCTGCTGACCTTCTTCGACGCGGGCGTGGCCTGGGACGGGGAGACCGATCCCTCGTTCCTGGGCGGCGACCGGGAGATCCTCCGCAGCGTGGGCGTCGGGGCCCGCCTGAACCTCTTCGGGCTGGCGGTGCTGGAGCTGGACTACGTCAACCCGCTCGACCGGGCCGGCCGGGACTGGCACTGGATCTTCGCGGTGAAGCCGGGCTTCTGACCGCCCCCCGGCGCCGGGGGCGAACCCCCCGCCGGACGGACGCGGGGCCCGGCGAGGCGGGAGCGGCCCGGGGCGGGGCTCAGGCGGACGCTCGCAGCTCCGAGAGGGCCTCCTCGTGGGCCGTGAGCGCCCGCTCCCCGAACAGCGTGAATCGGATCCGGCCCACGCTCTCCAGGGCCGGGGCCAGCTCCCAGACGGCGCCCAGCGCGACCCGCGCGGCCTCGTCCATCGGATACCCGAACGCGCCGGTGGAGAGGGCGGGGAAGGCCACCGACCCGAGCCCCTCCTCCTCGGCCAGGCGGAGCGCCTCGCGGTAGCAGCTCGCCAGCAGCTCGTCGGCCGGCTCGTCCTCGCCGTAGACGGGCCCGAGGCAGTGGATGACGTGAGGGTTGGGCAGGTCGTGCCCCCCGGTGATCACCGCCTCGCCCGGCTCGATGGGGGCCAGCGGCCGGCACTCCTCGGCCAGGCCGGGCCCGGCAGCCCGGTGGACGGCGCCGGCCACGCCCCCGCCGGTCCGGAGCCGGGCGTTGGCCGCGTTGACCACCGCGTCGAAGGAGGGCTGGTCGGTGATGTCCCCCCGGACGCACTCGATGACGACGTCGCCGCGCTGAGCCTGCATCGATGGCCTCCCCGCCGGGGTTCGCTCCGGGACCTCGCTCGGCCGGGGCGCCCGGTGCGGGCCGGACGCCGGGCCGTTAAGATCGGGGTGCAAGCGGTGTTCCGGCCGAGCGCGGACGTCCGACATGCGACACGGAGGTGGGGATGAAGCTGCTGGTCCGCTGGATGGTGAACGCCGCCGCCCTGTGGGCGGCCGCCAGCCTGGTGTCGGGGATCGTCGTCACCGGGGGGCTGGGCCCCCTGCTGGTGGCGGCCCTGGTGGTGGGCCTGCTGAACGCCCTGGTCCGGCCGGTGCTGGTCGTGCTGACCTTCCCGCTGACGGTCCTGTCGCTGGGGCTGTTCCTGCTGGTCCTCAACGGCTTCCTGCTCTGGCTGGCGGGCGTCCTGGCGCCCGGCCTGCATCTGGAGGGCTTCCTGGCCGCCGTGCTCGGGGCGGCGGTGATGTCGCTGGTGGGGACGGTGCTGGACGCCGTCCTCTCCCCCGACGACTGACGCGGCGGACGGGGCCCGGCGCCCGCCGGCGCTGGTACGTTCGTTGAAGCGCTGAACGGGTCCGCGGCCCCGCCCCCGGCGGAGCGGGGCCACCCCCGAGGCCATCCGAGCAAGGGAGCCCGCACGGTGGACTACTTCGGAAGGGAGAAGCTCGAGGAGCTGCTGGAGGCGCCCGACGGCACCGCGGTGTCGATCTACCTGCCGACGGCCCGCGCCGGCAGCGAGGTCCAGGGCGACCGCCTCCGGTTCCGGGCCGCGCTGGAGCGGGCCCGGGAGCTGGCGGCGTCCGAGGAGGAGGGCGCGACGCCGGACGAGGAGCTGGCCGCCCTGGAGCCCCTGGTCGACGACCGGGAGTTCTGGCGCTACCAGGGCGACGGCCTGGCGGTGTTCGCCGCGCCGGGGCTCCGGCGCGTCTACCGGATCCCCTCGGCGGTCCCCGAGCTGGTGGTGGTGGGGCCCACCTTCCACACCCGCCCGCTGATCGACCTCCTCCAGTCGCCCGACCGCTACTGGGTGCTCGGCCTGGGGCGCGACGAGGTGCGCCTGTGGGAGGGGACGGCCGAGGGGGTCACCCCGATGGACCTCGCCGGCCTGCCGCGCAGCCTCCGCGACGCGCTGGGCTTCGACTTCGAGCGGGACGACGAGATCGTCCACCGCCGCAAGGCGGGGCCGAGCCGGGGCGAGCGGGGCCGCGGCGGCCACCAGCCCACCTTCCACGGACACGGCATGGGCCACGACGACTCCGAGCCCGAGCTCCGGCGGTTCTTCAAGCAGGTCGACCGGGGGCTGGGGGATCTGCTCTCCGACGAGATCGGCCCCGTGGTGCTGGCGGCGGTCCGGGAGTACCACCCCCTCTACCGCGACGTGAGCTCGCTGGACAACCTGGCGCCGGAGGGCGTGGAGGCCTCGGTGGGCGACTGGTCGGCCGAGCGGATCCACGAGGCCGCCTGGCCCCACGCCGAGGAGGCCGCGCTCGAGAAGGTCGACGAGGCCCTGGAGCTGTGGGAGCGGGCCTACGGGCAGGGGAAGGGGGAGATGGACCTGGCCAACGTGGCGCGCCTGGCCCTGGCCGGCCGGATCCGGCTCCTGCTCAGCGAGCGGGACCGGCGGGTCTGGGGGACGCTCGACCGGGACACCGGCGCCCTGGAGGTGCTGCGCGAGGGCGGCGACGACCCGGGCGACCACGCCGTGGAGCTGCTGGACGAGCTGGCGGAGATGGTGATCCTGCGCGGCGGGAACGCCCTGGTGCTCTCGCCCGAGCGCATGCCCACCGACACCGGCGCGGCGGCCGTGCTCCGCTGAGGACCGGCCGGACGGCCGGGACGGGGCCCGGCCGCTCCGCGCTCCGGCTCCGGGGCGTCAGGTGCCCCGGGACCCCACCTGCGCCGGGTCGTAGTACGGGTTGTCGCCGGCCTCGTGGTCGGTGACGTCCTCGACGCCCTTCACCTCGGGCACCGCCTCGCTCAGCGTCCGCTTGATCCCCTGGGTCAGCGTCACCGAGGCCAGCCCGCACCCCTGGCAGCCCCCGCCCATGCGCAGGTAGACCACGTTGTCGCGGATGTCCACCAGGCTCACCTGGCCGCCGTGCTGGGCGACCCCGGGGTTGATCCGCTCGTCCAGCACCGCCTGGACCCGCTCGGCCAGCTCCCCCTCCGGCGGGCCCTCGTCCGGGCTCCGGGTGTTGGGGTTCTCGATCTTGAAGCCGCTCTGCTGGAGGGTGGAGACCCAGTCCACGGTGGACCCCTCCAGGAACTCGGCGCTGTGGGGATCGGCGTAGAGGGTGAAGCCGTCCTGGTCGAAGGCCTCGTCCTCGCCCCCCACCTCGTCGGGCTCGATCAGCAGGAGGTCGTACTCCGGGGCGAAGGGGCTGGAGTTCTTGACGGCCACCCGGACCGCCAGCTCCTCCTCGTCCTCCTGCTCGATGAAGGCGAGGACGCGCTCCCGGGCCTCGTCGGTGAACTCGATCACGGTGATGGGCTCCCGTCTTCGGTGGCGGCTCCGCGTTGGGATTGAGACCCCAGTCGCCGGCGGGTGTTTCAGCCCCGGACCAGGGCCCGCAGCACCAGCCCCAGGTTGGCCGGCCGCTCCGCCATCCGCCGCATCAGGTAGGGATACCACTCGGATCCGTACGGGACGTAGATGCGGACCGGGTGGCCCCGCCGGGCCAGCTCGCGCTGGAACGCCCGGCGCACCCCGTACAGCATCTGGAACTCGACGTCGCCGCCCTCCATCTCCAGCTCGCCCATCGCCTCCAGGGCGGCCTCCACCATCCGCTCGTCGTGCGAGGCGACCGCGGTGGGCGCGCCGCCCTCCAGCAGGATCCGGAGACAGCGGACGTAGCTGGCGTCCACCTCCTCGGCGGCCTGGTAGGCGATCTCCGGGGGCTCGTCGTAGGCGCCCTTGCAGAGCCGCACCGGGGCCCCCAGGTCGGCCAGCCGCCGGGCGTCGTCCTCGCTCCGCCGCAGGTAGGACTGGATGACGACCCCGACGTGGCCGGGATGGTCGGCGTGCACCGACTCGAACAGCTCCAGCGTCGCGGCGGTGTAGTCGGAGCCCTCCATGTCGATGCGGACGAAGCTGTCGAGCTCGACGGCCCGCGCCAGCACCCGCCGCAGGTTCTCCTCGCAGAAGGCCCGGTCGATGGCGAGGCCGAGCTGGGTGAGCTTCAGCGAGATCGTGGACTCGGCCTCGTCCTCCTCGATGGCCTCCAGGCTCTCGACGTAGGCGTCGGCGGCCCGGCGGGCGGTGGCCCGGTCGTCGACGCTCTCGCCCAGGTGGTCCAGCGTGACCCGGAGGCCGTCGCGGTTCAGCTCGCGGGCGGCGCGCAGCGCGTCGTCCAGGTGGTCGCCCGCGACGAAGCGGCGGGCCACCCGGCGCAGCACCGGGATTCGGAGCAGGAGGTCCTTGAGCCGCTCCTGCTCGCTGAGGAAGAGGAGCGTGCGTCGGAGCATCGTCCTCCGGGGGGAGCGTGTGGGGGATGCAGGAGGGGAGCGGCGAACGGCGGGAGGGGAATGTGCGGCCCGGCCGGCGCCGGGGCCAGCGGCGTCAGCCGGCCTCCTCTCCGTCCGGGGCCGCCTCCGCCAGCTCGCGGGCGGTGAAGATCGGGAGCATGCGGTGACCGGCCTCCTCGAGCCGCTCCCGGCCGCCCTCCTCCCGGTCCACCAGCGCCAGCACGGCCAGCACCTCGCCGCCGGCCGCCTCCACCTCGTCCGCGGCGTCCAGGGCGGAGCCGCCCGTGGTGACGACGTCCTCGGTCACCACCACCCGGCGGCCCTCTTCGAAGCAGCCCTCGATGCGCCGGCCGGTGCCGTGCTCCTTGGAGCGCTTGCGGACCGAGAAGGCGTGGACCGGGTCGCCGCGGCGCCAGCTCTCGGCGGCCAGCGCGTGGGAAACGGGGTCGGCGCCCATGGTGAGGCCGCCGACCAGGTCGGGCCGGAGGTCGGCCCCGTCCAGGGCGCTCCAGCCGACGCGCCCGACCAGGACCTGGCCCTCGGCGTGCATCGTGGTCGTGCGGCAGTCGACGTAGTAGTCGCTGGTGCCGCCGGAGGAGAGCCGGAAGGTCCCGACGCGGAAGGATCGCCGGGCCAGCAGGTCCCGGAGGCGCTCGCGGTCCCCGGCGCTCATCGGGTCGACACGCCGGCGAGGGAACCGCCTCGAGAGCGCCCGGCGGGCCGGCCGGGCGCGAAGGGGTCAGCCCCCACGTCGGTCGATCCGCACGTCGGTCAGCCCGCCCGCCGGTAGGTCCCGTCGTCCTCCGACGGCCGGCAGTCGGAGCAGAGGCCGTAGATCTTGAGCTGACGCGACATCGGCTCGAAGCCGTGGGTCCCGGCCAGCTCCTCCTGGAGCTCCTCGAGGCCGTCGTGCTGGAACTCCTCCACGTCGCCGCACGAGGTGCAGATGAGGTGGTCGTGGCGCTCGGGCCCGACGTTGGCCTCGTAGCGCTTGAAGCCCTCGTCGAAGTCGTGCTCGGTGGCCAGGTCCACCTCGACCAGGAGGTTGAGCGTGCGGTAGATGGTGGCCTTGCCCACGTGCTCCCCGCGCTCCCGGAGCCGCTCCTCGATGTCCTCGGCCGAGAGGTGTCGGGTGGACTCGAAGAGCACCTGCGCGATGGACTCCCGCTGCCGGGTGACCGGGAGCCCGTGCTCGCGCAGGGAGTCCCGGAAGACGTCCATCATCACGGCCGCGCAGCCCAGGGGCGGTCGCGTCTCGACCTTCTCGGTCATGGTCCTCCCGACGGGTCGGCGGAGACGTGCCCGCGAGCCGGCTCGCGTCCCGCGGGACGGCGCGGGGGCAAGCTAGGCCGCGCGCCCGCCCCCATCAAGAACGATTTTCGATTATCGGTCGGTTCAGTGCGGTGCGTCGCGGTCGCCGAACCCGTCGTGGGCCTGCCGGAGCAGTCGGTCCACCGGCGACGACGGCTCCGGGAACAGGACGCGGTCGGAGACCCGGTTCAGGGTCTGCCGCAGCGGGACGAAGGCCTCGGCGGCGTCCCGGTACAGGTCCTCCAGGGCGTGCCGGCGTGCGTGGCGGTCGTCGGCCGCCATGCGGAAGCCCGTCCGCCCCATCGTCTCGTAGTAGTCCAGCCCCGGTCCCCCCTTCCGCCGCACCCGGGCGTCGATCCAGTCCGGGAACAGCCCCGAGAGCCAGAGCGCGAAGTTGCCCAGGTGCGCCCGCAGCAGGAAGGCCCGGCGTCCCTCGGCGCGGGTGAGGTCCTCCACGATGTCGACCAGGTAGCCGTACTCCCGGTCGTCGTGGTCGGCGATCCGACGGGCACGGCGGCCGAGCCCGAACTCCGCCACCACGGCGGTGACGTAGTCGGCGATGTTCCGGCTCTCGATCCCCGCCTCCAGGAGCGCGTGCCGGAGGAGGACGTAGAGGACCAGGCGGAGCGGGACGACCTCGACCCGCTCGGCGTCGAGCAGGCCCTCCAGGGTCTCGGAGCGGTCGAGGAGCCGGTCCAGCCCCTCCTCCTCCAGCGCCCGCTCCCAGCGCTCCCGGTCCTCCTCGTCGTCGGAGAGGAGCCGCAGGACCCAGCGGACCTCCTCGGGGCCGAAGGAGGCGCGGACGTCGGGCAGGATCATCGGCGCCCCGGCCCTCCCGGGGATCCCGATCCGCCCGGGTCGGGCGGCGGCCCGTGCACGCGTCGGCGCTGCATGGCGCTCATCCTTTCACCACGCCGAGGGGACGCAGGCGGGCCACGGGCCGGCCGATCCCCGCGGCGGCGACGACGTCGATGACGTTCTTGACATCTTTATAGGCCTCGGGGACCTCCTCCGCCACCGTGCTGCGCTTGTCGGAGCGGACGTAGATGCCCTGGTCGCGGAACTCCCGGAAGAGGCTCCGGCCCTCGGTGTCCTTGCGCGACTGGGTGCGGCTCTTCAGCCGGCCCGCGCCGTGACAGCTCGAGCCGAAGGTCTCGCCGTAGCCCTCCGGGGTCCCGACGGCCACGTAGGAGTAGCGGCCCATGTCGCCGGGGACCAGCACCGGCTGGCCCGTCGCCCGGTAGCGGGCCGGCAGCTCGTCGTGGCCGGGCGGGAAGGCCCGGGTCGCCCCCTTGCGGTGCACGCAGACCCGGCGCGTCTCGCCGTCGACCTCGTGGTCCTCGAACTTGGCGATGTTGTGGCAGACGTCGTAGACGGTCCGCATGGACTCGGCGGCCGTGTCGCCGAAGAGCCGGGCGAAGACGCCTCGGGCCTTGTGCGCCATCATCTGCCGGTTGGCGAACGCGTAGTTGGCGCCGCAGGCCATGGCCCGGAGGTAGCGCTGGCCCTCCTCCGAGCGCACCGGCGCGCAGCAGAGCTGCCGGTCGGGGAGGTCGATGCCGTACTTCTCGGCCGCGTCGATCATGGTCTCCAGGTAGTCGTCGCACACCTGGTAGCCCAGCCCGCGCGAGCCCGAGTGGATCATGAAGGCGACCTTGCCGGGCTCCAGGCCGAAGGCCTCGGCGGCGGCCTCGTCGTAGACCTCCTCGACGGCCTGGACCTCGGCGAAGTGGTTGCCCGAGCCGAGGGTGCCGACCTGGTTCGTGCCGCGGTCCAGGGCCCGCTCGGAGAGAGCCCCGGGGTCGGCCCCCTCCAGCCGTCCCCCCGCCTCGATCGTCTCCAGGTCGTCGGCCCGGCCGTAGCCCCGCTCCACGAGCCAGCCGGCCCCCCGGCGGAGCAGCTCGGTCAGCTCGCCCCGGTCCAGCACCACGTCCGATCGGCTGGAGCCCACGCCGCTGGGCAGGGCGTGGAACAGGCCCTCGACCAGGGTCTCGATCCGGTCGGCGGCGGAGCCGGCGTCCAGGTCGGAGCGGAGCAGCCGGACCCCGCAGTTGATGTCGTAGCCCACCCCGCCGGGGGAGATGACGCCGTCCTCGGCGTCGAAGGCGGCCACCCCGCCGATGGGGAAGCCGTAGCCCCAGTGGATGTCGGGCATCGCCAGCGAGTGCTTCACGATGCCGGGCAGGCAGGCCACGTTGGCCACCTGCTGGAGGGCCTGGTCCTTCTCCAGGTCCCGCATGATCTCGTCGTCGGCGAAGACGAGGCCGTCGACCCGCATGTCGCCGTCGGCGGGGATCCTCCAGCGGACCTCGTCGACGCGTCGGAGCTGGATCTCCATGGCTCGGCGCTCCGTCTCGGTGGGCTCGGGGATCGTCTCGTCCGGCGGGACCCGGCCGCTCGTCCGGCGGAACCGCGCCGCCCGGCGGGACGCGCCGCCCCGGCGCCCCGCCGCCGGGACGCGGGGCGGGACGGCTCCCGGGTCGACTTATACGTCCAGCACCACCCGGGCGTGCCAGCCCTCCTCCTCGCGGGCCACCCGCAGGCCGTGGTAGGTGACGCCCTTGATCTCCCGGGCGGGCCCCTCGGCGGAGACGGGCCGCCAGCGGACCTCCGCCCGGAGCGCGGCCTCCTCGCCGCCCTCCGGCGGGCGGACCTCCCGGACCCGGGCCTCCGGCACCTCCCCCTCGGCCATGGCGCGGGCCAGCAGCTCGCGGAGCCAGTGGACCAGCAGCCGCTCCAGGTCCGGGCGGGCCAGGCGGACGGGCTCGAAGCGGGACCGGTCGCCCCGCCTCCCGCCGCCGGCGCCGACCTCCGCGTCGCCGCCCGCGGCTCCGCCCTCCGCCGCGGCGGGCCCGTCCTCGTCGGGGGCCGCCTCGGCCCCGAGGGCCTCGACGAGCCCCCGCGCCGCGCCCTCGAACAGGCCCTCCAGGGCGGGGGCCCGGACCTCGAAGCCGACGTCGGCGGTGTGGGACAGCTCCCCGAGGCGATGGGTCATGGCGTGGAGAACGGGGGGCAAGGCCGGTGCCAGCGAGGGGCGTCGGCGCCGCTCCGGCGTCTCCCTTGCATGACGGGTCGCCCGGAGCCCCGACCGACGCCCGACGGAGGTGACAGGGTGCGATCCCCGACGAAGATCCCGGTCCTCGGCGCCCTGCTGGCCGTGACGGCCCTGGCGGTCCTCGCCGCGTGCGGCGACGCCGGGGCGGACGGGTCCGGGGCCCCCGACGGCGAGCCGGCGGCGCAGGCGGTCCCGGACACGGCCGGGCCCGCCGCCGACACCGCCGACGCCGGATCCGACCGCGCCGACCGGGACGCCGACCGGCGGCCCACCACGAGGCTCCGGGTCGCCGGCCACGAGGTCCGGGCCGAGGTGGCCGACAGCGAGTCGGAGCGGAGGCGGGGGCTGATGGGCCGGGACTCCCTGCCCGAGGACCACGGCATGCTCTTCGTCTATCCCGAGCAGCGGACCCTCTCCTTCTGGATGCGCAACACGAAGATCCCGCTGGACATCGCCTTCGCCGACCGCCGGGGGATCATCGTGGACGTCCAGACGATGGAGCCGGAGTCGGAGGAGCTGCACCGCTCGGGCCGGCCGGCGAAGTACGCCCTGGAGATGGCGGCCGGCTGGTTCGAGGCCCACGGCGTGAGGGTGGGCGACCAGATCGAGTTCTGACCGGACGTCCCCGACCCCCGGCCGGCGTCCGCCCTCCCCGGGGCGGCATTGGCCCGGGCCGGCCGCGCGGCAGCAGGGCGTCCGGACCGACGCGAGCGAGAGACGCCGACACCGCCACCGAGGACCCGACCATGGCCGACACACGCGTCGAGCGCGACTCGATGGGCGAGGTGGAGATCCCCGCCGACCGCCTCTACGGTGCCCAGACCGAGCGGGCGCGCCGGAACTTCCCCATCAGCCGGCTCCGCTTCGACCGGCGCTTCCTCCGGGCCCTGGGCCGGGTCAAGGCCTCGGCGGCCGAGGTGAACCGGGAGCTCGGCCTCCTGGACGAGGAGCGGGCCGGGGCCATCCGTAAGGCGGCCCTGGAGGTGGCCGAGGGGGAGCTGGACGACCACTTCGTGCTGGACGTCTTCCAGACCGGCTCGGGTACCTCGACGAACATGAACGCCAACGAGGTGATCGCGAACCGGGCCATCCAGATCCTGGGCGGCGAGGTGGGCAGCCGGGAGCCGGTCCATCCCAACGACCACGTCAACCTGGGCCAGTCCAGCAACGACGTGATCCCCACCGCCTGCCACGTGGCCGCCCTGGCGGCGCTGGAGGAAGAGCTGGTGCCGGCCCTGCGCGGCCTGCGGGACGCCCTGCGCGAGAAGGCGGAGGCGTTCGACGACGTCCCCAAGGCCGGACGCACCCACCTGCAGGACGCGACACCGGTCCGCCTGGGACAGGAGGTCTCCGGGTGGGCGAGCCAGGTGGAGCACGGGCTGGAGCGGGTGGCGAAGGTGCGCGACTCGCTGGGGGAGCTGGCCATCGGGGGCACGGCGGTGGGCACCGGGCTGAACACCCACCCCGAGTTCGGGCGCCGCATGGCCGCCCGGCTCAGCGAGCGGACGGGGGTCGCCTTCACCGAGGCCGAGAACCACTTCGAGGCGCAGGCGGCCCGGGACGCCATGGTCGAGGCCAGCGGCGCGCTGAAGACGGTGGCGGTCAGCCTGATGAAGATCGCCAACGACGTCCGCTGGCTCTCCTCGGGCCCGCGGACCGGCATCGGCGAGCTGGACCTGCCCGCCGTCCAGCCGGGCTCCTCGATCATGCCGGGCAAGATCAACCCGGTGATGGCCGAGTCGGTGTGCCAGGTCGCCGCCCAGGTGATCGGAAACGACGCCGCGATCACCACCGGCGGCCAGCACGGCAACTTCGAGCTGAACGTCATGATCCCGGTGATGGCCCACAACCTCCTGGAGTCCATCGAGATCCTGGCCAACGTCAGCCGGGAGTTCACCGAGCGCTGCGTCCGGGGCATGGAGGCGGACGAGGCCCGCTGCCGGCGGAACGCCGAGTCCACCGCGGCGCTGGCCACGGCCCTGGCCCCGCACGTCGGCTACGACGCGGCCGCCGAGGTGGCCAAGGCGTCGCTGGAGCAGGACCGCACCCTGCGCGAGGTGGTGCTGGAGCGGGGCCTGCTGGACGAGGAGGAGCTGGACCGGATCCTGGACTTCCGGAAGATGACCGAGCCCGGCATCCCGGGCGGCTGACGCGGAGCCCCCGGCCCGCCTCGGAGCCCGGCCGGGAGCCACCCGCCGGCGTCGTCGTCCGCGCCCTCCCCGGTGTCGCCCGATCGCGTCTCCGCGGAAACGTCTCCGCGGAAACGCCCTGGCCCCCCGGAGCTGCCGCCGTCGCCCGGGACCGTCCCACGGCGGCTTGACCCCGCCGGCCAGCGGGCCCGATCTTCTTCCCCTCTTCGCCCGTACGCTCCGACGCCCGACCGTCGTCGACCACCGCCCCACGGGAGCCCGACCATGCGACGCCGATCCTCCTGCCTCCCCGCGCCGGCCGCCCTCGCCGCGTCGCTCGCCCTGCTCCTCGCCCTGGCTCCGGCCCGGCCCCTGCTCGCGCAGGAGGCGGCGGCCCCGGCGCAGGAGAGGGCCGGCGAGCTCACGGTGGAGCGCATCCACGGCACCGCCGAGCTCCGGGCCGAGCGCTTCCAGGGCCAGTGGCGGGCGGACGGCGAGTCCTGGACCGTGGTGGAGCAGGACGACGAGGGCCGGGACGAGCTGTGGGAGGTGGAGGCGGCCACGGGCGAGCGCGAGCGGCTGATCGCCGCCGACGAGCTGGTGCCGGAGGACGGGTCCGAGCCGATCTCCGTCTACGACCACGAGTTCTCGCCCGACGGCCGCTACGTGCTGATCTTCACCGACGCCCAGCGGGTGTGGCGGGACCGCACGAAGGGCCGCTACCACGTCTTCGACCTGACGACGCGGAAGCTGCAGCCGGTGAGCCGGAAGCCGGGCTGGCAGATGTTCGCCAAGTTCGGGCCCGACTCCCGGCGGGTGGCCTTCGTCCGGGACCACGACATCCACGTCACCGAGCTCGCGACCGGGGAGGAGCGGGCCCTGACCACCTCGGGGTCGGAGGACACGATCAACGGGACCACCGACTGGGTCTACGAGGAGGAGCTGGGGCTCAGGGACGCCTTCCGCTGGAGCCCCGACGGGACCCGGATCGCCTACTGGCAGCTCGACCGGAGCCCCATCCCGCCCTTCTACCTGGTGGACGAGACGAAGCTCTACCCTGAGCTCAATCCGGTCCGCTATCCGAAGGCCGGGACGGAGAACTCGGAGGTCCGGGTCGGGGTCCGAAGCCTCGAGGGCGGGGGGACCACCTGGTTCGACGTCGGGGATCCGGAGTACGTCCCCCGGATGGACTGGGTGGACGAGGAGACGGTCTGGATCCAGACGCTGAACCGGCACCAGGACCGGCTGGAGCTGCGGCTCGGCGACCCCTCGGACGGCTCCACCCGGACGGTGCTGGCCGAGACCGACTCGGCCTGGGTGGACGTGGACGACGACCTGACCTGGGTGGACGGGGGCCAGCGCTTCGTCTGGTCCAGCATGCGGGACGGCTGGAACCACCTCTACCTGTACGAGCGCGACGGGACGCCGGTGCGGACGATCACCGACTTCCCGGCCGACGTCACCACCTTCCACGGGGTGAGCGAGGCGGACGACGGGACGGCCCACGCCTGGTTCACCGCCGCCCGGCCGACGCCCTACCGCCGGTCGGTGGGGAAGGCGCCGCTGGAGGATCCGGACGAGGTGTCCTGGGTCGCCTCCGCCTCGGACGACCCGGGCCAGGGCCTGCACGCCGCCGACGTCGCCCCGGGCGGCGGGTGGTTCGTGGACACGCGCTCCTCCACGGGGGTGCCGCCGGTGGCGGAGCTGAAGGACGCCGAGGGCAGGACGGTCCGGACGCTGGTGGACAACGCCGAGCTGAAGGCCCGGGTGGACTCCCTGGAGCTGGGGGAGAGCCGCTTTTTCCAGGTGACCGCGGCCGACGGGACCACGGCGCTCAACGCCTGGCGGATCACGCCGCCGGCCTTCGACTCGACCGCGGCCCATCCAGTGCTGATGTACGTCTACGGCGGCCCGGGCGTCCAGACGGTGATGGACGGATGGGGCGGGTCGCGCTGGCTCTGGCACCAGCTCATGGCCCGGAAAGGCTTCGTGGTGGTGAGCGTGGACAACCGCGGTACCGGCGGCCGGGGGCGGGACTTCTACAAGCAGGTCTACCTGCGGTTGGGCCAGCTCGAGACCGCCGACCAGCTCGCCGCCGCCCGCCGGATCGGCGAGCGCTCCTGGGCCGACGCCGACCGGATGGGGATCTGGGGCTGGAGCTACGGCGGGTACATGACCCTGCTCACCACCCTGCAGGGGGAGGGGGCGCTGGCGGCGGGCGCGTCGGTGGCGCCGGTGACCCACTGGAAGCTCTACGACACGATCTACACGGAGCGCTACATGCGGACCCCCGCCGAGAACCCGGAGGGCTATCGGAAGGGCGCGCCGCTGAACCACGCCGCGAAGCTGGACGCCGAGCTGCTGATCGTGCACGGGACGGGCGACGACAACGTCCATCCGCAGAACACGACGCTGATGGTGCAGGCGCTGGAGCAGGCGAACGAGCAGTTCCGGATGCGGATCTATCCGAACAAGACCCACGCGATCGGGGGCGCCACGAACCAGGTGAACCTCCACGGGCTCCTGACGGACTTCTTCGTCGAGGAGCTCGGCGGGTAGGAGCCCGGGCCCCGCGCCCGCTCCGAACCCCGGGGGCCGGGCCCGGTATCACCCACCGGCCATGCGGATCACCGAGATCTTCCACTCCGTGCAGGGCGAGTCCACCCGGGCCGGCTGGCCCTGCGTCTTCGTCCGCACCACGGGCTGCAACCTCCGCTGCGTCTGGTGCGACACCGCCTACTCCTTCCACGGCGGCGTTGAGATGACCGTCGGGGAAATCGTCGACGAGGTCGAGCGGGTCGGCGACGGCTGCCGGCTGGTCGAGATCACCGGCGGTGAGCCCTTGCTCCAGCACGACATCGGCGAGCTGGCGGAGGCGCTGCTGGACCGGGGCCACGAGGTGCTGTGCGAGACCTCGGGCAGCGTGCCGGTGGACCGGGTGCCGGAGGAGGTCGTGATGATCATGGACCTCAAGGCGCCGGGCAGCGGCGAGGCGGAGGCCAACGACTGGACGAACCTGGAGCGGCTCGACCCGGACCGGGACGAGCTCAAGTTCGTCCTGGCCGACCGGGAGGACTACGGGTGGGCGGCCCGCCAGCTCCGGGAGCGGGACCTCGATCGCTTCACCGTCCACTTCTCGCCGGTCCACGGCGAGCTGGACCGGCGGACCCTGGCCGAGTGGATCCTGGAGGACGGCCTGGACGTCCGGCTGAACCTCCAGCTCCACAAGTTCGTCTGGGATCCGGAGACGAAGGGGGTGTAGCGGGGGCCCGTCAGCCCGCCGCTTCCGCGTCCCGGGCTTCGCCGTCCCCCCCTTCGTGCTCCACGAGCGGCTCCATCACCTCCCGCTCGAAGGCGGTGAAGAACGCCTGGCGCTCGCCGTTGGCCAGGCCCTGGAGCGGGCGGTCGAACTGGCGGCGGGCCACCCGCCGGAGCGTCCGGGCGTGGACGCCGAGCTCCTCGGCCACCTCGCGCCAGCTCGCGTCCTCCGTCTTCCGGGCCGCCGCCCGCAGGAGGAGGATCCAGTCGAGGTAGGCCTTGAGGGTGAGGTCCTCCTCCTGGCCGATGACGTTGCGCCAGTGGTGCCACAGGGTGCGGCGGTCCCGCTCCACCTCGCCCGCCAGCGCCTGGACCGAGGTGAGGGGGGGACGCCGGCGCAGGGCGCGGGTGAGGGCCGCGGCCAGGGTGGGGGAGAGGTCGCCGGCGTCGGCGAGCCGCCCCGCGAGGCGACGGAACCGCCGCTCGGCCTCGGCCCGCCGGATCGCGGCCTCCAGCTCCCCCTCGAGGGCGTCCGTCCAGACGACCTCCTCCAGGATCACGTCCTTGAGGTGGCGGAGGCTCGACGGATCCCGGCGGGTCACCAGGACCACGGCCGGCTCCGGATGATGGTGCTGCAGCGTCTGGAGCCGGGCGAACAGCTCCGGGTCCGGGTCCGGGGCCACCACCACCGCACACCGGGCCTCGGGGAAGAGGCGCCGGAAGGCCTCCCAGGACCCGGCCGTCCGGATGTCCCGGCCCTCCGGAACCCGCTCCAGGACCCTCCGTCGTTCCTCTCCTTCCGGGGACCACAGCGCGAGCATGGGCATCGCCTCCGTGGTCGGCGTCTCGGTGCGGATCGACGGGCTCCCGCGGCCGGACGGCGCGCCCTGGATGGACGATCCGTCCAGCCAGTTCGTCTCAACCTTGGGAGAGGGTATCAACAGGGTCTCAACGCGGGGCCCCGTACCTCGTCCGTGCCGAGGGGTCGGCGGCGGGAGCTCGGGATCGCCCGGTCCTCGGGGGCGGAGAGCGCCGGAGCGGATTGGAGGGACGGCCGTCCGCTCCGGTCGGGACCGCGCCGACCGGGGCCGGCGGCCCGCCGGCGCCCCGTCAGGCGGATCGTCCCCGCCGCGCGTCGGACTCCGTCGGGGGAACGGACCGCCCCCCGCTCGTGGTGCGGGGCAGGAACGCAAGCTGCAGCGGGGAACATCCGAGCGGCCCTGGGTCGCGGGGCCGCGCCACCCGAGGACGGTCCGGCATGAGCGACCTCACCCTCCTGATCCTCCTGGTGGTCCCCCTGGTTCTCGCCCTGGCCCTCGGGATCTGGGTGGGGCTGGGCTATCCGGGCCTGTACGGTCGCTTCGAGACCTCCGGCCGGACCCCGGGCCGAAACCCGTGGGAGCGGCTGGTGGACTGGATCGTGGGGAAGCTCGATGGGTGAGGAGCCGGTGCTCGGCCCCGTCCGTCCCCGGCCCGGCGGGGGGAGGCCCCGGGAGCGCCGCCGGGTGGTGGTGCGGATCCTGTGGGGGGTCCTGCTGGCGAACCTGGTCGTGGTGGGGGCGAAGCTGTACGTGGGGCTCGGCTCCGGCTCCATCGCCGTGCTGGGCGACGCGGCCCACTCGGGCGTGGACGCCCTGAACAACACCGTGGCGCTGCTGGCCGTCCGGGTGGCCGCCGCCCCGCCGGACGAGGAGCATCCCTACGGGCACGGGAAGTTCGAGACGGTGGGCGCGCTGGCCATCGTCGCCTTCCTCTCCATCACCTGCTTCGAGCTGGTCCGGACCGCCACGTTCCGGCTGCTGGGCGAGGCGCGGCCGCCGACGGTGGAGCCGAGCCTCTTCTGGATCCTCGGCGGGGCGATGGTGGTGAACGTCGCGGTGGCCTGGTCGGAGGCGCACTGGGGCCGGAAGCACGGCAGCCACCTCCTGCTGGCCGACGCCCGTCACACGGCCGCGGACGTCCTGGTCACCGGCTCGGTGCTGGCGGGGATGGGCCTGGTCTCGGCCGGGTGGGAGCGGGCCGACGCCTGGCTGGCCCTGGCCGTGGCGGCGGTGATCGCCCGGTCGGGCTGGGAGATCGTGCGCGAGACCGTCCCGGTGCTGGTGGACGAGCGGGCCTTCGATCCGGACCGGATCCACGCGCTGGTCACCGACGCCCCCGGCGTGCGGGAGGCCTCCGAGATCCGCTCGCGCGGGCGGCCCGGCGAGGCCTTCGCCGAGCTCACCATCCACGTGGATCCGGGGGCCGGGGTCCGGGAGGCCCACCGCATCGCCGACCGCGTCGAGCGGCTGCTGGAGGAGGAGGGAGGCTTCTTCGGCGTGACCGTCCACGTCGAGCCCGCCGAGGAGGCGGACTGAGGAGGGGCGTCCCTAGGCTCCCGGCCGCCAGAGGCAGCAGCTGTCCCCCCGCGACTCGCACAGGGGATGCTGGGTCCCGCCCGCGCCGGGCTCCAGGCCGTGGAGGGCGAGGGAGGTCGACAGGGCCGACCGGACGACGTGGCAGGCCTCCGGCACCCCGGCGGCCGCCGGCAGGGAGCCCTCCAGCACCAGCGCCGGCGGGTCGCGCTCCGTCCGGACCGAGCCCCCGGGGTTGACCTGGCCGGCCACGCTCCGGGCGGTCCGCAGGGCCAGGTGCCGCTGGAGGGCGGCGGGCAGGGGCGCCCGCGCCATCCCCCGCCGAAGGCGCTTCTCGCGGAGCTGGCGCCGGGCCAGCCAGTCGCCGGCGCGCTCGAAGACGGCCCCGGCGTCGGGCCGCCGGGCGACCAGGACGAAGAGGTCCGCCAGCTCCCGGGCCCCCATCTTCGCCTTGCGGTCCTTCAGCTCGCGGTAGCGCCGGATCTGCGTCCCCACCACCTCGCTCAGGCCGAGCCGGCGCGGCAGGCTCTGCTGGACGTCCTCCTCCTCCAGGACCTCGTCGGGGGTGTCGCTGCTCCGGAGGGCCTCCAGGAGGGCCAGGGCCACGACGGGCGTGGTCCGGGCGGTGGAGGGCGGATCCTGCAGGGAGGCGGACTCGCTCATAGGACCGGTAGGCTAGGCGGGCCGCGCCGGGGCGGCAAGCAGGGTCCCGTCGGACGGCGGACGGCCCGCCGGCCGGGGCGGTCGGCCGGCCGGACCGGTGGAACGGCCCGGAGCCGTCCCGTAACATGGGCCCGTCGGCCCGGCCCGGGTCGCGCCGCGTCACGGGCCGGTCCCGCGCCCGGAACGTCCCGCCGCCCCGCGGGTCCCACGGGACGCCCGTCGGGCCCGGCGGCCCTCGCGAAGCCCTCTCCCCGCCAGACAGGAGACGGACGACCACGATGCACGATCCCGAGACCATCGAGCCGAAGTGGCAGGAGCGCTGGCGCGCGTCCGGGGCCAACGAGCCGGACCTGGACGCCGCCCGGGAGCCCTTCTACAACCTGATGATGTTCCCCTATCCCTCGGCCGAGGGCCTGCACGTGGGGAACCTCTACGCCTTCACCGGGGCCGACCTCTACGGCCGCTTCGAGCGCCTTCGCGGCCGGGACGTCTTCCAGCCCATCGGCTTCGACGCCTTCGGCATCCACTCGGAGAACTACGCGCTCCAGGTGGACGTCCACCCGATGGAGCTGATCCCGAGCAACATCGAGAACTTCGAGCTGGTGCTGCGCCGGGCCGGGATCATGTACGACTGGTCCCACACCGTGGACACCACCGACCCGGCCTACTACCGCTGGACGCAGTGGCTCTTCCTCCAGCTCTACGAGGCCGGGCTGGCCGAGAAGAAGGAGGCGCCCGTCAACTGGTGCCCCTCCTGCCGGACCGTGCTGGCCAACGAGCAGGTGGTGGGCGGCGAGTGCGAGCGGTGCGGCACCGCGGTGGGACAGAAGCGGCTGTCCCAGTGGTTCTTCCGCATCACCGAGTACGCGGACCGCCTGCTGGAGAACCTCGAGTGGATCGACTGGTCGGAGACGACCAAGACGGCCCAGCGCAACTGGATCGGACGCTCCGAGGGGGCCCGGATCCGGTTCCCGCTGGCGTCCTCCGGCGCGGCGGGGGGCGGAGCCGAGGACGACGGGACGGCTCCGGCGGGGGACGGGGAGCCGCCGTCGGCGTCGGACGCCGACGAGGTCGTCGAGGTCTTCACCACCCGGCCGGACACGCTGTTCGGCGCCACCTTCATGGTGCTGGCTCCCGAGCATCCCCTGGTGGAGCGCGTGACGACGCCCGACCGGCGGGAGGCGGTGGAGGCCTACTGCGAGGAGGCTGCCGACGTGGACCTGGTCCGCCGCAAGAAGGTGGACCGCGCGAAGTCGGGCGTCTTCACCGGCGGCCGGGCCGTGAACCCGGCCACGGGCGAGGCCGTCCCGATCTGGGTGGCCGACTACGTGCTGATGGAGTACGGCACCGGCGCCATCATGGCCGTGCCGGCCCACGACCAGCGCGACCTGGAGTTCGCCCTGGAGCACGGGCTGGAGGTCCGGCCCGTGGTGCGCCCGGCCGACGCCGACGAGGCCGCCGCCGGCGACGGGGACGCGCCCCCCGCCTGGGCCGACCCGGCCGCGGCGGGCGAGGCCTACGAGGCCTCGGGCGAGGGCGACGTGCTGGTGAACTCCGGCCGCTTCGACGGGAAGCCGGCGGACGAGGGTGGGCGAGCCATCGTGGCCCGGCTGGAGGAGCGGGGCCAGGGCGAGGCGGAGGTGAACTACCGGCTCCACGACTGGTGCATCTCGCGGCAGCGCTACTGGGGCCCGCCGATCCCGGTGGTCTACTGCGACGACTGCGGCACGGTGCCCGTGCCCGAGGAGGACCTGCCGGTGGAGCTGCCGGAGGTGGAGGACTTCCGGCCCGAGGAGGGGGGCGTCGCGCCGCTGGCCCGGGTGGAGTCGTTCGTCCGGACCGAGTGCCCGGAGTGCGGCGGGGAGGCCCGGCGGGAGACCGACGTCTCCGACACCTTCCTGGACAGCTCCTGGTACTTCCTGCGCTACCCGAGCACCGACTTCGACGACCGCCCCTTCGACCCGGACCGCACCGGCCGGTGGCTGCCGGTGGACATGTACATCGGCGGGGAGGAGCACGCCGTCCTCCACCTGCTCTACTCCCGCTTCGTCACCATGGTGCTCTCGGACCTGGGGAAGCTGGACTTCGAGGAGCCCTACGACCGCTTCCGGAAGCACGGCCTGCTGACCAAGGAGGGCGCCAAGATCTCCAAGTCCCGGGGCAACGTGATCGTCCCCGACGAGTACCTGGACCGCCACGGGGCCGACGCCTTCCGGGCCTACCTGATGTTCGCCGGCCCCTTCCAGGAGAACAGCGACTTCCGGGACGAGGGCGTCGTGGGCGTGGAGCGGTTCCTGGACCGGGTGGCCGAGGCCGTCGACCAGGCGGCCGACGCCGGGGAGGAGGGCCTGGAGGACCCGGAGCTGGAGCGGGCCCTCCACCGCACGGTGGCGCAGGTCACCGAGGACTACGAGTCGCTGGACTACAACACCGCCATCGCCGCCCTGATGGAGTACCTCAACGAGGTCCGGGCCGGGGGGCGCACCCCCTCGGCGGACGAGCTGCGCCCGGTGGTGGTGATGCTGGCCCCGGTGGCCCCGCACCTGGCCGAGGAGCTGTGGGAGCGGATCGGCGACGGCCGGCCGCTCTTCCCCGGCGAGGACGGGACGGCCGTGGCCCGGGACCTGTGGCCCGAGTGGGACGAGTCCATGCTGCGCACCGACGAGGTGGAGATCCCGGTGCAGGTCAACGGCCGGGTCCGGGCGACCATCCGGGTGGAGCGGGGCGCCCCGGAGGACGCGGTGCGGGCGGCCGCCCTGGAGGAGGACAACGTGGTCCGGCACGTCGGGGACGACGAGATCCGGAAGGTGGTCCACGTCCCCGACCAGCTCGTGAACTTCGTGGTGGGCTGACCGGCCGCGTCCGCGGCCGGGCCCGCCGGGCCGTCACCAGCCCACGTCGCCCTCCATCGAGGTGTCGATCTCGGCGCCCTCGCCCTCGTCGAAGAGGAAGGCCTTCAGGTTGCGGATCAGGAAGTCCCGGTCCTCGCGGTCCTGGAGGCTCAGCCCGAAGTGGTTGATGAGCAGCATCTGCCGCTCCTTCCAGTCCTCCCAGCAGTCGGCGCAGATCCCCTCCCGCACGCGCCGGCCCAGGTCGTTCCGGAAGGGCGGGGCCTTCAGGGGCTCGGCTCCCGCCGCGCCGCAGCGCTCGCACTGGATCGCATCGAGGTCGTCCATCTATCTTTCGTCTCCGTTCGGTTCGCGTCGCCCCGGACGGAACGCGCCCGGTCCCGCAAGGTAATTTCGGGACGGCGCCGGGCGACAACCGGCGGCGCGGCCGGGGAGCGGTCCCCGGCCGGACGCGTACGGTACTTGCATTTTCGTCGCCTCGCCCGCCGGCGCGGGCAGCGCCATCGCAACGAGAGTCACGCCACGGAAAGGGAGGCACAGGGATCGCTACCGACCACAGAGTCAACGAGGACATCCGGGTCAGCCCGATTCGCCTGATCGACAACGAGGGGGAACAGCTCGGGGTGGTCTCGCTGGAGGAGGCCCGCGAGATCGCCACGGAGCGCGGCCTGGACCTGGTGGAGGTGGCGCCCGACGCCCGACCTCCCGTCGTCCGGCTCATGGACTACGGCCGCTACAAGTACGAGCAGGCCAAGGCCGAGAAGGAGGCCAAGAAGAAGCAGCACAAGGTCGAGGTCAAGCAGGTCAAGTTCCGGCCGAAGATCGAGGAGCACGACTTCAACTTCAAGACGCGCCACGCCCGGGAGTTCATCGAGGAGGGCAACAAGGTCAAGATCGTCGTCATGTTCCGATACCGGGAGCTGCGCCGCCCCGAGATGGGCGAGGAGCTGCTGGACCGGATCGAGGAGGAGCTGTCCGACGTGGCGCAGGTCCAGTCGCGCTCCGGCCTGGAGCACCGGAACATGGAGATGGTCCTGGCCCCCAAGGACTGGGACGTCTGAGGGTCATCCCCCCAGCAGGCGGTCGAGCCCGGCCCACGGCTCGTCCGCCCGGCGGGCCGCCTCGATGATCGCCCGGAGGGCCTCGCGGACGCCGCCCTCGCGGCGCCGGACCGCCTCGAAGTCGTCCAGCCGCCCGTAGTAGAGCACCCGCGACAGCAGCCACGCGTTGTTCAGCCGCTCCCGGTCCAGGATCCCGTCCGGGTAGGTCCGGAAGGCCGGCGCCGTCTCCCGCCCGAAGCGCCGGACCGCGGCGTCCAGGGCCGCCGCCTTGCGCTCCGCCATCTCCTCCGCCGGCAGGTCGCGGCCGTAGAGGGCCTCCAGGCTGTCCCGGAGCCCGGTGAGGAACCGCCCGTAGATCCGGGTGTCGTGCCACCGGTCCCGGGCCTCGCGGCAGGGGGCCTCCCGCTCCAGCGCCCGGCAGAAGAACGCCTCGGCGCCGGCGTGCCCGGCGAAGGTGGCGAAGCTCTCGCCGAAGTCGGCGTGGCCCGAGGGGAAGTAGGTGGCGTGGGTGATCTCGTGGATCACCGTCTCCACGATCCCCACGCTGTCCTGCCGGAGCGTGGTGGAGAGCACCGGGTCGGGGAGCCACCCCAGCGTGCTGAACGCCGGGGAGGGGCGCAGGTGGACGTCCCAGCCCTCCGCCTCCAGCTCCCGGGCGTGCTCGCGGGCCTCGTCGAAGTCGAAGTAGCCCCGGTAGGGCACGCTCCCGACGATCGGGAACCACCAGGTCTTCCAGGTGAGCCGGAAGCGGGGGGCGGCCGAGACCACCAGCAGCAGCGTGTCGCGCCCGACGGTCGCGTAGCTGGTGAAGCTGTCGCCGGGCCGCAGGCCCAGGGCGCGCTCGGCGTAGTCGCGGGCCTGCAGCACCAGCCGGAGCCGGCCCCGGAGCTCCGGCGGGGTCGCCGTGTCGGCGACCACCTCGCGGATCGGCCGCCGGCGCTCCAGCAGCTTCGCCTCCTCCCAGCCGGCGCGCAGGACGTACAGCGGCGAGCAGGCGCCGGCGGCGAGCAGGGCGGCGGCCAGCACGAGGACGGCCCGGAGGGGGGAGGAGCCGGGCGGCCTTCTCGGGGGGGTATCGGGGGCGGGCATGCAGGTTTCCGCGGGGTGGAGGACCCGGTAGCATGGGGACGCGCCGTCGACGACCGTCCCGCTCACCGGCCGACACGGGGAGGATAGGCCATGCGATCCGGCGGGAAAAGCGCCGTGGCGGCGGGCCGGCGGCCCGCGGGGGACGCCCGGTGACCCTGCGCGAGCGGGTGGCCGGGTCGGCGGTGGCGGCCCTCCGACCCCTCCTGCCCCTGCTGGGCCTGCGCTCCCGCCGGCTGGCCCGGGCCGTGGCCGAGCGGAAGGGCGTGGCCGCCCGGCTGGACGCGTGGGCCGGCTCGGAGCGTGACCCCGGCCGGCCGGTGGTGTGGCTGCACGGGGCCTCGGCCGGCGAGCTGGCGGGGGCGGCCCCCACGGCGGCGCGCCTCCGCGAGGAGCGGGGCGTCCAGCTCGTCGTCTCGTACTTCTCGCCCTCGGCCGAGGACGCCCTGCCCCGGCTGGCGCCCGACGCCGCCGAGCCGCTGCCCCCCGACGCCTACGGCCCGTGCCGCCGGGCCCTGGAGGCGGCGGCGCCCGACGCCGTGGTCTTCGCGAAGGGCGACCTCTGGCCCAACTTCACCCGGGCGGCGGCCGACCTGGGGATCCCCCTGGCCCTGGTGAACGGGGCCGTCGCCCCCGACAGCGGCCGCCTCCGCCCGGCGGCCCGCTGGCTGCTGCGGCCGGCCCACCGGCGGCTGGGGCGGGCCGGGGCGGCCTCGGAGGGGGACGCACGGCGGCTGGAGCGGCTCGGCGTCCGGCCGGCCGCCCTCCGGGTCACCGGCGACGCCGCCTTCGACCAGGCGCTGGCCCGCGCCCGCCGGGCCCGGGAGGATCCGGACTCGCCGGCGGCCCGGCTCCGGGAGCTGGTCGGGACGGACGGCCCCCCGCTGCTGGTGGCCGGCTCCACCTGGCCGCCGGACGAGGAGCTCCTGCTGGAGGCCGCGGCCGCGCTGGCCCGGGAGGGCCGTCCGATCCGGCTGGTGCTGGCGCCCCACGAGCCCGACGACGGGGCGGTGGAGCGGATCGAGCGCGGGTGCCGGGAGGCGCTGGGCCGGTCCCCGCTCCGGTGGAGCCGGGCGGAGGAGGACGACGGAGACGACGCGGCGCCCGCCGGGGGATCGGCGCCGCCCCGGCCCGTGCTCGTGGACGTGGTGGGGCCCCTGGCCGAGCTGTACGCGGCGGCCGACCTGGCCTGGGTGGGCGGGGGGCTGGGCGAGGACGGGCTCCACTCGGTGATCGAGCCGGCGGCCGCCGGCGTGCCGGTGCTCTTCGGCCCCCGGAGCACCCGCC
>CAZJJO010000007.1:0-40802 GCA_964546375.1 uncultured Gemmatimonadota bacterium
CACCGCCTCGTCCCGGCCGTCCCCGAGGTGCTCTGGCTCACCACCTTCGCCCTGGCCCTGGGCCACCTCCGGCCCTTCGCCCGGATGGAGGGGGCGCTCCAGCTGGGCAACTACGCCCTCCACCTGTTCTTCGTCGTCATCGGGATCTACAGCCGGCTGGGGGAGATCCTGACGGTGGGGATCTCCGTCCTCTGGTTCACCCTCACGGTGGTGGGCGTCCACGGCCTGGTGGTCTTCGGGCTGGGCCGTCTCGCGAAGCTCGACCCGGGCACCCTCTCGGTGGCCTCGCAGGCCGCCGTGGGCGGGCCCTCCACCGCCCTGGCGGTGGCCGTCTCCCGCGAGTGGCCCGTGCTGGTGCTGCCCGGCGTGGCGGTGGGCCTGCTGGGCTACGCCGCCGGCAACTACCTGGGCTTCGCGGTGGGCCAGCTCGCCCACGCGGTCGGGCTGTGACCGGGCCGGCTCCGGGAGCGGAGACCCGGCCCCGCCGGCCGGCCTTGCGCCCGGACGGGCCGAGGCCGAAACGTGGCCGTCCGAGCCGCCGGACGGCCCCTCCCGCGCTCCGGCCGGTCCCCGACCCGACCCGACGAGGTGCCGATGGAGTGGATCGCCAGCCCCGAGAGCTGGGTGGCCCTGGCCACCCTCACGCTGCTGGAGATCATCCTCGGCGTGGACAACATCGTCATGATCTCGATCCTGGCCGACCGGCTGCCCGAGGACCGGCGGGCCCGGGCCCGGAAGCTGGGGCTGGGGCTGGCCATGGTCGCCCGGCTCGCCCTCCTCTTCTCGCTGGCCTGGCTGATCGGCCTGACCGAGCCCGTGGTCGAGGTGGTGGGGCGCGAGCTGTCGGCGCGGGACCTGATCCTGCTGGGCGGCGGCCTCTTCCTGCTGGTCAAGGCCACGCGGGAGATCCACGCCGACGTCGAGGGCGAGGGATGGCACGAGCGCGAGCCCCGGGGCTTCGGCTCGACCATGGCCGGCGTGCTGACCCAGATCGCGATCCTGGACATCGTCTTCTCGCTCGACTCGGTCATCACGGCCGTGGGCATGGCCGACGAGGTGGCGGTGATGGCCATCGCCATCGTCATCGCCGTGATCGTGATGATCGTCCTCATCAACCCCATCAGCCGGTTCATCCGGCGCCATCCGACCGTCAAGATGCTGGCGCTGAGCTTCCTGCTCCTCATCGGCGTCAGCCTGGTGGCCGAGGCGTTCGGCCAGGAGATGCCCAAGGGCTACATCTACTTCGCCTTCGGCTTCTCCGGCTTCGTGGAGGCGATGAACCTCCGCATGCGGGCCCGCCGGGACGACCTGGAGGCGCCCGCTCCCCCCGGCGGCGCCGGGAGCTCGTGAGCCGGCGGCCGGGCGTCCCCCGCGGGAGCGGACGGCCGAGCGGGGGTCGGCCGTGAGCGAGGGACCCGACGGCCCGGTGGGCGCGGGCGACGTCCGCCGGGCCCGGGAGCGGATCGGCGGCCGGATCCACCGCACGCCCCTGGCCAGCGCCACCCTGCTCGGCCGCCGGTGCGGCGGCGTGGAGCTGCACCTGAAGGCGGAGAACCTGCAGAAGACCGGCTCGTTCAAGCCGCGGGGCGTGCTGACGAAGCTGCTGGGGATGTCCGGGGCGGAGCGGGACCGCGGCGCGGTCACCGTCTCGGCCGGCAACCACGCCCAGGCCCTGGCCTGGGGGTCCCGGGCGGCCGGGGTCGACTGCACGGTGGTGATGCCCGAGTCGGCGCCCCGCGCCAAGGTGGAGGCGTGTCGGGGCTACGGGGCCCGGGTCGTCCTCCACGGCGACGTCTTCGACGCCTTCGAGCGGGCCCTGGCCCTGCGGGACGAGGAGGGCCGGACCTTCGTCCACCCGTTCGACGACCCCGCGGTGGTGGCCGGCCAGGGGACGGTGGGCCTCGAGGTGCTGGACGACCTGGCCGACCCGGACGCGGTGGTGGTGCCGGTGGGGGGCGGCGGCCTCCTGGCCGGCGTCGCCGTCGCCGTGAAGGCCCGGGCCCCGGAGGTCCGGGTCTACGGCGTCGAGCCGGCGGGCGCGGACTCGATGTGCCGCAGCCTGGAGCGCGGCGAGCCCGTGCGCCTGGACGAGGTCGAGACGATCGCCGACGGGCTGGGATCGCCCATGGCGGGCGACCTGACCTTCCCGCTAATCCGACGGCACGTCGACGGGGTGGTCCGGGTCCCGGACCGCGCCCTGGCGGAGGCCGTCGGGCGCACCCTGACCTTCACCAAGCTGCTGGCCGAGCCCGCCGGGGCCGCCGGCGTGGCGGCCCTGGCCGAGGGGGCGCTGCCCCTCGGGGAGGGCGACCGCGTGGTCGCGGTGCTGAGCGGGGGGAACGTGGACCTGGACCGCCTGGCCGAGCTGGTCTGAGCCCCGGCGGACGCGTTTCCGGGGCCGCGTGCGGCCCCGACCGGGCGCCCCCGGGAGCCAAGATCGCGGCCCCGGCCGGACGCGCCCCCGATCGCACGGGAGCGCCCTCGACCGGAGGCGGCCGCCCTCCCTCCCCCCCTCCGCCGGCAGGACGGCCGAGGCACGGATCTGGCACGCTCCGGCCTGCCGGGAATTCACCTCGATCATCCCGCCGCGGGAGGGAGGTCCCATGCGCGTCCTCGTCGCCGGAGCCAACGGGAGCACCGGATTCCGGGTGGTCCGCCGGCTGATCGAATCCCCCCACGAGCCCCTGGCCATGATCCGGGACCCGGACCAGCGGCCCCGGTTCGAGGAGGCGGGGGCCGGGACCGTGGTGGCCGACCTGGAGGAGCCGCTGGGCCACGCCGTGGAGGGCTGCGGCGGGGTCGTGTTCTGCGCCGGATCGGGGGCCGGGACGTCGCTCGAGAAGACCCGGGACGTCGACCGGGACGGGGCCGTCCGCCTGGTGGACGCGGCCGTCGACGCCGGGGTCGAGCGGTTCGTCATGCTCAGCTCCATGGGCGCCGACCCCGAAGCGGAGGGCGGCGGCATGAACGTCTACTACCGCTGCAAGGGCGTCGCCGACGAGCACCTCCGCGACAGCGCCCTCGAGCACGTGATCGTCCGTCCCGGCCGGCTCACCGAGGAGCCCGGCACGGGCCGGATCGAGGTCGCCCGCGGGCTGGGGCGGTCGGGCACCGTCTCCCGCGACGACGTGGCCGAGGTGCTGGTCCGATCGCTGTCGATGGACGGCCTGGCGGGCCGGACCTTCGAGATGCTCCAGGGCGAGACCCCGATCGAGGAGGCGCTGGAGCGGCTGTAGGCGCCGGCGCCCTGCATCAGGTCCGGCCGTCCCGCCCGACCGCCTCCCGCAGGGCGGACGCGGGGGCGCGGCGGGGAGCGCCGCCCCGGGGCGCGGCCTCCGCCAGGGCCTCCCGGACACGCCGGCGCTCCAGGCCGTCGGGCAGCTCCACCAGGTGGCCGGCGCACCCGCAGTCGGACGCTCCGAACCCCTCGGCGGGCCGGGCGGCTCCCGGCAGCCGGGCCAGCGCGTCGGCCCACCGGCATTCCAGCCGCTCCTCGACGTGGACCCACCAGGCCGCCTCCGGCCGGGCCGCCGGCCGCAGGTGGTCGACGTGCCAGTGGCGGGCGCCCGCCCCCCGAACGTGCCGGAGCAGGCGGGCCCGGACGCCGCCGGGGCCGAGGGCGCTCCCGGCGTAGGCGTGCCGGCCCGGGGCCAGCTCCACCGGCCCGAGCGCCCCGACCTCGGGCCGACGCCGCTCCTCGGACCGCAGGACGAGCAGGTAGGTCCCGGGCGCCGCGCCAGGGGCCTCCGTCAGGACGCCCCTTCCGGTCCGGCCGCGAGCCGGTTGTAGAGCCAGGCGGTGACCAGCCCGGCGATCCCACCGTCGAGGACCCCGTAGAGCGTGCCGATCACGATCGCGCCGGCCCCGCCCGGACCGGCGTAGCCCGGATAGATCGAAGCCATCAGCTCCAGGAAAGCCCGCCCGTAGCCGGGCCAGACGGCGTGGGCCAGTCCGGCCAGCAGCATCGCGCCGCCCCAGAGCACGGCCCCGGCGATCGTCAGCGCTCTCGTGTCCAGCCGCATGCCGCCACCTCCTCGTCGATCGTCGTGCTCTCGAAGCGCCCGCCCCGGGCGCAGCGGGCCGCGTGGGGGATCTCCCCACGGCGCCGCCGGGGCGTCCCCGACGCCGACGTCCGGGTCCTCCCGACTTACGGGCGCCCGGCCGGCCGCTACGTTGGTGCGTGACGATGCGAGAGTCGAGGGGGCGGGCCGGCCCTCCGGTGTCCGGGGAGGAGATCCCGGCGCCATGGCGCGAGGGAGGTGTCCGGTTCCGCACCCTCGCTCTCCATCGTCTTCTCCTTCGACCGGCGCCGGGGCCCTCGTCCCGGCGTCCGGCGCGCCGGGACGGCTCGCGTGCTCGCCGCGCGCCCCCGGCGGCCGCCGGGACGTCCGCGATCGGGCCGGAGCGGACCGCCGTCCGGCCCATCGCGAGCGGAGGGGGTGGGACTCGAACCCACAAGGGCCTCTCGGCCCGGCGGCTTTCAAGGCCGCTGCCTTAGTCCAGTTCGGCCACCCCTCCGGATGGCAGCTCCTCGCCGGGCTCGGCGACCCGCATCTCGATCCCGCCCATCAGCGCCGCCCCCCGCACCCGGAGCACCGCTCCCGGGGCCCTCCGGCCGTCGTCCCCCTGCTCCAGCCGGTCGTAGCCCCCCATGATCGCGACCCCGGCGGAGGTCACGGCCAGGCCCGGCGGCACCACGATCTCGATCCCGCCCATGAAGGCCACCGCGTGCAGGGTGGTCTCCCCCTCCGGGAAGCGGGCCTCGCGGAAGTCCAGCTCGACGCCGCCCATGACCGCCACCACGTTGACGTGCCGGGGCGGAACCCAGACACCGCCCCGGCCCACGCCCGACATCAGCCCCAGGACCAGGTCGTGGCCGCGGCGGTCCGCCGGGGCCGGCCGCCTCCCCCGGTCGGCGCGTCCGACGGGACCCGGCGGGGACCGGCCGTCGGCGGACGCCCCCGGGCCGGCTTCGGCCGCGCCGCCCGGGGCGTCGCCGCCCGGCGCCAGCACCGGCGGGGCGGCGGCCAGGTCTCCGAACAGGTCCTCCAGCTCGTCGAAGCTCTCGGCCCGCCAGCAGCGGTCGAGCCGGGTCTCGAATTCCTCGACGTCCAGCTCGTCGTCGGCGAACGCCTCGGTGAGCGCGGCGGCGGCCCGCTCGCGGGCCCGGACCAGCGTGCGGGAGGGACGCAGCTCGTCCCCGCTCACGGCTCCCCGGCCCCCGGATCGCCCCGTCCCGACGACTCGCCCGCCGCCGCCTCGGTGGCCGACGCCGGCGTCAGCCCGATCCGTCCCCAGCGGATCGCCGTGAGCAGGGGGAGCGGCCGCACCGACCGCGGCTCGAAGGAATAGTAGAGGAACGACACGCGCCCGCGGATGCGCCGCCCCTCCAGGAAGCCCCAGAACCGCGAGTCCAGGCTCGCCTCACGGTTGTCCCCCATGACGAAGTAGGCGCCCTCCGGGACCACGATCGGACCCCAGTCGTCCCGGCTCGGCGTGTAGCCGTCGGCGTCCACCGAGGGGAGCAGCGCGGAGTACTGCCAGGTCATCCAGGGGTGGGTCTCGTCCCGGCCGGGCGGTGCCCCGTGCCGCACGTAGGGCTCCGGCCGGGGCTCGCCGTTCCGGTACAGCTCGCGGTCCTGCATCTCCAGGGTGTCGCCCGGGACGCCCACCAGCCGCTTCACCACGTCCGTCTCCGGGTCGTGCTCGGGGCGGAAGATCACGATGTCGCCCCGCTCGGGCTCGTCCCAGCCCGGCAGGCGGGCCCCGGTGCCCGGGATCCGCGCCCCGTAGGCCGCCTTGTTGACCATCAGGACGTCCCCCACCAGCAGCGTCGGCTCCATCGAGGACGAGGAGATGTAGTAGCTCTGGAGGAGGAACGTCCGCATGACCAGGAAGAGGACCACGGCCAGGCCCAGGCTCTTGGTCCACTCCCACCACGCCGACGATCGGGTCTCGGTCGACGCCCGGCGGGACGCGCGGGATCCGCGGCTGGAAGAGGTTTCGCTCATCTCGTCGCCATCGGCCTCGTTGGCGGGGACGCTCCTCAGAAGCACGTCGGCTCAAGCATACCCCGGAGCCGGTCGGCGGTCCATCGCCTTGGCCGCCCCGGCGGGGCCGGCTACCTTGTCCTCCTCGCCTGCGCCGTCCGGGATCCCGCTTCCCGGGGCGGCGCTCCCGGAGGAGGCTGCGGAGACCGACCGGAGGTCCGACGGTGGAGGGTGACCTCGTCCCCGGCCCCTACATGCTGGATCTCCAGATCCTGCTCACGGTCGTGGTGGCCGGGACCTGGTGGGCGCTGTACCGTCCCCTCCTCACCCGCCCCCATTATCGATGGTGGGCCTGGGGATGGACGGTCTTCCTCGTCTTCCTGATCAGCGTGCGCATCAGCATGACGGGGATGATCGCCCCGTGGGTGACCCGGCTCACGAGCGCGCCGGCCGGGCTGCTCCAGGTGGCCTGCTTCGCCCTCGGCGCCGAGGCCCTCCGGCGCGGGGAGGAGGTACCGCGCCGGGACCGCTGGCTGTGGCTGGGGCTGGCGGCCGGGGCGGGCGTGGTGGTGTCGGTGCTCCACCTCCCCGTCCGGGACCAGGTGACGACGTTCACCGTCCGGACCCTGGTCCGCTCGCCGGGCCTGGCGCTGGCGCTGGGCTACTGCGGCTGGCTGTTCCTGCGGCGGAGGGAGGACGAGCCCGGGGCCGGCGTGTGGCTCACCGCCGGAGGATTCCTCCTCTACGCCCTCGACCACGCCGTCTACACCCTCGGGGCGGCCAACCAGGGCCTGGCCCTGGCCGCCGGGGTCGACGTCCTCGGATTCGGCGTCGAGCTGGTGGTCTCGGAGACGCTCGTGGCGGCCGACATGGCCTGGGAGGCCGCCGTCGGCGTGGGGGCCATCCTCCTGCTGGTGGAGGACAAGAACCGGCTCTACCGGATATCGCGGAGGAACGAGCGGCGCTTCCAGGCGGTCTTCCGGGGGTCGGTCGACGGCATCCTGGTGGCCGACCGCGAGGGTCGGATCCGGGCGGCCAACCCCGCGGCCCTGGAGATGCTCGGCTTCGAGGACGAGGACCGGCTCGCGGGCCGGGACCTGCAGGCGCTGCAGAGCCCGAACGCCGAGCACGACCTGCCGGGCCTGGACGAGGTCCGCAGCCGCGAGGGCATCATGGTGGAGACCGCCGTGCGGACGCGGCGGGGCGAGGACCTGCCGGTGGAGCTGTCGATCAGCGCCTACCGGCTCGAGGACCGGGTCCACCTGCAGGCCATCATGCGGGACATCTCCGCCCGCAAGGCGCTGATGGACGAGCTCGCCCACCGGGCCAGCCACCGCTCGCTCACCGACCTCCCCAACCGGCGCCACGTGCGGCGCGAGATCGACCGCGCCCTGGCCGCCCACCGCCGCGGCGCCCCGCCGCCCGGCCTGCTCTTCCTGGACCTGGACGGCTTCAAGGAGATCAACGACACCCACGGCCACGACGTCGGCGACGAGCTGCTGCGGGCCGTCGCGGACCGGCTGGAGGCCTCGGTCCGCGAGACGGAGCTCGTGGGCCACCCGGGGGGAGACGAGTTCGTGGTGCTGATCGAGAACTGTCCGGACGAGGAGACCCTGCGGCGGATCGGGCGCCGGATCGGCGACGCGCTGTCCGCCCCCTACGACCGGATCGAGTCCGGCCTGCGCGTGCCCGTGAGCATCGGCGGCGCCCTGGGGCGGGAGGACGACGACTACGAGGACCTGCTGCGCCGGGCCGACCGGGCGATGTACCGGGTCAAGCGGCGCCGCGGCGACGGCCTCGCCCTGGCCGCGGAGGGCTGATCGCCCGATGGGCGACGCTCAGCCGCCGCCCATCGGGGCCGCCCCGCCGCCGGCGTCGACGCCCGAGCCCACCGGCCCGTCCTCCCAGTCCTGGGCGCTGGAGACGTCGGGCACGCCCCACCCCTCGCCGCTCCAGCCCTGGAAGCTCTCCATCCGGAAGGCCCAGAAGCCGGTGCGGATGTCGCTCACCACGATGAGCCCGTCGGCGTTGCGGACGTCGACGCCGAAGGCCCCGTTGCAGATCTCGTCGCCGCACATCCCCTCCTTGTGGGGTCCCGGGTAGGTGTCGTAGTAGGCGACCGTGAAGGGGTTGTCCGGGTCCATCATGTTGAAGACCTGGAGCCCGTCCTCGTAGGCGGAGACGAAGACGTAGGGCCAGCGCATCTCGTGGTTGTGCGCCAGGTTCCGCCAGTCGGGGGTCCAGGCGCTCAGGGCCGAGGAGACGTTCTGCCGGTCCCCCTCCAGCGCCGGCTGCAGGTCGACGATGCGCAGCGGCGCGTACTGGTACTCGGTCTCGCCCACGAAGTAGCGGCCGTCGGGCGTGGGGGTGATGGTGTGGCCCCAGGCGACGCCGGGCACCCCGGTGACGCTGGCCCGCAGCTCCGGCTCCGCCGGCTCGGTGACGTCCCAGACGTACCAGCCGCCGGCGCCGCCGCCGTAGAAGCGGTCCTCCCCGCTGGCCGGATGGTAGCCGACGTAGAAGTCGTGGTAGCCGTCGAAGCCCATGGCCTCGCCGATGGGGTTGTCCGGCACCGGGATCTGCGCCACGAGCGTCGAGTCCTCGCCGGCCACGACCCGCCGCATGTCGTAGACGTTGGTGAACTCGCCGGTGGTGGTGGCGAACAGCAGGGCCCGTCCGTCGGAGTGCTTGTACATGAAGATGTTGTGGAAGCCGCCCGGCGACTCCGGGTAGGTGATCCGGGCCACCTCCTCGGGCGGATCCTCGGGCAGGTCGGAGACGTCGAAGACCACGGCCCCCAGGTTCGCGTCCGGTCCCCCCTGCTGGAACTGGACGGACTGGACGAGATAGACCTCGTCCTCGTCCAGCTTGAAGTACTTCACGTCCATGGCCCCGGTGCCCCGGTGCAGCTCGACGTTCTCGATCCGCCAGCGGTGGATGACCTCGGGCCGGTAGAGGTTCGAGAGGTCGATCACGTCGAAGCCCGCCTCGCCGAACATCCGGGAGACGTAGGCGAAGGGCCGGTCGGGATCCTGCTCCAGCTCGATGTCCGAGACGGTGAAGGCCCCGCCCAGCGGCACGTGGCCCAGCACCTCGATGTTGTCGCTCCCCCGCGGGGTGGGCAGGGGGTCCTGCACCGGCGCGTCCCCGCCGCCCCGCCCGGGGACCTGGGCCCCGGCGGCCAGGGGGAGGAGGAGCAGGAGCGCCGCGAACACGGCCCCCGCCCCGCGCATCTCGTGCGACCTCGTCTCACGTCCGTTCATCGTCTCCGCTCCCGTGTGGTAGGATCGATGGGTTCCGGGCCGGGGCCGTCGCCGCCCGCCCCGGAGCCCGCGGCCGAATCGGCCGGCGCCACGTGCAGGACGGTCCGCATCCCGGCGTCCAGGTGCTCGGCGATGTGACAGTGCAGCATCCAGTCGCCCGGGTTGGAGAGCTCGACCAGCAGGTCCACGGTCGAGCCCACCGGGACCAGGACGGTGTCCTTCCAGGCCAGGTTGTCGTTCGGCGCCCCGTCCCGCGACAGCACCACGAAGCGCTGGCCGTGCAGGTGGATGGGGTGCTGCATCGGGTGGAGCGAGCCGCCCGGGTTGCGGAGGCGAAGCTTGACCAGCTCGCCCACCCGGTGGCGCCACCCGATCTCCATGTTCTCCGCGCCCGTCCTCGGGTCCCGGAGGATCCACTCGACCCGGGGGCTGGACGAGCCGTAGTTCATCACGGGCATGGCGTCGTTCCACTCCACCGGCGGCGTGTAGAGGCTGTCCAGCTCCATCATCCGCCGGAGGACCGCCGGCAGCCCGCGGTCCCGCATCGTCATCTCCAGCACCCGGTCCGGCGCCCGTCGGCGGTGCCGCTCCAGGTCGCCCAGCTCGTCGCGGACGCCCGGGTGCCGGTGCCGGGTCCGGAAGCTCGCGGCGAGGTCCTCGCCGGGCGGCTCGCCGGTGACCTCGACCCGCCCCAGCGTGTCCACCCGGGCGCGGAACTCGCCCCGGTAGTGGTCGATGGCCTGGACCCGGTTCACCAGGGGATAGGTGCCGGCCTCGGGGAAGCGAACGTCGACGGCGTAGCGCTGGGCGGGGGCCAGGACCACGCTCTCCACCGTCTCCTCCCGCTCGAAGCGGCCCACGTCGGCCGCCACGACCTTCATCGGGGCGTCCCCGAAGTCCAGGTTCCAGGTCCGGGTGTTCGAGACGTTGGTCAGCCAGAAGCGGACCACCGAGCCCCGGGGGACCTCCGTCTCCCAGTCCGGCCGGCCGTTCACCAGCATCACGTTCCCGAAGCGTCCCATCAGCGTCATCGAGGCCGCTTCCCGGCCCCAGGGGTAGAGCCCCTCCTCGTCCACCAGCAGGTCGTCCAGGATCAGGACCTCCTCCCGGTTGACCGGGGGGAGCCAGCCGTCGGTCGCCGGCCGGACCATCATGTTCCCGCTCAGGCCCATGTCCTGCTGGACGTCCTCGCGGAGATGGGGGTGGTACCAGTAGACGCCCGCGTCGCGGAAGCGGACCCGGTAGACGAAGCTCGCGCCCGGCGCCACCGGCTCCTGGGTCACGCCCGGGACCCCGTCGAACCGGTTGTCGAGCCGGACCCCGTGCCAGTGGACGGTGCTCGGCATCGTGAGGTCGTTCCGGAAGCGGACGACGACCTCGGCCCCCTCGGGGACCTCGAGCAGGGGACCGGGGATCTGCCCGTTGTAGCCCCACATCCGGAAGGTCCGGCCGCGCAGCTCCTTGCGCACCGGACCGGCGCGCAGCACCAGGGTGTCGCCGTCCGCCAGCTCGCGGGTCCGTCGGGCCCGCGCCGGCGGCAGCGAGTCGACCGGCACCCCGGCCAGGGGCAGGAAGGGATCGACGCCCGGCCGGAGCCGCCGGAGGCTCGGGAGCATGGGCATGGCGGTGTTCATGGGCGGCATCCGCCAGGCGGCCGCGTCGACGGTGTCGTCCACCACGGTGTCGCCCGCCGGGGGCCGGACCGGGGACCCGACCGGGTTCTCCTCCGCACCCCGCGTCGCGCCGGCCGGCGACGGAGCGGCCGAGCCGGACGTCGACCCCGACGCCGCCCCCGGGCCGACGAAGACCTCCGCCGCGGGGGCGCCGGCCAGCAGCGCCCCCGCCAGCAGGAGGCCCGCCCCCGACGCCGCGAAGCCGGCGGCCGCGGCCCGTCGCCCGGCCGCCTTCACGGGCTCACGGACGCGGATCGAGGCAGGGTTCGCCGGAGAAGGGGCCGTGGCCCGCCATCGTGTGCATCCGGCCGCTCGGGGAGGTGGCGGAGAGGAGGATGCGCTGGCTCCAGGACGACGGGTCGGGGCGCTTCTCGGCGGTGACGAAGACCAGGAACTTGTTCCAGTCCACCTCGCCCGACGCGCTCCCGTCCTCGCCCAGCGTCCCGATCCGGACGTGGCGGTCCAGCTCGGGGGTCGCGGCCCAGACCACGTGGTGGGTCCCGGGCCGGCCCCGCAGGCCCTCGGCGCGGACGCGGACCTCGTACCGGTAGCTCCCGTCCTCGGCCAGGGCCAGGCCGACCGGGGACGAGGCGATCCGCAGGCGCAGGACCCCCGACGCGCCCGGCGCCCGTCCGCTGGACGTCATCGTCACCTCGGTCGGATCGAGCCGGGCGGGGCCCGCCGCCGGGCCGACGCAGGCGACGGCCGAACCGGCGTCCGCGGCCGTCCCGGGCTCCTGTCCGACCACGGGGACGGAAGACGCCTCGGCGTCGGCCGCGAGCGCGACCGCCGCGAGGCAGGCCGCCGCGAGGGCGACGGGGTGGGACCTCCGCAGGTGGGGAAGATAGGGCGTCATGGCTCGGATCGTTCGATCGCCTCGGGAGGGCCGGAAGCGGCCGGCGCGAAGCTAGCCGCGGCCGGCCCGGCCGGTCAAGCCGACGCCCCGTCCGGGGCCGCCCCGTCGCCCGGTGCCCGGCCGGGGGTCAGCCGATCACCAGCGCGCCGCCGCCCACCACCAGCACCACCACGCCGGCGGCCGTCTTCACCGCGGCCGAGAACGCCCGGCCGAGGACGGCGCCCCAGCCCACCCGCGCCGCCTCCCCGGGGCGGCGGGTCCGCCAGAGCGAGACCGCGGCGGCCCCGACGAACGTCCCGACGACGCCCGCCACCAGCGATCCGGCTACCGGGACGGGCGCCCCCACCGCGACCCCGACGAGCCCCCCCGCCAGCGCCCCCCAGAAGTCCGCGGCCGAGCCGCCGTAGCGTTCGCTCGCGGCCCGGACCAGGAGGAACTCCGCCAGCTCGGCGGCCACGACCAGCCCCGCCAGGACCGCCAGGGTCAGCGGATCGACCCGGTCGGCCAGGACGCCGACGGCCGCGACCAACAGCATGAGCCAGTTGCCCGGCAGGCCCAGGGGCACCATGACCAGCCCGGCGAGCATGACCAGCAGGCCGAGCACGGACAGCAGCGTCGCTCCCACGGTCCTTCCTTTCTCTTCGGCTGAAACGTCCTCCCGGGGACGGTGGGGTCGGCGCCCGCCTCGCTTCCGCCGTCCGGCTCGCCCCCGCGCCGCCCCTGCCGGGGATGCGTTGCCCCGGGGATGCTAATTATATAACATGGGGGACGGGTGCCCCGTCGAGGACGTGCGAGCGAGCCGACGGGGCCGGCTGGACGCGAGCCGGATTCGGGAGATCGTCCGCCCCGAACCGGAGGATTGCGCCCGGTCCCGAGCGCAGGACATGTTGAGGCGGATACGCGAAAAGGTGTTCATCCGTCGAGAACCCGGCCTCCCGGGCGGGCTCCGGCCCACCCGAATCCCCAGGTCGCCCGGTGAGCGGGCGGCCGCACCCCGGCCAGGGGGTGAAGAGATGTCCGCCTCGCCCTGCAGGTCCTTCACCCGTGCCGCCCTGCTCTCTCTCCTGACCGCCACCCTGGCGGCGGTGCCCCTCTCCCTGCAAGCCCAGGTCCGCCAGGCCAGCATCGTGGGACGGGTGATCGAGGCCGGCTCGAGCGCGCCCGTCCAGGGGGCGGAGGTGATGCTCAAGGGAACGCCCCACCGGGCCGTGACCACCGAGTCCGGCGTCTTCCGCCTGGAGGAGCTCCCCACCGGCGAGCACACCCTGGCCGTCAACTACCTCGGCATGGAGTCGAAGGAGTTCCCCGTCCAGCTCACCGCCCGCCGGACGCTGGAAGTCACCTTCAGGCTCGAGACCAAGGTCCTCCCGGTGGCGGAGCTGGTGGTGACGGTCGACCAGACCGTGCCGGTCTCGAAGCTCACCGGGTTCTATCGGCGCTCCGAGCAGGGGCCGGGCTACTTTCTCACCCGCGCCGACATCGAAAACCAGCCCGCCACCCGGGCCACCGACCTCCTGCGGCAGGTGCCCGGCCTGGACGTCGGGAAGCGGACCCGCGGCGGGATCACGCCGGTGACCATGGGTCGGCGCGACGGCTGTCTGCCCCGCTTCTACGTGGACGGTGCCTTCACCTCCTACTTCGACATGGACAACCTGCATCCGCGGGACATCGCGGGCATCGAGGTCTACCGGGGGAACTCAGAGGTCCCGATCCGGTTTAAGCACGGCGACCGTTGCGGCGTCATCGTGGTCTGGACCCGGGACCCGAGCAACGACAGGAGCTTCCAGTAGGACCGGTTCCGGGCCGCGGGCCGCGCCGTGGCCGAACGCGCCCCTTCCCGAACGAAGAACCCAGCCCGGATCCCGCCGTGAGCCCACCCCACACCTCGATCGCCGCCGGCGCGCGCCGCCCTTCTCCGACCGTGCCGACCGTCTTCACGGCGGGCGCCCTGGCGATGCTCCTCCTCGTGCCCGCGGTGCTCGTCGGCCAGGAGCAGGAGCGGGACCGCGGGGCCGAGCGCGACAGCACGGCGACCCTCACCGGCCGGGTGGTGTCGGCCATGACCGGGGGGCCCCTGGAGAGCGTCCGCGTCGTGCTGAAGCGCTCCGGGCTCGGCGCCTTCACCGACAGCGCCGGCGAGTTCACCATCCGGGACGCTCCGCCCGGGCCCGACACCGTCGAGGTCAGCCTCATCGGGTTCGCCGAAGAGCAGGTCGGCCTGAGCCTGAAGCCGGGCCACGTGACCCGGGTGACCCTGATGCTGAGCGAGACGGTCCTGCGGGTCGAGGACATCACCGTCGAGGTGCGGCGCCGCGACGAGATCGGCAAGCTGTCGGGCTTCTGGGAGCGCGAGAACAGGGGGCTCGGGGCCTTCGTGACCCCGGAGGAGATCGAGGAGCGGGACCCGCACCATCCCAGCTCCCTGCTCCGCGGGATCGCAGGCGTACAGGTGGGCGCCTACCGGTTCGGACGGGCGCCGATCCGGATCACGCGCTCCCGGACCGACTGCGAGCCCGTCTACTACGTGGACGGTGTCATCAGGCAGAGCTTCCACCTCGACGACATAAACCGGGACGACATCCTGGCCCTCGAGGTGTACCGGGGCGCCTCGGAGACCCCCCCGCGGTTCCGCTTCCAGGGCGGCACCTGCGGGACCATCGTCATCTGGACCCGGGAGGGGCGCGGCCGACGGACCGGGGGCGGCTGAGTCCGGGCCCCGACCCCCCGACACGCCTTCCCCGCCCCGACGTCCCGGAGGGGGAGGCTCGCTAGGCCCCGCCGTCCTCGGCCGTCAGCTCGACGCGGGTCTCCACCGCCAGGTCCCCGGCCAGCGTGTGATGGACCGAGCAGTACCGCTCCAGGGAGAGCGCCACCGCTCGCTCGGCGGCCTTCCGGGGGACCTCCCCCCGGATCCGGAAGCACAGCTCGACGTCGGTGAAGCGGCGGGGCGGCTCCTCCCGCCGACGACCCTCGACCTCCACCTCGAGCGCCTCCACGTCGTGGCGGCCCTTGCGCAGGATCTCCACGACGTCGATGCCGGCGCAGGAGCCCAGCGACTCCAGCAGCAGCTCCACCGGCGAGGGGCTGAGCCGCCCTTCGCCGTCGATCGTGGTCACCGCCCCTCCCCCGGTCCGGGCCTCGAAGCTCATCCCCTCCTTCCAGGAGAGGGTGACCCGGCGCGCCTCGTCCTCCGGCGTCCGCGCCTCCTCCTCCGACGTCCGCGTCTCCTCCTCCGGCATCGATTCCCCTCCCTCGTGGTGACACCCGCTCGCGAACCGCCGTCCGGCGTTGCGGCTTCCCGGGAGCTCCGAAATGTTGGCCGGCGGGCGGCGCTCGGCCAGGGGGTCCGCGCCCCGCGGGCCACCTCCACGGCCGAACGCCCACCCCCGATCGTCGACCACCGTCCGCCCGGCCCCGTCCGTTCACCAGCGTCCGTCCACCACCATCCGGGAGCGACAGGTGAGCCAGGCGGCGTCCGACGGCGAGCGACCGTCCCCCGACGGCGACCGGCCGCCCTCCGACGGCGGCCAGCCATCTTCCAACGGTAGCCGACCCTCCCCCGGCGACGAGGCCCCCTCCCTGCTCGGAGCGCTGGAGGGCTGGGGGCGGCGGCTGGACCGGATCCGATGGCTGGGGCCCGGGCTGGTGGTCGCGGCCACGGCCATCGGCGCCAGCCACCTCGTGCTGGCGCCCACGGCGGGGGCCCGGTTCGGCTACGCCCTCCTGTGGGTGATCCCCTTCAGCCATCTCTTCAAGTACCCGGCCTTCGAGTTCGGCCCGCGCTACGCGGTGGCCGCCGGCGAGACCCTGCTCGACGGCTACGCCCGGATGCCGGGCCCCAGCGGGTGGGCCCTGTGGATCTTCCTGGTCGGCACGGTGATCCAGGGCGTGACCGTCCTGGCGGGCGTGCTGGGGGTCGCGGCGGCCGTGGCCGCCGCGGCGGTCCCGGCCGTCCCGCTCCCCGTCTGGAGCCTGCTCCTGGGTCTCGGCGTGGCCCTCCTCCTGGCCACCGGGGGCTTCGACGGCCTCTCGGCCATGAGCAAGCTGATGCTCCTGGTGCTGGCCGCCATGACCGCCGTGGCCTTCTTCGCCACGCCGCCCCCCGCCGGCGCCTGGCGTCGGCTGGCGGTCCCCTCCCTCCCCGCCGGATCGCTCGTGCTGGCGGCGGCCCTGCTGGGATGGATGCCCACCGGCATCGACGTCTCCGTCTGGCACTCCATGTGGGCGGGGGAGCGCCGGGCGGCGTGGCGCGAGCGGGCCCGCCGCCGGGGCGAGGACGACCGCTCCGGAGCCCTGTCGGGCGCGCTCCTGGACATGAGGGTCGGCTACGGGGTGTCGCTGGTGCTGGCCGTGATGTTCGTGGCGCTGGGCGCGGAGGTGCTGGCGCCCGCCGGCCGTGTGCCCGAGGGGGCGGAGGTGGCCCTGACGCTGGCCCGGCTCTACACCGACGTGCTGGGCGAGTGGATCCTGCCCCTGTTCCTCGCCGCGGCCTTCTTCGGCATGTTCAGCACCACCTACGGGGTGCTGGACGGGTTCCCGAGGGCCTTCTCGGAGACGGTGGTCCGGATCTGGCCGTCCGCCGACGACCGCAAGCAGCGCTTCTACTGGGGGTTCCTGGGCGTCACCCTCGCCCTGGCCCTGGCCGAGACCGTGCTGATCCCGGACCCGGTGCTGCTGGTCACCGTCGCCGCGGTGGCCTCCTTCCTCCTGTCGCCGATCACCTTCGCGCTGAACTACTGGTGCGTGACCCGGCTGATCGAGGACCCCGACCAGCGGCCCTCGACCCCGCTCCGGGTGTGGGCGTGGCTGGGCATCCTCTGCGCCTTCGCCGCGGCGGGCCTGTACCTCTGGGTCCAGCTGGTCCGCTAGCAGGCCCGCCCCGCTCCAGGCGACACCGCCGGGTCCGCCCGACCGGGTGGATCCGGCCGAGCCGGCCGGGAGGCTCAGGGCTCCAGGAGCACCTTCGTGGCCCGGCGTTCGGCGAACAGGCGGTAGCCCTCCGACGCCTCCTCCAGCGGGAGTCGGTGGCTCACCATCCGGGTGGGATCGACGCGGCCGGCGCCCAGCAGCTCCAGCACCGCGTCCATCTCCCGGTGCACGTTCGCCACGCCGATCCGGAACGTGAGATCGCGGACGAGCGAGGTCATCAGGGGATAGTCGAACGTCTCGGCCGCGGTGACGCCCACGGCGGAGATCCGGCCGCCCCCCCGGACCAGGTCGAAGGCGAGCTGGAGGGTCTCGGGTCCTCCGACGGCCTCCACGACGAGGTCCGCGCCTTCCCCGTCGGTCAGCTCCTGGACCCGGGCCACGGGATCGACGTCGTCGGCGTGCACCGGCACGGCCCCCCGGTCGGCGGCGGCCGCGGCACGGGCCTCCACCCGGTCCAGGCCGAAGACCCGCGACGCGCCGAACAGCCGGGCGCACTCCACCACCAGCAGCCCCACCGGGCCGCAGCCGATCACGGCGCAGGTCTCGCCCGGCCGCAGGCGCCCCTTGCGGACCGCCCCGAACGCCGTGCTGAGGATGTCGCCGGCGAACAGCGCCGCCTCCGGCGCCACCTCCTCCGGCACGGAGCGAAGGTTGACGTCGCCGTGGGGCACCCGGAGCCGCTCCGCCTGGGCCCCGGTCAGGTCGCCGAAGGCCATCCCGTAGCCGTAGATGGCGCTCTCCTCGCACTGGTGGAACGCCCGCCGTCGGCAGGCGGGACAGGCTCCGCAGGCGACGTGGAAGGGGCCGACGACCCGGTCGCCCGGCTCCAGGTCCCCGACCTCCGGACCGACCTCGTCGACCGTGCCGACGAACTCGTGGCCCAGCACGGTCCCCGGCATCACACCCGGGATCTCGTCCCGATAGACGTGCAGGTCGGAGCCGCAGATCGCCGTCCGCTCGACCGCCAGGAGGACGTCGTCCGGGGCCTCGATCGCCGGGTCGGGCACCTCTTCGACCCGGACCTCCTCCGGCCCCTGCCAGGTGACGGCCCTCACGCCCATCCCTCCGGATAGTCGGTCTCGACCCGGCCGGCGGCGCGGACCAGCTCCTTCGCGGCGCGGACGTATCGGGCCAGCTCCACCACGCTGCCCCGCTCCAGCTTCAGCTTGCCCCGCATGAGCCCGGCGATCGGGTCGAGGTCGCCGACCAGCACCCGTTTCCAGGAGTAGGGGTCGGCCTCGATCAGGTACGGGACCTCCTCGACGTCCTCCGCGGTCGCCGCCCGGGCGCCCCGACACGCCCCGTGGTGGAGGTCCACCCGGACGGAGCGGGGCTCCGCGATGCCGTAGGAGGCGTCGGCGCGGACCCGGAGGACCAGGTCGCCCTCCCAGTCCTCCGCGGCCTCCGCGTAGGCCTCGCTCTCGTTCAGCTCCCGGCACCACGCTTCCGCCCAGGCGCCGGTGAAGATCTCGTGGGCCATCGGGTCCCCCCTCCGCTCGCCGTGTCCCGAGCCGCGTCGCCGACCATCCTAGGCGGTCGCCCGGATCTCGTCCACGGCCCCCAAACGGGCGGGCGACCGCCCGAGCGGCCTCGCGTGGCCCCGGAGGACGTCCCCTCGAAGGGGTCCCCGCTCCCGAAACCCGCCACGGCCGTGCCTCGTAGGGGGCGATGGAGGTGATGAAGACATGATCGAGTTGACGCTGCTCGGCCTGGCCGGCGCCGGCATCCTGGCCGGCTACGCGAAGACCCGGGAGTTCGTCCGGGAGCGGCTGCGCTTCGTCGACGCCGTGCATCGGACCTCGGCCCCGTGGGTGGCCGGCGGAGCGGCGGCCCTCGCCGCGGCGCCCGTGGCCTGGGTGCTGCCGGTGATCGGCGGCGGGACCGCCGTGGTCTTCGGGGCCGCCGTCGGCTGGGGCGTGGTGAAAGGTCGCCGCGACATCGGGCGCCTGCCCCCCGGGGGCTGAGCCGCCACCACGGGCTGAGCCGCCCCGGGCCGCTGAGCCGTCGCTCCGGTCGGGCCCCTATCCGCCGGTCGCCCAGGCGGGCACCAGCCCCGGCTCGACCCCGAACACCAGCGGCAGCAGGAGCCGGGCCGCCGCGGCCAGCAGCAGGACGAAGACCACGTTCATCGCCGCCCCGGCCCGGGCCATCTGGGGGACGGTGATCTCGCCGCTGCCATAGACGATGGCGTTCGGCGGCGTCGCCACCGGCAACATGAAGGCACAGCTGGCCGCCACGGCCGCCGGCACGGCCAGCATTCGCGGATCCTGGCCCGCCCCGACCGCCACCGAGGCCAGCACCGGCAGGAAAGCCGCCGTCGTGGCCGTGTTGCTGGTGAGCTCGGTCAGCAGGACCACCATCGCCGCCGTGACGGCCACCATCACCAGCATCGGCGTGCCGGCCAGGCCGGACGTGGCCCGGCCGAGCCAGCCGGCGACGCCGGTCGTCTGCAGCGCGGCGGCCAGGCTGAGGCCGCCGCCGAAGAGGACCAGCACTCCCCACGGCAGGCGCGCCGCGTCCTCCCACCGGAGCAGGGCGCCCCCCTCGTCGGCTCCCGAGGGCAGCAGGAAGAGTCCCACCCCGCCCGCCAGGGCGATGCCGGCGTCGGTCAGCCCCGGGACGACCGCCTCCAGCAGGGGACGGGCGATCCACGCGGCCGCCACCAGCCCGAAGACCACGGCCACCCGCCGCTCGGCCGAGGAGAGGGGACCCAGCTCCCGCCTCTGTCGCCGGAGGAGCTCCCGCCCTCCCGGCAGCCGGTCGAAGGGGATGGGGAACGCCCAGCGGGTCAACACCCACCAGGCGACCGGCAGGCCGACCACGGTCAACGGGAGGCCGAGCGCCATCCAGCGGACGAAGGTGATCTCGACCCCGTACGTCTCCGAGAAGAACCCGGCCAGGAAGGCGTTGGGCGGCGTGCCGATCAGGGTGGCCACCCCGCCGACGCTGCACGCGTAGGCGATCCCCAACATCAGGCAGGTTCCGAAGTTGCCGACCGGCGGGCGAGGACGAGCCCCCTGGTCCTCCTCCGGGTCGGACCGCCCGTCCGGCGCCGCCTCCGGACCCGAAGCCGTCGCCGGGGGCTCCTTCCCGGCGCTCGCCTCCCCCGCGGCCGCTTCCGTCGCGGACGTCTCCCCCGCGGCCATCTCCCCCGCGGCCGCCTCGCCCGCGGCCGCCTCGCCCGGGGCCGCCTCCCCCGTGTCCCGCCTCACCAGCGTGATCACCGACAGGCCGATGGGCAGCATCATCATCGCCGTCGCCGTGTTGCTGACCCACATGCTCAGGAACGCGGCGCTGACCATGAAGCCCGCCACCACCGCCTCCGGACGGGTGCCCACGGCCGAGACCACCACCAGGGCGATCCTCCGCGGCAGGCCCCACCGCTCCATCCCGAGCGCGATGAGGAAGCCGCCGAGGAAGAGGAAGATCAGAGGGTTGGCGTACGGGGCGGCCGCCTCCTCGATCCCCGTGACGCCCAGCACCGGGAAGAGCACCAGGGGAAGGAGCGCCGTCGCGGCGATGGGCATCACCTCGGCGACCCACCAGACCGCCATCAGTCCACCCACGCCGGCGGCCCGCCAGCCCGCCTGGGACATCCCCCCCGGCGCCGGCACGACCAGGACCGCCACGAACACCATCGCCCCGAGGACCAGGCCGACGCGCTGCCGGAACCGGCCTCGCTCGTCTCCGCCGTCGCCGCTCGTGTCCATGCCCGACTCGCTCGCCCCCATCCCCGATCCGCCCGGGCCCATGTCCGGCTCGCTCACCTCCCTGCGCCCCTCGCTCGCCCCTCGGCCGAGCGCCGGTCTTCCCCGCCCTTCATCGAGATCCCTCCCGACCGAACCCGATCCCCGTGCCTTCGGATAGGACGCGAGGCCACGGTCTCGCAAGTCCGTTCCCTGGGGCGCCGATCGGTCCGTTGCGATCCCGTTGAGGAGCGCCCCCACCGAAAGGTCGGAGGGAAGGATCCCGGGCCTCACGGAGCGCCGGCAGACCGTCCCTCCCGGAGCTCTCCGAGCCCGCGACGCCGAACGTCCTGAACCGAACCCGGAGGAACTTCCATGTCCGACGATCACCGCCCGGCCCGACGCCGGATCGGCTTTCTGCGCTCCCCCAGCTGTACACCTGTACAGATGGAGAAGCACCGGAGAGCCCTCATCCGGGGGTGGCGCGAGCTCATCCGGCAACGAACCGCGCTGAAGCGGGAGAAGAAAGCCTGGTTCGAGCCCTACGGTGAGAACGGCCGTCGACCGCCGAGGTCCTTCTGCTTCGCTCCGGAATACATGAAGCTCGCGTGGCGTGAAGCGGACCGTCGCCACGATACCTCCGGTCGCCCCGCGGATGTGTCCTTCGGCTCCACCGACGCCCGCAGGAACTGGTTCGAGCTCGTCGACCGCGTCCTAACCGACGGCGACCTCGTCCGGGTGCGCCATCGATATCACGACCAACCGGTCCTCGTCGTGGCCGAGGACCACTACCGGGACCTCGAGCGGGCGGCGGGCGGGTTTCCTCCCCGCGATTCCAGCGATTCCGCGGGAGGAGACAGCCCCGGCGGTGGAGGGAAGGACGGTAGCGGAGGAGGGGGCACAGGCCAGGACGGAGGACGCGAGGTCGTCGCCGGTCAGCACGCCGACCGGGTCGATGTCGGGCAGAGCGCTGGTGGAAGCCGTGGCGGAAGGAGCGCCCCGTCGGTTGTGTTCCGGAGGAATGCGCCGGACCCTGTTCCGGGCACGAGCGGATGGATACGGTTCCTCCGCGACCGAGATGGTCGTCGCCGAATTTGCTCTCGCCGACGCCAGCTCGAATCACGACGCCTCACCACCCGGACCAGGTTCGGAGGACACCATGACGTGGACACGGCGCTTCCTTCTCGCCCGCTTCGCTCCGGCCGTACTCGCCCTGGCCGTCCTCGGGGCCGCGGCCTGCTCCTCCGGCGACGCCGGCGACAGCTCCGGCGAAGCCGGCGACGACTCCGGCGAGTACGCCGCCGAGATGGCGGAGGAGCACGAGGGCGACCGTCCGGTCGCCGGCGCGGCGCGCGGCGGAGCGGTCGACTCGGTCCAGACCCGGGACGTGGTCTACGCCACGGTCGGCGGGGACGAGGTCACGGGATACCTGGCCACGCCCGCCGGCGCGTCCGACACGGTCCCCGGCCTGGTGGTCATCCACGAGTGGTGGGGGCTGAACGACAACATCCGGACGATGGCGAGGAAGCTCGCCGGGCGCGGGTACGCCGCCCTGGCCGTGGACCTCTACGGCGGACGGGTGGCGACCACCTCGGACAGCGCCATGAAGCTGGTCCAGGGCGTCGACGACGAAGCCGCCCGGGCCAACCTGCGGCAGGCCCACGCCTTCCTGGACGAGCGGGGAGCCCGCGCGGTGGGGAGCATCGGCTGGTGCTTCGGCGGCGGCTGGTCGCTGCAGACCGCCCTCGAGCTGCCCGAGCAGCTGGACGCCGCCGTCATCTACTACGGCCGGCTGGTGACCGAGCCCTCCGAGCTGGAGGCGCTCGCGATGCCGGTGCAGGGCCACTTCGGCGCCGAGGACAACTCCATCGGGCTCGAGCAGGTGCGGGCGTTCGAGGAGGCGCTGGGAGAAGCCGGCGTCACGAACGAGATCTACGTCTACGAGGGGGCGGGACACGCCTTCGCCAACCCGTCGGGCGAACGCTACGTCGAGGCGGCGGCGGACACCGCCTGGCGGCGGACGACCCGCTTCCTGGCGGAGCACCTGAAGGAGGAGAGCGCCGGGAGCTCGGACATGGCGATGGAGCAAGGGCGCGATCGCTAGGAGGGGCGGTCACGAGGGGGAGAGGTCGGTGACGCGACCGGCAAGGGCGAAGCCCGAACGCGGCGGTCGAGGAGCCGGTCAGGCCGCGGCCCGCAGCCATCCGGCGCTCTCCCGCCAGAGCGGCTCGCGGGACTCGGCCCGGAAGAAGCCCATGTGGCCGACCGACCGGAGCCCCAGCTCGGCCGGGGAGCGGTGGAGCATCTCCCGGTCGGCCCGCTCCCAGAAGCCCAGAAGCTCCTCGGCCGTCCGCCGGGGGGCGAAGGGATCGTCGGTGAAGTTCACCGCGCGGATCCGCCCCCGGTAGGAGCGGAAGCCCTCGCGCAGGGGCCGCCCCTCGCGATCCACGGCGTAGGCCGGGTGACGGGCCCAGCGCGCCCAGTCCAGGGCCACCCCGGCGGGCAGCTCGTCGCCCATCCCCACGAACCGCGCCGGGAAGTGCCCGTAGACCCGGGTGAGCAGGGGAACCAGCACGTACCACATCCCGGCCACCGCCCACCGGTCCGGAGCCGGCCACAGCCGCCAGTGGGCGCTCCCGCCGGCCACCATCAGCATCCGCCGGTAGCGGTCGGGCTCGGGGAGGAGCCCGAAGAGCTGGGCCCCCAGGCTGTGGCCGACGTAGGTGCGCGGAAGGCCGGGATGGCGCTCGGCCAGCCGCTCGCCCGCCGCGGGCAGGTCCAGCCGGGCCAGGTCCGGCAGACGGGCCTCCATCGCCTCCAGCCGCAATGGGCGCGAGCCGCCGGTGCCGCGGTAGTCCAGGACCGCGGCGGCGAGGCCGCGAGCTGCCAGCCATCGCGCGAACCCGGCGTAGAAGGTCCGGCGCACCCCCATGGCCGGCGCCACCAGGCAGGTCGCCGCCGGATCCCGGTCCGCCGGCTCGTGGAAGGTGACTGCCAGCCGCCGTCCGTCGGCGGCCCGGACCCGCTCCACCCGGCTCCGGACCGGTCGCTCCCCGCCGCTCACCCGCCCGGGTCCAGGGTCCCCGAACCGGCGCCGGGGAGGGCGAAGGCCACCAGCTCGTCGCCGGTCCCGCCGCCGGCCAGGAAGTGGCCGCCGCACGAGACCACCACGATCTGACGACCGCCGGCCCGGAAGGTGGCCGGCGCCGACGCGCAGGGATGCTCGGTCCGGGCCGTCCACAGCCGCTCGCCGGTGCGGGCGTCCCAGGCGGCCAGGCCGCCGGAGAGCAGGCCCGAGAAGATCAGCCCTCCGTCGGTGGCCAGCACGCCTCCCACCAGGGGGCGGTCGGTGGTGTCGGACCAGGCGACCCGGCCGGTCGACGGGTCGAGCGCGGTGAGGACGCCCCGGCGGTCGACGGGCGTCGCCAGGTCGAAGCCCACCGTGCCGTCCCCCCGGACGACGTAGGTGCCGGGCGCGTGCACGCTGGCGGCGTACGCCCAGCCCGTCCGGGGCGAATAGGCGGACGGCGACCACTCGGTGCCCCCGTAGATGCCCGGCGCCATCTCGACCCCGCCGGGCCGGGGCCGGGCCAGGAAGTTCCGGTGCGGAACGTAGGGCTCGGAGACCGTCAGCCGCCGGCCGTCGCGCCGGTCCCAGGCCCAGAAGATCCCGAGCTTGGAGAAATGTCCGACCGCGGGAAGCGGGTCGCCGTCCTCCGGGCGATCGACCGCGGGGGGCGACCCGTCGGTCCGAACCGGGCCGTCAGCGCGGTCCGGGCCCGCCGGACCGGCGGCCAGCCTCCGCTCGCTCGAGGCCGGCGAGGCCGGCAGCAGGATCGGGGGGCTGGCCACGTCCATGCCCCAGACGTCGTGGGGCACGAGCTGACGGCACCAGGCCTGGGCCCCGTCCTCGATCTGGATCGCACACAACGAGCTGGTCCAGCGGTTGTCGCCCGGCCGGGCCGAGCCCTGCAGCTCCGGCGCGGGGTTGCCGGTGCCCACGTAGAGCAGCCCGCGGTCGGGGTCCAGGGTGGGCGTCATCCACACCGCTCCCCCGCCCCGCCGCCACGCGTCGGCCGTCCGGGCCGAGTCCGCCCGCTCGGCGACCAGGTCCCGTCCCAGCGGGACGTCGGTGCCGGGCAGGGTGTCGACGCCCTCCCCCCACCATCCGCCCTCGGCGGGCGAAGGGATGCTGTGCCAGGTCCACAGCTCCCGGCCGTCCTCGGCCGCGAACGCCTTGACGAAGCCGCGGATCCCCAGGGGACCGCCGGAGACGCCGAGGTAGACCCGGCCGTCGTGATACAGCGGCGCCTGCTTGTGCTGGTAGCCCTCGCCCGGGTCGGCCGTCCGGGTCTCCCACGCCCGTCGTCCCGTGGCCGCGTCCAGGGCCAGGAGCCGGGCGTCCAGGGTCGCCACGTAGACCCTGCCGCCGCCGACCGCGACCCCCCGGCTGGCCCGCGTCGGATCCGGGCGGCTCCGTCCGATCTCCAGGCGGGTTCTCCACAGCTCCCGTCCCGAGGCCGCGTCCACGGCCAGCACGGCCTGACGGGATCCCCGGGTGGGCGTGGCGACCCACAGGGTGCCCCGGGCCGCCACCGGGGTGGCCTCGAAGATGCCCTCCACGCCGGTCCGGAGCGTCCAGGCGCGCTCCAGCCGATCGACGTTGTCGCGGTCGATCCCGTCCAGCGCCGACCATCGCCGCTGGCCCGGGTCTCCCCCGTAGGTCGGCCAGCCGGGGCCCGCGGCGTAGGGAACCCTGCCGTCCCGCTCCGTGCGAGGCTCCGAAGCCGGATCGGCCCCGGCCGCGGCGCGGCCGTCGGTCGGCCGATCCACGGACGGCCGATCCACGGCCGTCGCGTCCTCGGGCGGGTCGGCCTCGCCCCCACACGCCAGGACCGCCCCCGCCGCCAGCAGGCCGACCACCAGGAGCCGGGCGAGGCTCCGGCCGCCGGCACCGTCCGGGACGCCCGTCGGTCCCGCGCTCACGGCCGCTCCAGCCAGCGGGCGGGCACCCGGTCGGCGAGCCAGACCTTCTCGTTGCCGCGGTAGAACGCGACCCCCGCCCCGTGGGCGTCGCCCGACCGGACCGTCAGGATCACCGGGTCGTCGGCCTTCCGCCGTCCCACCTCCCGGGCGGACTCGCGGTCGGCGGACAGGTGCACGTACTGGCGGCCCATCGGGCGGAGCCCCTCCTCCAGGATCGGGCCGGCGGCGCCGGGGGAGGTCCCGTGCCAGAGGCGGTCGGGCGGAGCGGCCTCCTCCTTCGAGAGGCTGCCGGGGAGCGAGTGTCCGTAGAGCGCCCGGATCCGGTCGCCGCGGATCTCGTAGCGGCGCTTGTCCGTCCGCCGCTGCATCTCGCGGACGTCCGATCGATCCAGGTCGCCCCATCCGGGGCGCGCCCGGAGCGCCTCCAGGAGGCGGGGCAGCGAGGCCCATCCCTCCCCGTCCACCTCCAGCTCGTACACCCACGGCTCGTGCCGGAGGGCGTGGGCCAGGGTGCGGCTCAGACGCTCGTGGTCGATGGCGCCGTCCTCCCGTCGCGATTCGGCGGTCAGCGGCCCTCCCCATCGAGGGCGGGGATCCGTTAGCTTGCCCGGCGTCTGAACATGAGGCCCGGGCGACCGGCGCGCAGGCGCGTCGCGGCGGACGCCGGGGCGGGAGAGAGAACCGACCGGGAGGCCGCACGAGGATGGAGGTGCGCCCGCTCGAGGCCTGGGAGGAGCTCCGGGCCTGCGAGGAGCTGCAGCGCGAGATCTGGGGGGAGGGCTTCAACGAGGTCGCCCCGGCGGGGCTGATGAAGGTCACCCGCCGCGTGGGAGGGGTCGCCTCCGGCGCCTTCGACGAGGAGGGCCGCCTGGCCGGGTTCGTGTACGGCCTCACCGGGATCGGTGAAGAGGGACGGCCGGTCCACTGGTCGCACATGCTGGGGGTCCGGCCCGGCCTGCGCGACCGCGGTCTGGGGCTCCGGCTCAAGGAGCACCAGCGGCGGCTCCTGCTGGAGCGCGGCGTCGAGGAGGCCCGCTGGACCTTCGATCCCCTGGTGGCCCGGAACGCCCACTTCAACCTGAACCACCTCGGCGTCCGGGTCCTCGACTACGAGTCGGACATGTACGGCACCTCCGAGAGCGACCTCCATCGCGGCCTGGGCACCGACCGGTTCGTGGTGGCCTGGGACCTGGAGGACTACGATCCGGAGGAGGCCCGGAGCGGCCGCCGGGCCGAGGTGGAGGGGGCCGGCGGGGGATCCGGGCCGGGCGACGGCGACGGCCCGGTCGCGGGCGCTCCGGAAGCCGGCTCCGACGAGCCCCCCGGCGCCGCGCCCCCGGTGGTCCGGGTGGAGATCCCGGCCGACGTCTTCGCGGTCCGGGAGCGCGACGCCGAGGCCGCGGCGGACTGGCGCCGGCGGACGCGGGGCGCCTTCCTCTCCCGGCTCGAGGCCGGCTACCGGGTGGCCGGCTTCGTGCCGGGCCCGGAGCGAGGGTTCTACGTCCTCCTCCACCCGGAGGTGGGGCCCGACCCGGAGGACCGGGACGCCGGCGGGGCGGCGGGCGTTCGCCGGGGGCCGGGGGCACGGGAGGGGCCGGAGCCCGGCGGCGGGACGGACGCCGATGGATGAGCCCGCGACCGACCGCCGGCGTCCCGAGGTCCCCTTCCGCCCGGAGCGGCTCCTGCTGCGCGAGCTCCGGCTTCCCCTGGTCCGCCCCTTCCGCATCTCCTCGGGCGAGGTGCTGGAGCGCCGGATCCTGCTGCTCGAGCTGACCGGGGCCGACGGGGCGACCGGCTGGTCGGAGTGCGTGGCCCAGGAGCATCCGAACTACAGCCCCGAGACGCTGGACACCGCCTGGTGGGCGATCCGCGAGTGGCTGGGCCCCCGGGTGCTGGGACGGGCCTTCCCGGGCCCCGGCGCGGTGGCGGAGGCCCTCTCGGTGGGCGTCCGCGGGCACCCGATGGCGAAGGCCGGCGTGGAGATGGCCTGCTGGGAGCTGGCGGCCCGGCGCTCGGAGCGCCCGCTCTCCGGTCTGCTCGGCGGCGTCCGGGAGCGGGTGGAGACCGGCATCTCGGTGGGCATCCAGGAGAGCCCGGAGGCGCTGGCCGAGCGGGTGCGGGCGGCGCGCGAGGCCGGCTACGGCCGCATCAAGGTGAAGGTGAAGCCCGGGGCGGACCGGGACCACGTGGCCGCCGCCCGCCGCGCCCTGGGGCCCGACGTCCGGCTCATGGCCGACGCCAACGCGGGCTACGGCCGGGAGGACGCCGACCGCCTGGCCGCCCTGGACGAGTTCGACCTGCTGATGCTGGAGCAGCCGCTGGACCCGGACGACCTGCTGGGACACGCCGAGCTGCAGGGACGCCTGGAAACGCCGATCTGCCTGGACGAGTCGATCACCTCCCCGCTCCGGGCCGAGGCGATGATCCGGCTGGGCGCGGGCCGGATCGTGAACGTGAAGCCGGGCCGTGTGGGCGGCTTCGGCCCGTCGCTCCGAATCCACGACCTCTGCCGCGCCCACGGGGTGCCGGTCTGGTGCGGCGGCATGCTCGAGAGCGGCGTGGGGCGGGCCCACAACGTGGCCCTCGCTTCGCTGCCCGGGTTCACCCTCCCCGGCGACCTGTCGGCCAGCCGCCGCTACTGGGAGGAGGACGTGGTGGAGCCCGAGTGGACCGTCGACGACGACAGCACCGTCCGGGTCCCCCGGGACCGTCCCGGGATGGGCGTGGAGGTCCGCCGGGGCCGGGTGAAGGAGCTCACCGTCCGGCGGACGGAGCTCACGGCGGACTGAGGACGGCGGAGGAGCCGCCCTACCCGAACACCACGTCCAGGTAGAGCATCGCCACCGCCCCCAGCATGAGCCCCCAGGTCGCCACCCGCGCGTGCCCCTTCCGGTGGGTCTCGGGCACGATCTCGTGGCTGATCACGTAGATCATCGCGCCGGCCGCGAAGCCCATGGCGTACGGCAGGGCCGCGTCCACCACCTGCACGCCCCACGCGCCCAGCAGGGCCATGGGCACCTCCACCAGGCCCGCCCGGACGCCCACCACCATGGCGTAGAAGCTGGCGCCCAGCCCCACGTTCATGGCCGAGACGGCCACGGCCAGCCCCTCGGGGACGTTCTGGATCCCGATGGCCACCATCAGCTTCAGCGCGTTGGGGAGGTCCCCCGAGCCGAACCCCACACCCACCGCCAGGCCCTCCGGGGCGTTGTGCAGGGTGATCGCCAGGATGAAGAGCCACACCGCCCGGAGTCGGTCGGTGTCGGCCCCCTCCCTCCCCTTCACCGCGTGCAGGTGGGGGACGTAGCGGTCGCCCAGGTGGAGGACCGCGCCGCCCAGCAGGACGCCCGCGATCACCGCGAGGACCCCGCCCCGTTCGATGCCCGGCAGGATCAGGCTGGTGTAGGCCGCCGTCAGCATGATGCCGGCGGCGAAGCCCAGGGCCCCGTCCAGCAGCCGGCGCGAGGGATCGCGCCAGACGAGGACGGCCAGCGCGCCGACGGCGTTCATCCCGGCGATGACCAGGCCGCCGGCCAGCCCCTGCCAGACGGGATCGGTTCCGACGAGCTCGACGAAGAGCCGCTCCATCGCCGCCCCCGCCTCCGCCTAGCCCGCGTCCCGGGAGGCCAGCCCCCGGAGGAACCGCCAGACGGTCCGGGCGGCCAGGCGGGCCGTCCGACCGTCGACGTCGAAGCGGGGGTTCAGCTCCACCACGTCCAGCGACCGCACCGCCGGCTCGGCCCCGGCCCGGCCCGCCGCCGCCAGCCAGGCGCCCGGGTCCAGCCCGTCGGTGCAGGGCGCGCTCACGCCGGGGGCGTGCGCCGCGTCCACGGCGTCCAGGTCCAGGCTGACCAGGGCCGGCGCGTCCAGCCCCGCCACCTCCTCCTCCAGCGCCGCCGCGTCCAGCCCGTCCCGCCAGCGCCAGCCGCCCCCGGCCTCCTCCAGCCAGGCCAGGTGCGACCGGGCCGTGGAGGCGCGCTGGAGGCCGACGACCCGGTAGCCGCGGCAGGCCCCGGACGGATGCTCGAGCATCTGCCGGAAGGGGGTGCCGGAATGGCCCTCTCCGTCCCGGAGGGGCCGGACGTCGGGATGGGCGTCCACGTTGAGCACCGTCGGCCGCAGGCCGGCGCGGACGTGGGCCAGGAAGTGGCCGTAGGCGGTCTCGTGGCCGCCGCCGAGGACGACCGCGGCCCGACCGGCCGAGAGGTGCGGGGCCAGCGCGGCGGCGAGGCGCTCCTGGTCGGCCTCCACGTCGCCGGTGACCTCCACGTCGCCCAGGTCCCGGGTCCGACCGAGCAGGTCGCGCATCGCCGCGTGGCGGGCCGGGTCGGGCGTCATCCCCCGCAGGGCTTCGCGGAGTGCGTCCGGTCCGTCGGCGGCCCCCGGTCGGCCGCCGTTCCGCACCACGCCGGCGTCGGTGGGGAAGCCGACCAGCACCGCCCGGGGCTCCCGATCCGGGCCGAGGTCGGCGCCGAGCAGGTCGCCGACGCGGAGGTCGCCCTCCCGACCGGTCACCGGCCCGCACCCCCGGGCCGGGGCCGAAACGCCCGCGCCTTCCGGGGGCCTCTCCCGAGCCGGCCGCTCACGGGCGACCGCCCGCCAGGGGACCCTCCGGGTCGGCCCAGGCCAGCTCGCCGCCCGCCACGACCCCCGTGCAGGCGTCGACGCCCAGCGACTGGAGCCACGTGGCCGGGTCGGGGGCGTCGAACACCGCCAGGTCGGCGGCCTTGCCGGACTCCACCGAGCCGATCCGGTCCTCGTCGCCGACGGCCCGGGCGGCGTACAGGGTGGCGCCCTTCAGGGCCCCCGCCGGCGACAGCCCCTCCCGGACGCAGGCCAGGGTCATGGCCGCCGGGAGATGCGGGCTCGGCGCCGTGCCCGGGTTGAAGTCGGTGGCCACCGCCACCGGGACCCCGACCTCGGCCATCTCCCCCGCCGGCGCGGGGGGCTCGCCCAGGTACAGCGACGCGAGCGGGAGGACCACCGCCACGGTGTCGGCCCCGGCCAGCGCCTCGATCCCCTCCCGGGAGACGTGCTCCAGGTGGTCGGCCGAGACGGCGTCCAGCTCGGCCGCCAGCGCGGCGCCGCCGCCGTCGGAGAGCTGGTCGACGTGCAGCTTGGGCGCGAGGCCGTGCTCCCGTCCCGCCTCCAGGATCCGGCGGGCCTCCCCGATCTCGAAGGCGCCCTCCTCGACGAAGACGTCGCAGAACCGGGCCAGGCCCTCGTCGGCCACCTCCGGGATCCAGTCCCCGGCGATCTCCTCGACCAGCGCCCCGCGGTCGTCGGCCCGGTCCTCCGGCACCGCGTGGGCGCCCAGGAAGGTGGGCACCACCCGGACCCGGGAGGCCCGCCGCAGGTGGCGATAGACGCGGAGCAGCTTGAGCTCGTCCTCCGCCGTCAGCCCGTAGCCGCTCTTCGCCTCGACGGTGGTGACGCCGAGCCGCATCATCCGCTGGAGGAACCGGCTGGCGCGGTCGGCCAGCTCCCGGCGGCTCGCGGCCCGGGTGCGGGCCACCGTGGCGGCGATGCCGCCCCCGGCGGCGGCGACCTCGGCGTAGGTCTCCCCCGCCGCCCGACGGGCGAACTCGTCGGCCCGCCAGCCCGCGAAGGCCAGGTGGGTGTGGGCGTCCACCAGGCCGGGCGTCACCAGGGCGCCGTCGGCCGACAGGGAGGGCTCCTGCTCCCAGGCCTCCGGGAGCTCCGCCTCGGGCCCCGCCCATCCGATCCGCCCGTCCCGCCAGGCGACGGCGGCGTCGTCGATCGGGTGGATCGCGTCCTGCCCCCCGCCGGCCCGGCAGGTGGCCAGCAGGCCGATGTCGCGCAAAACCGGCATCGCCTCAGCGCCCTCCGGGCGACGAGCGCCCGCTCCCGCCCGCGAAGCCGGTCATCCGTCCTCCATCGGCAGGTCCACGCCGCGCTCCTCGGCCATCCGGACGGCCTCCTCGTAGCCGGCGTCGGCGTGGCGCATCACCCCGGTGCCCGGGTCGGCGGTGAGCACGCGCTCCAGCCGCTCGCCCGTCTCCTCGGTGCCGTCGGCCACGCAGACCATCCCGCCGTGGATGGAGTAGCCGATGCCGACGCCGCCGCCGTGGTGGAGCGAGACCCAGCTCGCGCCGCAGGCCGTGTTCAGGAGGGCGTTGAGGAGCGGCCAGTCGGCCACCGGGTCCGAGCCGTCCTTCATCCCCTCGGTCTCCCGGTTCGGCGAGGCCACCGAGCCGGCGTCCAGGTGGTCCCGTCCGATCACCAGCGGCGCGTCCACCTTCCCCTGCTCCACCAGCCAGTTGAAGCGGCGCCCCATCTCGGCCCGCTCCCCGTACTCCAGCCAGCAGATCCGGGCCGGCAGGCCCTGGAAGCTCACGTGCTCCCGGGCCTTCTCGATCCAGCGCCTGAGCCCTTCCTTCTCGGGGAAGGCCTCCAGCACCGCCCGGTCGGTCTCGTGGATGTCCTCCGGGTTCCCCGACAGGGCGGCCCACCGGAAGGGGCCGGCGCCGCGGCAGAAGAGGGGACGGATGAAGGCCGGCACGAAGCCCGGGATCTCGAAGGCCTCCTCCAGCCCCCGGTGGTCGGCCACCTGGCCGCGCAGGTTGTTGCCGTAGTCGAAGGTGACCGCCCCCTTCTCCTGCAGGGACAGCAGGGCCTCGACGTGGCGCACCATGGCGTCCAGCACCCGCTCCCGCCAGCCCTCCGGATCGCGCTCCCGGACCTCGTCCACCTCGTCGGGCGCCACGCCCGGCGGCACGTAGCCGATGTCCAGGTCGTGGGCCGCCGTCTGGTCGGTGAGCAGGTCGGGGACCACGTCCCGCCGGTCCAGCTCGGGGATCACCTCGGCGGCGTTGCCCACCAGCCCCACCGACAGGGGCTCCCCCGCGGCCTTCGCCTCCAGCACCTGCTCCAGCGCCTCGTCCAGGTCGTGGGCGATCCGGTCGCAGTAGCCCGTCTCCACCCGCCGGCGGATGCGGCGCTCGTCCACCTCGACGCCCAGGAAGGCACCCCCGTTCATGGTGGCCGCCAGCGGCTGGGCGCCCCCCATGCCCCCCAGGCCCGAGGTCACCACCAGCCGGCCCGAGAGGTCGCCCCCGAAGTGCTGGCGGGCCGCCTCGGCGAAGGTCTCGTAGGTGCCCTGCAGGATGCCCTGGGTGCCGATGTAGATCCAGGAGCCGGCGGTCATCTGGCCGTACATGGTGAGGCCCTTCCGCTCCAGCTCGCGGAAGGTGTCGGCGTCGGCCCAGCGGGGCACCAGGTGGGAGTTGGCGATGAGCACCCGGGGCGCCATCTCCCAGGTCCGGAAGACGCCCACCGGCTTGCCGCTCTGGACCAGCAGGGTCTCGTCGTCCTCCAGCCGACGGAGCGTCTCGACGATCGTCTCGAAGCAGTCCCAGTCCCGGGCCGCCTTGCCGGCCCCGCCGTAGACCACCAGCTCGTCCGGCTTCTCGGCCACCTCGGGGTCCAGGTTGTTCATCAGCATCCGGAGCGCGCCCTCCTGGTGCCAGCCGCGGCAGGAGAGCTCGGTGCCGCGGGGGGCGCGGACGGTTCTGGGGGAGGCGCTCACGACGTCCCTTCCGATCCGATGGCGTGTGAACGGTCGACCCGCGGTCCGGCCGACGGGAGCGGGCCCCGGCGGGTCCGGACCCTCCCGGTCCCGGGGCGGCCGCCCGTCGGACGGCGCGTCCTCGTTCCGGGGCAAAGGTTAGGGCGCCGGGCGGCGCTCGGCCACGGTGCGCCGGCTCCGCCGGACCGGCCCTTGCACACCTCCGCGACCGCCCCGGACCGCCCTCCCGGAGCTTCCGGACCCGGCCCGGGGCCCGCCGGAGCCCGAGCCCCGACCCTGCCGGAGACCGCCCTGAGCCATGGACGCCGACCACCTGCGACACGCCCGCCGCCTGCTGAGCGACGCCGAACGCGCCGCGGTGCTCACCGGCGCGGGCGTCAGCGCCGACTCCGGCGTCTCCACCTTCCGGGGCGAGGACGGGCTCTGGAAGGAGCACCGTCCGGAGGAGCTCGCCACCCCCGGGGCCTTCCGCCGCGACCCCCGGCTGGTGTGGGAGTGGTACGCCCGGCGGCGGGAGGCGGTGGCGGCGTGCGAGCCGAACGAGGCTCACCGGGCCCTGGCCCGCTGGACGGTCCGCTCGGCCGGCGTCTGGATCCTCACCCAGAACGTGGACGACCTCCACCTCGAGGCGCTGGAGGAGACGGGGGACGACGCGGAGGCCGGGAGCGATGCCACCGGCGGGGGCGGGACGTCGGCCGGGGTCGGCACGCCGGCCGGGGGCGAGGCCTCGGCCGGGGACGCCCCCGCCCCCCGCGACCGGCTGCTCGAGCTGCACGGCTCCCTCTTCCGGGTCCGCTGCACCGGGTGCGGGCGGCGGAGGGCCCACCGCGAGCCGATCGACGCCTCCTCCCGGGACGCCCTCCCCCGCTGCACCGACTGCGGCTCGTTGCTCCGGCCGGACGTGGTCTGGTTCGGCGAATCGCTGGACCCGGAGGTGCTGGAGCGGGCCCGGCGGGCGGCGCGGGCCGCCGACCTCTGCCTGGTGGTCGGGACCAGCGGGGCGGTCGAGCCGGCCGCCTCCCTCGCCCGCGTCGCCGCCCGGAGCGGCGCCGCGGTGGTGGAGGTCGACCCGGAGCGGACGGCCCTGTCCGCCCTCGCCGACGTCACCCTCCGGACCGGGGCGGCCGAGGCGGTGCCCGCCCTGCTGGAGGAGCGGTGATCCGCCGGCCCGCACGGGGGCCGGGGCCGCGCCGCCGGGGAGGCCGACGGGCATGAGTGCCGCGCGCGATCGCTTCCCGACCGGCGTCCGCTACATGGTCGCGGCCGCCTTCTTCTTCAGCCTGATGAGCCTGTTCGTGAAGCTGGCCGGGCGGACGCTGCCGACCCTGGAGATCGTCCTGGCGCGGGGCGCGGTGCTGACCGTCGTCACCGGCGCCCTGCTCCGCCGCCGGGGCCTGTCGGCCCGGGGCGAGCGCCGGGGCCTGCTGCTGCTGCGCGGCCTGCTGGGCTTCGCCGCCCTGACCTGCTTCTACTGGGCCGTGGTCCACCTCCCGCTGGCCGACGCCACCGTGATCCAGTACACGAACCCGGTGTGGACCGCCCTCCTGGCGGTTCCCCTGCTGGGCGAGAGCCTGCGGCGGCGGGAGGCGGCCGGGATCGTGGCCAGCCTGGCAGGAGTGGTGCTGATCGCCCGGCCGCGTTTCCTGTTCGGCGGCGGCCCCGGGGCGCTGGATCCCGTCCACGTCGCCGTCGCCCTGGCCGGGGCGGTCCTGAGCGCCGCCGCCTACGTCACCGTCCGCAAGCTGGGCGAGACCGAGGACCCGCTGGTCATCGTCTTCTGGTTCGCCTGGATCAACCTGGCCGCCGCCGTCCCCGTGGCGGCGCCGGTGCTCGAGTGGCCGACCCCCGCCGAGTGGGGCCTCCTGCTGGCGGTCGGCCTCTCCACCCAGCTCGCCCAGGTGGCCATGACCGAGGGGCTCAAGCGGGAGCGCGCGGGCAAGGCGATGGCCGTGGGCTACCTGCAGATCGTCTTCGCCGCCGCCTGGGGCCTGCTCTTCTTCGGCGACGTGCCCGACCTGTGGCTGGCGGCCGGCACGGCGCTGGTGGTCGTCGGCACCTGGGCGGCCGGCCGGGGCCGCTGACCGCGGCCGGTCGCCGCCTCCCTCCGACCCCGGAGCGGGCGTCCCCGGGGCGGGCGGGTCCGCGGGAGGCGGCCCGCCCCCCGGGGAAACGCGCCGGACGGCGCAGGGTAGCGTGCGTCGAGCCCGCCCGACTCCCGTCCGCAACGGGAGGCCGCGATGATCCGCGTCGGCACCGCCGGCTGGTCGCTGCCCACCGATTGGCAGGACCGCTTCCCCGAGGGCGAGACCCACCTGCACGCCCACGCTCGGGTGCTCGACGTCGCCGAGATCAACCGGACGTTCCGCAAGACGCCGCGCGCGACGACCTTCGACCGGTGGGCCGGCAGCGTCCCCGGGGACTTTCGCTTCTCGGTGAAGCTCCCGGGACGGATCACCCATGACCTGCGGCTCGAGGGCGCGGACGAGGCGCCCGGGGAGGAGGCCCCGGGGCTGGACGCCTGGCTCGATCGGATCCGCGACGCCGGTGAGGCCGACGAGGTGTGGTGCATCTTCGACAACACCGCCGCCGGCGAGGGGACGGGCGACGCGCTGGCGATCAAGGAGCGCCTGGAAGCTTCATCGGAGAGCTGAGGCGGGGGGGCGCCCGTCGCTCACGTCCCGGCCTCGTCCTCGCCCCCCCGGCCCCGGACGGTCGAGCCACGCCCCCTACAGCCCCGGGCGGTGACCGTCCCCTCGGGGTCGACCACGAAGGAGACGCCGGCGAAGGTCATCCCCCCCTCGGGCCCGACCCGGTTGCAGAGGGCGGCCCGTCGCCCGCAGCGCCCCGGGATTCGCGATCGGCCGCGGCCCGGCTCTCCTCGCCGCCCCGGCTCCCGGCCCCTCCGGCGCCCCCGGGCAGCTCTTCCGGCACCTCCTCGCCCGCGATCCGGCTCTCCACCAGCGACTCGAGGAAGTCCTGGCGCTCGGCCAGCAGGTCGAGCCGGTCGTGGATCCGCTGGAGGGCGCGCTCCTCCTCCAGCGCCGACTGGCGGGACTTGTTCATCTCCTCGATCAGGTCGAGGATCCGGTTGCCGTAGGGCTTCAGCATCCGCAGGCCGATCAGCCCGCCGATGATCAGCAGGAAGACGATGGGGATGAACAGCTCGAGGACCTCGGGGGACATGGGCTCCTCTCTCGGATGAAGGTCGGTGCGATCGGCGGGCCCGGCCGACGGGCGCCGACACCGTCCGGCCGAATCCGTCCGCCGGGGGAGCCTCAAACTGGGGACGCCCCCGGCCCGTCGCCACTCCGGGCCGGCCCCGGCGACGGCCCGTCCCGCGGTTGCACCCGCCCGGGACCCGGACGAGCTTTCGGCCGCTCCGATCATCTCGACCGGGAGATCCGACCGATGCGTCCCTTCGTCGCGCGATCCGCCGCTCCGCCCCTGCTCGTCGGGCTCCTCCTGGCCGCCTTCCCCGGCGCCGCGGGCGCCCTGTCCGCGGGAGCGACCCCCGCCCCGACGGCGCCCGCGACCCCCGGGGATCGGCCGGGCGAGGCGGTCCGGGGGGCCGGGGCCCCGGCGACGGCCCCGGCGGCATCCCTCGACACCACCCTTCCCTCCATCGCCGAGAGGACCCGGGGGATGGAGCGGATGGAGGGCTTCCTGGACCTGTATCGGGACGACGACGAGGGGAAGCTCTACCTGGAGGTCGACCGCTGGGAGGAGGAGCTGCTCTACCAGACCTCCCTGGCCACGGGCCTGGGCAGCAACCCGGTGGGTCTCGACCGCGGCCAGCTCGGCACCACCCGGGTGGTGGCCTTCCGCCGGGTGGGACCGAGGGTCCTGCTGGTGGAGCGCAACCTCCGCTACCGGGCTCGTACCGACGACGCCGCGGAGCGACGCGCGGTGCGCGAGGCCTTCGCCCCCTCCACGCTGTGGGGCTTCGAGGCCGCGGCCGAGACCGGCGACCGGGTCCTGGTGGACGCCACCGACTTCTTCCTGCGTGACGCCCACGACGTCACCGGCCGCCTGGAGGCCACCGACCAGGGCGCCTACCGCCTGTCCGCCGACCGGAGCGCCCTCCACCCGCCCCGCACCGACGCCTTCCCGGACAACACCGAGGTCGAGGCGTCGCTCACCTTCGTCGCCGAGGGGGAGCCGGGACCGCTCGTCGAGCGGACCGCGGCCGACGGCGAGGCCCTCACCCTCCGCCAGCATCACTCGCTGGTGCGCCTGCCGAAGGAGGAGGGCTACGAGCCCCGCCCCGCGGACCCCCGCGTCGGCGCCTTCGGGATCACCTTCCACGACTTCGCCGCAGGCCTCGAGGAGGACCTCCGCGTCCGGTGGAGCTCGCGGCACCGCCTGGAGAAGCGGGACCCCGGCGCGGAGCGGTCGCCGCCGGCCGAGCCCCTGGTCTACCACGTCGACCCCGGCATCCCCGAGCCCGTCCGATCGGCGGTGATGGAGGGCGCCGGATGGTGGGAGGAGGCGTTCGAGGCGGCGGGCTTCGAGGACGCCTTCGAGGTCCGGGTCCTGCCCGACTCGGCCGATCCCATGGACATCCGCTACAACGTGATCCACTGGACCCACCGGCGGACCCGGGGCTGGTCCTACGGCGCCTCGGCCGTGGATCCCCGGACGGGGGAGATCCTGAAGGCCAACGTGAACCTGGGGAGCCAGCGGCTCCGCCAGGACCGGCTGCTGGCCGAGGGGCTGGTTCCGCCCTACGCGGAGGCCTCCCGGCCCCGGTCCGGGACCGCCCCCCGGCCCCCGGCCCGCTCGGCCGGCGTCGGCTCGCCCTCGGCGGCGGACCCGGCCGCCTGGGCCTGCGACCTGGGCGGCGGGCCCGGCTTCGGCTACCTGGCCCCGGTCGCCGACGGCACGACGCCCACGGAGATGGCGCTGGCCCGGATCCGTCAGCTCGCCGCCCACGAGGTGGGCCACACGCTGGGGCTGGCCCACAACTTCGCCGCCAGCGCCTTCGGGCGGGCGAGCGTGATGGACTATCCGGCCCCCCTGGTCCGGATCCGGGACGGCGAGCTGGACCTCTCCGACGCCTACGACACCGGCGTCGGCGCCTACGACCGCTTCGCCGTCCGCTGGCTCTACGCCGACTTCCCCCGCGGCGTCGACGAGGGGGCGGCCCTGGACTCCATCGTCCGGGAGGGGCTGGAGGACGGGATGGTCTTCCTCTCCGACGCCGACGCCCGTCCCGCCGGCGCCGCCCATCCGATGGCGGGGCTGTGGGACAACGGCGACGACCCGGCCGAGGCGCTGCGCCACGAGATCCGGGTCCGGGAGATCGGCCTCGAGAGCTTCGGGCCGGAGGCCGTGCCCGAGGGCGAGGCCCTGGCCCGGCTGGAGGAGGTGCTGGTGCCCCTCTACCTCCACCACCGCTACCAGCTCGAGGCCACCGCCCACACCCTGGGCGGGATCGACTACCGGCACGCCGTCCGCGGCGACGGGCAGACCCCGGTGCGGCCCGTCCCCGCCGAACGGCAGCGGGCGGCCCTGGAGGCGATGCTGGCCACGCTGGACCCCGGCTTCCTGGCCCTCCCGGACCGCATCCTCGACCTCCTGCCGCCGCCCGCCCCGGGCCTCCCGCCCGGCGAGACCTTCGCACGCGAGACGGGCCCCACCTTCGACGCCACGGGCGCGGCCGCGTCGGCGGCCGACTTCACCCTCCGCTTCCTCCTGCAGCCCGAGCGGATGGCCCGGCTCGCCGACCAGGGCGGCGGGAGCGGGGGCGAGGCGGAGGGGCCGCCCTCCCTGCGCGAGGTGACCGCCCGCCTGCTGGACGCCACCTGGCGGGCCCCCGACCCCGACCGGCCCCGCGGGGCGGCCGTGGACCGGGCCGTCGAGAGCGTCGTGCTGGAGCGGCTGACCGACGAGGCCTCGAGCACGGACAACCCCGACCGGGTGCGCTCCGTCCTCGCGGCCGCCCTCGACGACCTCGCCGGCTGGCTCGAGGGGCGGGAGCGGCCGACGCCGCACCAGCGGTCGGCGCTGCGGACGATCCGCCGCTGGCAGGAGCGGGACCACGGCGCCGTCGCGCCGAGCCGGCCGGGGGACCTCCCGCCGGGCAGCCCCATCGGGGGCGGCTGACACGGCCCCTTCCGCCCCCGCTCCCGCGGCGTCACCGTTGCGTCCGGGGTGGGTCTAAAATTAGAATAAGTCTAAGATGACGACGAACCCCACCTCCGCCGAGGAGATCGAGGCCCGCTGCGCCGAGCGCCTCCGGGCGGCCGACCTGCAGGTCACCCGGCCCCGCCTGACGGTGTACCGCGTCCTCGCGGACGCCGACGACCACCCGACGGCGTCGGAGATCTACGAGCGGGCCCGGTCGTCGGCGCCGGGGATCTCGATGGCCACGGTCTACAACTGCCTGGACGCGCTCCAGGAGGCCGGGCTCGTCGGCGTCATGAACGAGGTCCGCGACGCCGCCCGCTACGACGCGGTGATGGAGCGCCACCATCACCTCATCTGCCGGAGCTGCGACCGGGTGGTGGACGTGCACGATCCCGACCTGGACCGGCTGTCGCCGAGCGACGACCGGGGCTTCGAGATCAGCGACCACTCGGTCCACTTCCACGGGCTCTGCCCGGACTGCGCGTCGGAGGGCTAGCGCCCGGCACGACCGCGCCGAGCCCGGACCGACGCCGGACCCTCACCGAGAGACTCCACATCATCCAGAGCCGACAGGGACGGGAGCGACAGACATGGAAGAGCACGCCGCACGCGCGAAGGGCGACATCAGCGAATGCCCGGTCACGGGCGGATCCGACAACCAGGGCGTCGAGGACTCGACGATCCGCAACCAGGAATGGTGGCCGAACAAGCTGCCCCTGGGGGTCCTGGAGACGAACTCGCCCCATCTCGACCCGACGGACGACGACTTCGACTACCGCGAGGCCTTCCGGACGCTGGACCTGGCCGAGGTGAAGGCCGACATCGAAGAGGTGATGAAGACGTCCCGGGACTGGTGGCCGGCCGACTACGGCCACTACGGCCCCCTGTGGATCCGGATGGCCTGGCACGCCGCGGGCACCTACCGCACGGTCGACGGCCGGGGTGGCGCCGGCGGCGGGACGCAGCGCTTCGCGCCGCTGAACAGCTGGCCCGACAACGCGAACCTCGACAAGGCGCGCCGCCTGCTGTGGCCGGTCAAGAAGAAGTACGGCCGGAAGCTCTCCTGGGCCGACCTGATCATCCTGGCCGGCAACGTCGCCCTCGAGGACATGGGCTTCGAGACCTTCGGCTTCGGCGGCGGCCGCGAGGACGCCTGGGAGGCGAACGACGCCTACTGGGGCGCCGAGCGGGAGTGGCTGACCAACGAGGAGCGCTACAACGACAGGGACGAGCTCGAGAAGCCGCTCGGCGCCTCCGAGATCGGACTGATCTACGTCAACCCGGAGGGTCCGAACGGCGAGCCGGACCCGGAGTGGGCCGCGCACCGGATCCGGCAGACCTTCGGCCGCATGGCGATGAGCGACGAGGAGACCTTCGCGCTCATCGCCGGCGGGCACACCTTCGGGAAGGTCCACGGCGCGGACGACGACGAGGCGCACCTCGGCCCGGTGCCCGAGGCGGCGCCGCTCGAGGAGCAGGGGCTCGGCTGGAAGAACGACCTGGGCCCGAGCGCGGGCGACGTGATGATCACCAGCGGGCTGGAGGGCCCCTGGACCCAGACGCCCACCCGGTGGGACACCACCTACCTCGACAACCTGCTCGACTACGAGTGGGAGCTGACGACGGGCCCCGGCGGCGCCCACCAGTGGACGCCGAAGGACGAGGAGGCCCGGAACTCCGCGCCGGACGCCCACGATCCGGACGGGCGCGTCACCCCCATGATGCTCACGACGGACGTCGC